>JAJQGK010000066.1 GCA_021200555.1 Clostridiales bacterium | reverse complement strand
ATGAGGTCCTCACTGAACTTTTATCTTCTTGTTGCACTTGACTTGACAAACCGCCTTTGAGAATTATACGGATTAATTAAAAGCTTTTTTAGTTTGATTTGATTTTAATTTAAGATTTATTTAAGCTTTCTCATCCTCATATTATCATAGAAAACATATAAGTTTCAATAAAAATTTATATTATTAACAAAATGTTTACAAATATTGCATATAAGGCAAACTCTTTTTTGACCAAATTGTATATTCGGGATTTTATGCAAAAGTAAACCGCAGCAGGCTCCGAAAAGCTCCGCTGCGGCGTTGTTTTTTCTGTTTTTATTCCGTTGTCTGTTCGGTTGTCGTTTCCGAGACGGAAGACGATGCTCCGGCATCGATTTCGGATGCTTCAATCCAATTATCCGACTCATCCGCTTCATCATATGTGACGGTGACAATATCTCCGATTTCAAGGAAAATCGCTTCAGGCATATCGTCTGCGGAAACCTTAATATACTTATCTTCGGCGGTGGTTAGGATGTAATAACAGGTTGTGCCGCTTTCGCTTTGAGATTTTATATCGGTGATCGCACCCGTTAAGGTTATCTCCGCAGTCTCCGTTTCGCTGCCGCCGTTGTCGGTTACAAGCTCAGGCTCAACCGACGTATCAACATTGATAACCGTATTCTTGCTGTCCTTTAGGGCGGTGGCGTAATTGTTAATACACTGGGTAAGGCTGGGATTGCCGTCCGCAGAGTCCGTACCGACAATGTTGTAATTTCCCACGTTTACCATAGCGTAGCTCTTGACAACGCTGTTGCTGTCCTTCATCGCCATAAAGTAGGTGGGCTCGCCGTCAAGGTTTATAAGCAGCGGGAAGGTTGCGGTCCAGCCCTTATCCGACAAAGCGCCCTGGGCGGAGCTTTGAGCAGAGCTTTCCGTTGCGCCTGAAATATTATAGAAGTTCGCTTCCTTTGTACGCTGGTTAATTAGGATAAATCCGAGAATGGACTCATCGGAAGTAACGCTTGTAACGCCGGTGTAAATATAAACGTCATCGTTCATTGCAATATAGCTTGAACCGGTCGTTGTCTTTTTAACTCCCGTCTGACCGAAAAGAGAGTTCCAGAAGCCGTTGTTGTATGTGCCGTAATAGTTGTACTGCTCCACAAGAAGGCTTGCAACATAAACTTGATCTATCCAAGTAAGCTCGGAGTCCTCGGCGGCAACCTCTTCAACATCATGATAGGAAAGCTCGCCGGTGACAGCGTTTACAAGGACAATGCCCTTTACGTCGTCTCCTCCGATAAGACCGACCTTCTTTTCAAGGACTTCGCAAATCCAGTAAGGCGTGTTGTCGTCGTCTATTTCAAAAGAGATATTGCCTATAAGCGCCGTAGGATAGTTAAAGCGGACTATTCTCTTAAGGTTTTTCTGAAAATGCTCGGTGGGAGAGTATTTCATATAACCCTCGGTGGTATCATCCTCGGTCAGGAAGTAAAATTCTGTTTCCTGGGTATTCATATTAACGATAACATATCCCGGGAAGCCGTCGCTTGTGTTGTTAATCCACTTGAAAATATTTCCGTATTTCAGAGGATAAACACGGCAGGGGCTGCCCTTGAAGTTTATCTGAGTCGAATATTCCGTTGCAATGTCAAACTGCGACTCCAGATTTCTCGTGGCAAGCTCGCCCAGAACCTTATCGGCAAGCTTTGACGCCGCATCGGTGTCGATCATGGCAACGTTTGAAAAATCACTTGTGCTGTCAATCTTTGTAACGCTTTGACTGAATTCCACATCATCGTTAAATGAGAGCAGCTCGGTGTAGGACTTTGCTCTGAAAAGCACGCAGGAAGTAAGGTACCCCACAAGGAGCACAACCGCCAAAATCAAGGCGATTATAATCGGCGCAATGGAAACACGCTTGACATAGGGTACGTATTCCGGCTTGATAAATGCCTTTGATAGTACAAAATTGGACGCTATGAATATTGCGAGAACAACAGCCCAAAACATATAAAATTCAATGGCGCTGAAATTCATGGGAGGCAGCATAAAATAATACACTATCGCTCCGGCAACAATGGTGATAAGAAGGCTTAATACGATTTTAAGCCCCGCTTTTTCGGGCGGAATAAGAACCTCCTTGGTAGAGGAATTTCCTTTTCCCTTCCCCTTATCTGAAAAATCAACTTTAATGGGATCGCTCATTTTCTCAACTCCCGTGTTTAGTATAATATGATTTAGTATACTATATTTTTCGGGCAATTACAAGTACTTTTTTGTTGATAATGCAAAATCGATTTGACAACTTCTCCGTACAGTGGTATATTAGAATAAAAAGCAAAGGAGATTTTACCGAATGTCGGACACAAGGGAAGTAACCGTAAGGAAAGCAGAGAAAAAGGACGCTCCGAGGCTTGTGGAGCTTCTTCACACAATGGCGGAAATGCACCATGAGGGCAGGCCGGATTTTTCCTCAGCGGCTCAAAATACACCGTTAAGGACGTTGAAAAGAAAATAAACAGCGCGGACGAAATTATTCTTGTGGCAGCGGATGAAAATGACTTCGTTACGGGCTACACCATGTCAAAGATATACGAGCGGGGCGGAGAGGGAATTATGGCTCGGCAAAAGGCGATGTATATTGACGATGTGTGCGTTGACAAGGAGTTCAGGCGTTCGGGAATAGGAAAAAAGCTGATGAACGCCACGGTAAAGGAAGCCGAAAAGGCGGGCTGCCAAATTGCGGAGCTGAACGTGTGGGCGTTTAACGAGCAGGCGATAAAATTTTACGAAAGCTGCGGTCTTACAAAGCAAAGACAATATATGGAAGTTGTTCTTAAATAAATACGGCTAAAGTGTAATCAACGGGAGATTTTTCAATCCCCCGCTGATTTTTTATTGCAAATTAAATTTTATCAGTCAAGCTTTGCCGCAACCCTTAAAATGGATCTTGCGTCCGAGGGTTTTATCGCCGAGTCGGCATCAAAGTCCGCCGCAATAGCATAAACTCCCTCAAGAGTATCAAGCTGCGCCGCCGTTCTCAATGCAAGCCTTGCATCCGCCGCCGTAATTTTGCCGTTGCCGTCAACGTCTGAAAGCACGATAACAGTGTATTCCGATACGACATTGCCTTCACCGTCAAGAAGCTGAATTTTGCAGCCCGTGCCGATAAGAGTGTCCTCCGAAAGAGCGTTGCCCTCCGCATCCGTTACGCTGAAGCTGCCGATTGTAACAAGCTGCTTAAAGTCCTCTGTTCCCGTTTCTGCGGGAAGCGTAACCTGCTTGTTCGCCTCATCAATGACTACAGACTCATCATTTGCCGCAAATTCGGGAGCGTTTGTAGTGGGTTCAGCTGTGGTA
>JAJQGK010000060.1 GCA_021200555.1 Clostridiales bacterium | reverse complement strand
CACTCTCTCCCTCGTCCGCCGCCTCAGATCTGCTTCAGTGACAGCTTGACAGCTTTCTAGATAGCAAAAATTACAGAACTGTCCCTTGCTTGCTTGCTTGCTTGCTGATAAAGTGTACCGTAACTCGTCATATCTGTCAACACCTTTTAACATTTTTATTTGCAGCTATATATAAATTTTAACATATTCTCCCGCATTTTGCAATAGCTTTTTGAAATTTTTCCAATCAAGCATAATTAATTTTCCCGCAAGCTATTGACTTTTTAAAATATCCTGCTATAATATGCGGTAATATAAAATATCCTATGAGGGAGTAGCAAGCACAATTTGTGTAGCAAGTCAACATACTGACCTTCTTCGGTCTGGCTTGTTTTAAATTGCGAGACTCATGTATAACTCAGATTGGTTATGCTGTGAGTTCTTTCCTTAATCAAATTCAAGTATAGCCCGATTGAGCTATACTTTTTTTGTTAGGAGGAATTGCAAATGAATTTAGGTTTTTCATTCTTTTTCAACAGCATTATGCTTGGCGTAGGGCTTGCCATGGACGCCTTTTCCGTCTCTCTTGCCAACGGTCTGAACGAGCCGAAAATGAAGAAGAGCAGGATGAGCGGAATTGCGGGAATATTCTCCCTATTCCAATTTATCATGCCGATGATAGGCTGGGTATGCGTTTCCGCCCTTGTGCAGTACTTCACCGTTTTTGAAAAATTCATCCCATGGATCGCCTTGGGACTGCTGGGCTTTATCGGCGGAAAAATGATATACGAGGGAGTAAAAAACAAAGGCAGCGGCGAAGAAAAGCCTCCCGTAGGAATTTCGGGACTGCTGCTGCAAGGCGTTGCAACCTCAATAGACGCTCTGTCGGTGGGCTTTACAATTGCCGATTACAGCTTGTTTGAAGCGGTTTTAGCCTGTCTTATCATCGGCATCGTAACCTTTATAATATGTATGACGGGGCTTGTCATAGGCAAAAAAGCGGGCACAAGGTTAGCCGACAAAGCCGGAATTTTAGGCGGCGCAATCCTTATCTTTATCGGAATAGAAATTTTTGTTTCAAGCTTTATGTAAGCACTGATTATTACTCTATTGATATTCGCCGGAAAATATGCTATAATACAAATACAATAAAGAAGGTGAATGTATGCCTACAATCTGTATGTTTCGAGGAATTAAAGTTTGTATTTATTGGAAAGACCATATGCCTCCGCATTTTCACGCCTTTTACGGCAGTTCTGAAGTAATTGTGTCTATTGAAGAATTGGAAGTATTAGACGGCACGATGCCCTCCAAGCAATTGAAAATGCTCTTAGGCTGGGCAGCTTTTCATCAAGAAGAGCTTCGGGAAAACTGGGAACTCGCAAGAGAAAAACAAGAATTGTTCGCAATAGATCCGTTAAAATAAACGGCTCCCCTCGGAGGTGGCAATATGAGTAAAACGGCAGAATATTATATTTCAAAAGGCTTTGACTGCAAAACGGCGGAATACTTCGCAAGCGGAAAGAAAAGAATTACAGGCGTTGTTCCGAATAATGATTTTACTTTGACCATAACATTTGATAACGGAGAAAAACGGCTTTACAATGTGGGTCCTCTTATCCAAAAGGGCACGGTATTTGAACCGTTCGCCGATATTGAGAACTTCCGCCGCGTCTACGTGGATGATACCCATTGCATAGCGTGGGATATTGACCCCGATATTGACAGCAATCAAGTGTGGAATAATAAGGTTGATTTATGCCCCGATGAATGTTATATAGACAGCGTTCCCGTAAGCGGTAAGCCCGATACCCAATAATAGAACAGAGCTTGCTTCGGTAGGCTCTTGATTTTTTTGTGATAAATGAAAGTAACCACTGATTAAATCACGCCTGACGGCTGAGCACGCCGTCTGTTTGCTAATTTTCCGCAATACTTCGTCACAAATGCTCGAAATACGCCAGTATTCCTTGCGCTTTGTTCCTTGTCTTGCAAAAAAATTCTCTACGCATCCGTCGCACTCGATTTAATCAGTGCTTACTTAAATAATATGTATTGACATTTTTGCAGCAATCGGATATACTATGTATATACATACACGGGAGGTGTTATAATGACAACAACCATTCAAAAATGGGGCAACAGCCAAGGTATCAGAATACCTAAGTTCATGCTTGATGAAGTACACTGGTGTGAGGGCGAACCTCTTATGTTACGCATTGACAAAGACAAAATTATTGTGGAAAAAGCCGAACCGAGAAAAAACATAATAGAGCTTTTTGCCGATTTTGAGGGTGAGTACGTCTCTCCCGAAATTGATTGGGGAGAGCCGGCAGGTAAAGAAATATGGTAAATCAGGGAGATATAATAAAAGTAAACTTCAACCCGCAAAAGGGGCATGAGCAGGCAGGGTATCGTCCCGCTGTCGTTTTAAGCAACAATGTTTTCAATCAAAAAACGAATATGGTAATAGTTTGTCCCATAACCACCACGGAAAATAAATTTCCGCTGCATATAGCATTGGATGACCGAACGCAAACATCGGGAGTCGTTTTATGCGAACACATCAAGGCGTTAGACCTTAATGCAAGACCTTATATCGTAACGGAACAAATACCGGACGACATATTGAAAAATGTGATAAATATCGTATATTCCGAAATCGAACAAATCTGAATTAGAGTAGGATAAAAATCAAGAGCTTGCCGAGGCAGGCTCTTTCGATTTATTTTTGGGGAAGATTATTCAACGGCCTCAAATTCCATTGTAACGGTGCTGAAATCGCAATAGGGATAAGGGACGCTTACACCCTTGTACATGAGCATATCACCGCCGTAAATTTCACCCGTTTCTGTATTTTTGTACATTTTATCCGGACAAAGCCCCTGCAGCTTTACAAGGGGATCTATGGTATTTGCCTGCAAAAGAACCTTGGCGGCAAAGAAAAACACCTTTTTGCCGTCCCTCGACACAATCTCCCAGCTGCAATAATTCGTATCAAAGGGACTTACAAGCCTGTAAAAATCGCCTGTGCGGGTAAGAGTTCTGAGACTTTTCGCCCGTGCGGTCAATGCCTTAACCTCCGCAATTTCCTCATCGGACAGTTTTGTCGTATCAAGCTCGTATCCGAAGCTGCCCATAAGAGCCGTATCTCCTCTCGTTTTCAGAGACGTTGTACGCCTTACCTGCTCGTTGGGAGACTTTGTAACGTGAGCCACAATGGAAGAAACGGGAGCGAACATAGACGTGCCGTACTGAATTTTCAGCCTTGCCACAGCGTCGGAATTGTCGCTTGTCCAAATCTGGGGCATATAAGCAAGGACGCCGGGATCAAATCTTGCGCCGCCGGAGCTGCACCCTTCAAAGAGAACGTCGGGGAACGCTTCGGTAATCGCTTTCATAATTCTGTAATATCCCAGCGTATACTCGTGGGTATACCCTGCC
>JAJQGK010000014.1 GCA_021200555.1 Clostridiales bacterium | reverse complement strand
CTCCACACTCCACACTTCACACTTTTCACTGAAGTTCAGAAATCAAAATTTATTCTCAAGCTTTATGAAAGTCCGAAATGAAAATTTATTTAAAAAGGAGAATGCTGTATGGCAAACGACGAAGAAATGACCGAGCAGGTCGAGGAAACCGTTAAGCCCCGAGACACATCGGGCAAGAGAGAGGTCGCAGAGGTAAAGACCAAGGGCTTTTCCATATCGGAAATCCTTCTTGTGGCAATCCTTCTTGCGGCGGGAGCCGTGCTGAAATTTTTCGTAGGCTCCGTTATCAACATCGGAGGCATGAAGCCCAACTTCATAATTGCAATGTACTGTCTTGCGATTTTGCTTATCAGACCCAAGCTTTATCAGTCCGCAATCATAGGACTTCTGGCAGGCGCAATATGTCAGGCTTTCCCCGGCACGCCTTATCTTAACTTTATCAGCGAGCTTGCCGGCGCAGTGGTTATGGGACTTATTATCAAGCTTCCTCTGGACACGAAGAAGTTTTCCTTTAAGCCCATAGTGGGAACCTTTGTATCAACCGTTGTATCAGGCGGACTTTACACCGTATGTCTTTTCCTGTTTACCGATGCGGAGAAGTCGTCCATGGCGGCTTACGTTCCCATCGTTCTCTGTACTGCGCTTATTAATACGGTAATCGTTCAAATTCTCTATCTTCCCATTAATGCGGTTTACAACAGGAACAGAGTTAAAAAAGAGGAGATTGCCGAGGACGCTTCGGAGAAAATCCTTGACGAAGCCGAGGAAAATATCCCCGACGACGAAGAAAATGTCATTGACAATGCGGAGGAAAACATTCCCGACAATGCAGAAACGGACGAGACGGAAGAAAAGTAAAATATTATGATACAATTCAGTAATTTTTCATTCAAGTACAACAGCGGCAGCAAAAAGGCTGTTGACAATATAAGCTTTACCGTCTCGGACGGGGACTTTGTGGGGATTACGGGTCCCGGCGGAGCAGGCAAGTCAACGCTTGTTCACTCTATGACCGGAATTGTTCCCCATGAATACCAAGGGGACTTTTACGGCGCCGTTACCGTTGACGGAATGGACACGGTGGAATTTCAGCCTGAGGATATTTCAAAGGTTTTAGGCTGTGTAATGCAGGATATTGAGGCGCAGCTTATCATGCCCAACGTCTTCGATGAAATGCTTTTCGGGCTTGAGAATTTCGGCGTTCCCCATGATGAAATACCGGACAGAATAGACGAAGCCCTTGAAATGGTGGGCATAAGCGAGTTAAAGGACAGAGAGACGGGCTCCTTAAGCGGCGGGCAGAAGCAGAAGGTTGCAATTGCGGAAATTCTCGCTCTAAAGCCGAAATATCTTGTCCTTGACGAGCCTACGGGTGAGCTTGACCCGAAAAGCAGCCGCAAAATCTTTGAGCTGCTTCGTGACTTGAATGAAAATTACGGGATTACCGTTGTGGTGGTTGAGCAGAAAATAATGCTCCTGTGCGAATTTGCAAAAAAGCTTGCGGTAATGGACAAGGGCAAAATCGTCCTTTCGGGCAGTGTCAGCGACGTTTTGAAGCATATCGACGTTATGTATAAGGCGGGAATAAGCATTCCCCGAGTGGTGTCCCTTGCCGCACTTTTGGTAAAAAGAGGATTTCATATCGAAAAAATGCCCATAGACCTAAATTCAGCGGCCGAAATGGTACGGGCGGCGGAGGAGGAGCTTAAAGGTGATAAGACTTGAAAACGTATCTTTCGGGTACGGTCAAACTCAAACGCTTCACGATATAAATTTAACCGTTGAAAAAGGCAGCTTTACCGCTGTGGTAGGCGAAAACGGCGCAGGAAAATCAACTCTCCTGCGGCTTATCAGAGGGCTGCTTAAACCCGACTCCGGCAGCGTTTTCATTGACGGCAGGGACATAAACGGCAAGAAAGTCAAAATCAGCGCTCTTGCGAAGGATATAGGCTTTCTTTTCCAAAATCCCGACAGACAGCTTTGCAAGGGCACCGTAAGGGACGAGCTTATGTTCACTCTTACCAACGTCATAAAGGACAAGGAGGAGTGCCAAAGGCTTTGCGGGGAGGCCTTGTCCGATTTCGGATTTAACGGAGACGACGTTCCATTTGAAATGAGCCGAGGCGAAAAGCAGAAGGTGGCTCTTGCGTCAACTATTGTTTCAAAGCCGAAAATACTTATCCTTGACGAGCCTACAACGGGATTGAATTTCATAGAGTGTACCGATATGATGAACAGAATAAAAGCCCTTAACGAAAAGGGCTGCACCGTTGTGATGGTATGTCACGATATGGAGGTTGTTCTGGATTATGCGGACAAGGCGGTAATTATGGACAAGGGCAGGATTACCGCAGAGGGAAAGGTTCGGGATATTTTTTACGATGAGGATGTTTTAAAAAAATCCGCAGTCCTTCCGCCGCAGATTATAGGACTTTCGCAAATGCTTGGGAACCCTTACGGCAGAGTGTATACGCCGGAGGAAATGGCTCAGGCCGTGGGTAAAAAAAGGAGCGTGGAGAAATGAAGGGCTTGCTTAGCTACGTTGACAGAAATTCACTGCTTCACAGAATTAATCCCGCAACGAAAATACTGCTGTCAATCTTAATATGCGTGGGCTGCTTTGCCTGCGGAAATCTGATTGTGCTTTGCTGCTTTGTGGCGTTCGATTTGATTATCGGAGCGGTGGGGAAAATATTCCCCGAAACACTGAGGCTTTTAAAGGGAATGATAAAAATTTCCGTTTTCCTGTTTATTCTCCAGGTGCTTTTCGTGCAGGAGGGTACGGTTATCGTTGAGCTTCCTTTGGGCGTGCTTATTACCTACAGAGGCTTCAGAATTGCCGCTACGGTTGTTTTAAAGCTTATGGGAGCAACAATGCCCCTTGCTATGAGCTTGATGATGACAAAGCTCAGCGACCTGTCAAACGTAATGGTGTCAAAGTTTAGGATACCTTATAAATACGCCTTTGCCATAACCTCCGCAATCCGCTTCATTCCGGCGTTTTCGGACGATATGAGGGATATTATGGAGGCTCAGAAGGCAAGGGGAGTTGACCTTGACACAAAGAATTTCTTTAAAAAAATCGGGCTGATAATTCCGCTTTGTATGCCTCTTATTATGACATCGGTGAAAAAGACGGACAGCGCATCCGCCGCCGCAAAACTGAGAGGCTTTGAGCTCAGAACGAGGAAAAGCTGCTACAGCGTCCCGTCCTTCTCTTGGGGAGACGCCGCCGTCACCCTTGTGGGTATAGCCGCGGCAGCAGTGGGGATTGTGTTTTAGTGTTCTGCTTTTGCACTTCATTGAGTTTGACTAACTTTTTAATCTCTGTACTTCAACTTTGATGAGTGTGGAGTGTGGAGTTTCGGAAGCCCTAACTGTACAAATCAGCACATAGGTAAGTGATTTGTGTCAGGAGATAGGTAAGTCGGT
>JAJQGK010000143.1 GCA_021200555.1 Clostridiales bacterium | reverse complement strand
ATACGAAAAAGCAGAATTGCAAGAAATATTATCGAAAGCGAAGGCAGGGGGAATCCTTGGGTTTTGCTGATTTTCAGAGTAATTCCCGGCTTTCCCGTCAACTCCATCAGCAAGCTTTACGGAGCAATGAATTTTCCGTATTGGAAATATATTCTGATTTCAGTCGGAGGCTATCTGCCCAGACTTGCGTCCTATATCGTAATCGGCCGTAATGTTTCAAACCCATTTTCGCTGAAATTCTCGGTTCCGCTTATACTCCTTTGCGTGTTCTCGGGTCTTGCGCTGCTTATAATGTACATTGCGTGGGATACGATAGATAAAATGAAGGACAAAGAAACCGTGAAAAATACGTCTGATTGATGTGCTTTAAGGATAAAGAGTCGAAAACCGATTATTTAACATTCAAATATGCCTTTACGGCGGAACGGAGATAAATATGTCAAAAGAAAATACGATAGCAAAGATTAAATCCTCTCAATATGATGAAGTTATGAAAAAAATCTATTTTACGGATGAAGAGGTCGAAAAGCAAAAGGAAAGATATGTGAAAATCCTCGATCTTTTTTGCTCTCTTTATGACAGCGAAAGAGATATCCGCTTTTTCTCCGCTCCCGGAAGAACAGAGGTCTGCGGAAATCATACGGATCATAACAGAGGCAAGGTTATGGCTGCCGCCGTTAATCTTGACGCCGTTGCCGCCGCAGGAAAAAATGACGAAAACACAGTGCGTGTAAAATCCGCAGAATATGATAAAGTCGATGTTGTGGATCTTGCCGACTTGACTCCTCACGCTGATGAATTCGGGAAATCTCAGGGGCTTATCAGAGGTGTTTGCGCCGGTTTTAAGAACAGGGGCTATAATGTGGGCGGTTTTGACGCAGCCACAATGACTCAGGTGATTTCGGGTTCGGGACTTTCATCCTCCGCCGCCTTTGAAGTTCTTGTGGGAACGGTGATGAATTACCTTTATAATGACGGAAAAGTTTCAGCGGTTGAGATCGCTCAAATTGCCCAATATGCGGAAAACGTCTTTTTTAACAAGCCCTGCGGTCTTATGGATCAAATGGCGTGCTCCGTTGGCAGCTTTGTTAAGATTGATTTCAAGGACACGGAAAATCCCGTAATCGAGCCGGTGGATTTCGATTTCGCATCCTGCGGTCACAGGCTTTGCATTGTTGATACCAGGGCAAATCACGCCGATTTGACGGATGAATATGCCGCTATCAGACTTGAAATGGAAAAGGCGGCGTCCTGCTTCGGAAAATCAGCCTTAAGAGATGTGGATGAAAGTGAGTTTGCATCCAATCTTGCCATGGTCAGAGAAAAAGCGGGAGACAGATGCCTGCTCAGAGGTATTCATTTTTACGGCGAAAACAACCGTGTTGAGAGAGCTGTAAATGCACTGGAAAATAAGGATTTTGAGGGCTTTAAATCGGTTATAACCGAAAGCGGCTTCTCTTCATATATGTATAATCAAAACGTATTCTCTGCAAAACAGCCGTTGTCGCAGCCTGTTTCCGTTGCTCTTGCGGTAAGCGATTACATCCTGCGGGGCAAGGGAGCTTGGCGTGTACACGGCGGAGGCTTTGCAGGCACAATCCAGGCTTTCGTTCCCGAAAATCTTCTTCGGGAGTACAAGGATGCCATGGAAAATCTTTTCGGCGAGGGAGCATGTTACGTGCTCAATATCCGTCCCTTAGGCGGAACTGAAATTTGCTGAAAATCTCGGAGTGCGTTGCCTTTTTATGCAATGCGCTCTTTTTATATGTAAAATTCGGAAGGTGAAAATATTGGAAAACAGACACTATAAGGCGTTGGAGCTGGACAAGGTTCTGTCTATGCTGGCGGAGCTTACGTCCTGCGGAGACAGCCGGGAAATGGCATTAAGCTTAAGACCGGATACAAACATAATATCCGCTTCGGGTGAGTTAAAAAAAACGGAAGACGCCTTTAATCTTATCGCAAAACAGGGCGGACCGTCCTTCGGCATTCTCAAAAATGTGAACAATTCCGCCGCAAGAGCCGCCGCCGGTGGAGTTCTCTCCGCCCGTGAGCTTCTTGACATCGCAGAGGATCTCAGAGTTATCCGCTCTCTTCATGAGTGGAGAAGCAGACAGTCCGAGGAAAAAACTCTCAGCATAGACCTTTATTTCGGATCGCTCAGACCGAACAAATATCTTGAAACAAAAATCACATCGGCTATAGTTTCCGAGGAGGAAATATCCGATGACGCTTCTCCTGCGCTTGCGGATATCAGGCGAAAAATGAACCGCCTTTCAATTCGCATCCGTGAAAAGCTTGATACGATCATACGCTCTCAAACATACCAAAAATGCCTTCAGGACAACATAATCACCCAGAGAAACGGCAGATTTGTGGTTCCCGTAAAGGCTGAATGCAGAGGGCAGATTTCAGGACTTGTGCATGATACCTCGTCAAGCGGCGCAACCGTTTTTGTTGAGCCTATGGCGGTGGTTGAAGCGAACAATGAAATCCGAGTTTTAAGCGGCAAGGAGAAAGATGAAATTGAGCGGATTCTTTCGGAGCTTTCCGCAGAGGTGGGCAATTATGCCGAGGAGATAAAGCACAGCTATGAGTGCGTTCTGGAGCTGAACCTGATTTTTGCAAAGGCGAGCCTTGCTTATAAAATGAAGGCAACCGTGCCTGAGCTTAACGACAGTGGTATAGTAGACCTTAAAAGGGCAAGACATCCGCTGCTTGACGGAAAAACCGTCGTTCCCGTGGATATTTCCTTAGGCGGCGAGTTTGACACCCTCGTTATAACCGGACCCAATACGGGCGGCAAAACGGTATCCGTGAAAACTCTGGGACTTTTAACGCTTATGGCGATGTGCGGATTGATGATTCCCGCAGGAGAGGGAAGTAAAATTTGCGTGTTCAAAAAAATATTTGCCGATATCGGAGACGAACAGAGTATTGAGCAATCCCTTTCAACCTTTTCATCCCATATGGTCAATATCGTAAGTATAATAAAAAATGCGGACAGCGAAAGCCTTGTGCTTATTGACGAATTAGGTGCGGGAACGGATCCCGTTGAGGGCGCGGCGCTTGCAATGGCAATCCTTGAACGGCTTAATTCCCTCGGCGCAAAAATAGCCGCCACAACTCATTATGCGGAGCTTAAAGCCTACGCTCTTCAAACTCCGAGAGTGGAAAACGGAAGCTGTGAGTTTGACGTCTCCACCTTAAAGCCCACGTACAGGCTGCTTATAGGTGTTCCCGGAAGATCAAACGCCTTTGCCATCTCCGAAAAGCTCGGAATTGACAAAGCGGTTATAGACAGGGCGAAGGAGCTTGTTTCAACCGAAAATATACGCTTTGAGGACGTTGTTGACTCCTTGGAGCAGAGCAGGATTGAAATGGAAAAGGAAAAGCAGCAGGCGGAAAACCTCAGAATTGAAAACGAAAACCTCCGAAAGCAGGCTGAAGACAGGCTTGATGAAATAGAAAAGCTTAAGCTCCGTGAAATGGACAAGGCGAAAAGCGAGGCTTTAAGGCTTGTGGAAAACTCAAAAAGAGAAGCCTCCGCAATGATGCTGGAAATCGATAAAATGAAAAAGGAGCTTAAATCGAAAAATACCGATTCGGAAGCCCTCAGCCGTATGCGCTCCGCTTTAAAAAGGAGCTTAAACGCCGTTGACGCCGCCTCGGATCCCATTTCATCCGCAGCCGAGGAGGACTTTGAGCCTTCAAGACCCATAAGGGTTGGCGACGACGTCCGAATTGCCGGAACAAACAGCCGAGGCACGGTGGTTTCCGTTTCCGAAAAAAACGGCAGTGCGGAAGTCCAAATAGGCTCAATAAAAATGCGGGCGAAAATAACGGATCTCCGTCTTGTTGAAAAGAAAAAATCGGGAAAGGGAGAAGCAGTTGTCAATCGGAACACAAAAAGCAGACTTACCGCCGCATCCGATACAAGGTGCGACCTGAGGGGAATGACGGTTGACGAAGCAATAATGACCCTTGACCTGTTTCTTGACTCCATGACCATGGCGGGGCTTTCCGAGGTGACCGTTATTCACGGAAAAGGCACGGGAACGCTCAGAGCCGCCGTGCAAAAACACTTAAAGTCCCATCCCCAGGTGAAATCCTACCGTTTGGGTACCTTCGGCGAGGGTGAAGACGGGGTTACAATCGCTGTTTTAAAGTAGATAAAAGAATATATCATGGAATTATTTGTGCTAATTAACAAATATATAAAAATTTTTTTAATAAATATATTGACTTTTTAAATGCTTTCATATATAATATAAATGTAAGTGAAAGGAGGTAGATAAAAAAACTCTAAACAAATATTTGAATTATCCAGTGTGAAAGGCGAAAATATCCCTGTATCCTGCAATCCTTCCGGCAACAAAAATGGCAGTACATGTTTTGAATATTTGCTTACACTGCTATTGATGTTAAATCGTGTAATTCATAGTTAGTAAAAATTTGTTTTAAAGGAGAGTTTAACATGAATATCAAATGTAAAAAGTTTTTTGTTTTTATTTTATCAGTATCATTGGTATTTAATGCCTGTCTTGTATTTTCTTTTGCAGAAGATTCGGAAAATGCCGAATATTGTGCTACGGGATTGGTATTGGACGATTGGGAGACGATTGAAGAACATTTGGAACCGGAATCTAATATTTCTACTTATGCCACATTACCAAGTTCGGTAGATAATACCTCAAGTTTCCCAACTCCCGGAAATCAAGGCAATCAGGGAAGTTGTACAGCGTGGGCAGTTGGATATTCTTTAAAAACTGCTCAGGAAATAGCAAAGCGAGGATGGTCAAAAACTTCTTCATCGCATCAATTTAGTCCCGCCTACATATATAATCAATTGAATGACGGCAGTGGTGGTGGCATTGCTATTTCAGCTGCTATGGATTTAGTAGTAAACAAAGGGGTTTGTTCGTTAGTATATTTCCCTTATGATGAAAGTGATTATACTACAAGTCCCAACAGTTTGCAAAATGCAGCTGCGGCTTTGTATAAGGCATCCAGTTGGACCACTGTCACGGGCATAACTAATATAAAACAGCGGATTGCAAATGGAGATGGCGTTGTTGTTGGTATCGAAGTTTATCCTGATTTTGATAACATAAGCAGCACAAATCAGATTTACGATACAATAAGCGGCACATCGAGAGGCAAACATGCTATATGCCTTATAGGATACGATGATAGTAAAGGAACCGGAGCATTTAAATTTATTAATTCGTGGGGCACTTCCAAAGGAATAGGTGGCTATGGTTGGATATCGTATGATTTGTTATCTGATTCTCGTGTTAATATGTATGGTGTCAGCGTAGGTTATGTAATGAATTATTCTTCAACTGATAATTATGTGCTTGGAGATTTAGATAGCAGCGGTAGTGTAACGGCAACCGATGCACGATTAGCATTAAGATATGCGGGTTCTTTGGAGACATTGACACATGCACAGCAAGCGCTGGCAGATGTAGATGGCGATGCTACTGTAAGTACAGCAGATGCACAGTTGATTTTGCAATATGCTTCCGGCACTCTTTCTCAATTCCCATTATACGATTAATAAATGTTTTTATTATTAGATGTTATTTTAGAATAATAATATTTCTAATTGCATACTTAATAAATGCATATGATGTTTTTCTTTTATAGCATTTAACAAGAAAGTTAAGGAGGAATTTATATGAAACATTCCATTAATAAGAAGATAGCTGTTCTATGCGCAATCATAATGCTTTTCAGTGTTATAACGGTATTTGCCGTTGCCGATGAGAACAATAAAGTCAATGAAACGGCAACCGAAACGGAAACATATTCCGGTGAAGAGGACAGCACGGACGCCGATGACGACTATACCTATGTCAGTGAGATTTACCGTCCGGGAGACGTCAATCTTGACAGCAAAATTTCCGCTGCGGACGCAAGACTTGCCCTCAGGGCTTCCGCAAAGCTTGATGAGCTTGATGAGCTTCAGCTTGGCGCCGCCCTTGTGGTTTCAGGTACGGACGGCAATATAACCGCCTCCTGCGCAAGACAAATTCTCAGAGTCGCCGCAGATCTTGATACATTTGAAACTCAGATATTTGCGGTAAGGATTGGATCTACATTGGAGCTTTATCCATTGGAAAATGCAGCTGACGGCGGATATCTTTGGACTTATACAATAACTCCCGTTGATGAAGACGCTTCGGAGGACGGAATAATTGTCACTCACGATTATACAGAGCTTCCGAGCACATACGCCACCGGCTATTCGGCGGATGATATCTTCAGCTTTACCGGCGTTGCCGAGGGAACATACAGGGTTGATATGAAACTCAGCCGTTCATGGGAAGAGGATGCCATTGACGAGTTCAGCTTTGAGATTTACTGCGGATATTTTGCAACAGGTCTTATTTGGGATTCATGGGAGACAATATCCGAGCATCTCGTAACCGAAACGGATGTTTTTGAGTAATTTCCGTATAGTATGCTTTTATTGGGAGCATGATTTCTTGTAATATAATTTTAGCGGCGGATTTTGATGTCTGCCGCATTTTTCTTGAAAATTTTTTCCGATTAATGAAATTTTCCTATTGACAAAGGCTTTGGAATTTAGTATAATACAAAGCTGTAAAGCAAATAATCTTTACAGTCAGGCGGTGAGCTTAGTGGCAAAAAATCTTGATATGATTATGCTTCTTGATTTTTACGGTGAAATGCTGACCGTAAAGCAAAGAGATTTTCTTGATTTTTATTATAATGACGACCTTTCCCTTGCGGAAATTGCCGAAAACGCCGGCATAACGCGGCAAGGCGTCAGGGATTCCATTAAGCGTGCCGAAAGTCAGCTTACGGAGATGGAGGAAAAGCTTGGCTTTGTGGACAGGTTCGGCCGTATAAAAACGGGGCTTGACCGTATCAGCGACAAAGCCGATGCAATTAACCGTGAAAACCTTAAATGCGGTCTTTCCCGTGAAATAAACGATCTCACCGTTGAGATAAAGTCCCTTTGCGGTGATCTTTCCGACCCGGAGCTGTAGCTGCAAATTGCGAAATCCGATTTACTTTTATATATGCAAAAGACGGTAGTTTTATCGGTATTTTTGCGGAATGGAGATTAAAATGGCATTTGAAGGTCTTTCAGACAGGCTTGATGCGGCGTTTAAAAAGCTTAAAAGCAAGGGCAGCCTTACCGAAAATGACGTAAGAGATGCCATGCGTGAAGTCAGACTTGCGCTTCTTGAAGCAGATGTAAGCTATAAGGTTGCCAGGGATTTTACCGCTTCCGTAACGGAAAAGGCAATAGGCGCCAAGGTTATGGAAAGCCTTACTCCCGCACAGATGGTCATTAAAATTGTCAATGAGGAGCTTACGGCTCTTATGGGCGGAACTCAGGCTCGGCTTGCCAGCGCCGCTCATCCTCCCACAATCGTTATGATGTGCGGACTTCAGGGCTCCGGTAAAACGACCCACAGCGCAAAAATCACAAAAATGCTTAAAAAACAGGGACACAGACCTCTTCTCGTTGCCTGCGACGTATATCGTCCCGCCGCCATAAAACAGCTCCAGGTTGTGGGCGAACAGGCGGGAGTTCCCGTATTTGAAATGGGAAACACCGATCCCGTCATTATTGCAAAGGAAGCCGTAAAGCTTGCCAAGGACAAGGGCTACGATTATGTTTTCCTTGATACCGCCGGCAGACTTCATATTGACGAGCAGCTGATGCAGGAGCTTAAAAATATCAAGGCGGAGGTTAAGCCTCACGAAATTCTCCTTGTTGTTGACTCCATGACCGGTCAGGATGCGGTAAACGTTGCGTCTTCGTTTAACAATGCCTTGGGTATTGACGGTCTTGTTTTAACAAAGCTTGACGGCGATACGAGAGGCGGCGCGGCTCTCTCCGCCAGAGCTATTACGGGCAAGCCCATTAAATTTGTGGGTGTAGGCGAAAAGCTCGACGACCTCGATGTTTTTCATCCCGAAAGAATGGCGTCAAGAATCCTCGGAATGGGCGACGTTCTCTCTCTTATTGAAAAGGCGGAGCAGACGCTTGACGATAAAAAGGCAATGGAGCTTGAGGAAAAGCTTCGCAGGAATAAATTTGATTTAAACGATCTTCTTACACAGCTTACGGAAGTCAAAAAAATGGGATCGATGAAGGATATTCTTTCAATGCTCCCCGGCGTGGGCAAACAGATTAAGGATACCGATATCGACGACAGACAGCTTGACAAAACAGCCTCGATTATCTATTCCATGACTCCCAAGGAGCGTGAAAATCCCGATATAATCAACCCCTCAAGAAAACGCCGTATTGCGGCGGGCTGCGGGATGCAGGTTGAGGACGTCAATAAGCTTCTCGCACAGTACCGGCAGATGCAAAAAATGTTTAAGCAGATGACGGGCAAGGGCAGCAAAAAGAAAATGAAGAGAATGCAGAGTATGATGGGCGGGGGCTTCCCCGGCGGAATGCCTATGTAAATTCTTTATTTAATATGTTTTCCGAACACAGGACAGACAATGTGTTTTGGCATATAAACAAATTTAATGGAGGTAAAATCAATGGCAGTAAAAATTCGACTTCGCCGTATGGGCGCAAAGAAAGCACCCTTCTATCGTGTTGTGGTAGCTGATTCAAGGTATCCCAGAGACGGCAGATTTATCGAAGAAATCGGCTATTACAATCCCACTACCGATCCCGCAACAGTTAAGATTGATTCTGAAGCGGCCAAAAAGTGGATAGGCAACGGCGCGCAGCCTACCGATACTGTAAGAGCTCTTCTTAAAAAACAGGGGATAATATAATCCAACATAGTTAAACCTTTCAAGTAAGCCCTAAGGCTTTAGCCTGTGTAAAACAGGCAATGTATTTTGACAATCCGCCGGTAAAACGGTAAAAATTTCGGAGGGAAATATAATGGAAGAATTACTAATTTCAATTGCACAGGGACTCGTTGATGAGCCCTCAGCGGTAAACGTTACAACCGATCCCGTTAATGACGAGGGAATCGTAGTTTACCATCTTCATGTAGCGGCTGACGACATGGGTCGTGTTATCGGCAAGCAGGGAAGAATAGCTAAGGCTATCAGAACTGTTATGCGTGCCACTGCAAACCGCAAGGATATGAAAATTCAAGTCGAAATTGACTGATATAATATCCTGAAATAAAGGCGGAGATTCATTTCGAGTCTCTGCTTTTTTTAATAAAAAGAAGCCGCTCACGGTGAAATGAGCGGTCTTTTTTTGGTTTTGAAAATCTTGAATTTTGTAAGAAATATCAAACTACGCCCTGTTCAAGCATGGCGTTTGCAACCTTAAGGAAGCCGGCGATATTTGCGCCCGCCACAAGATTGCCCTTAAGTCCGTATTCCTCTGCCGCAGAAGAAGCGTTTGCATAGATGTTTTCCATAATCTCTTTAAGCCTTGCGTCTACCTCTTCAAATGTCCAGGAGCCTCTTATTGAGTTCTGGCTCATCTCAAGAGCGGATGTTGCAACGCCGCCGGCGTTGGCTGCCTTTGCGGGTCCGAAGAGAATGCCGTTGTCCAGGAAGGCCTGAATTGCTTCCGGCGTTGAGGGCATATTTGCTCCCTCCGCTACTGCCTTACAGCCGTTCTTAATAAGAATTTCGGCGGACTCTTGGTCAAGCTCATTTTGCGTTGCGCAGGGAAGGGCTATATCGCATTTGATTGTCCAAATACCCTTACAGCCTTCATGATACTCTGCGGTTGTATGAACCTTGACATACTCTTTAATTCTCTTTCTCTCAACCTCTTTGAGCTGTTTGACAAGAGCCAAATCGATGCCGTCCTTGTCGTAAATGTAGCCGTTGGAGTCGGAAAGCGCAACAACCTTGCCGCCAAGCTGTGTTGCTTTTTCGGTTGCGTAGATTGCAACGTTGCCGGAGCCTGAAACAACCACGGTCTTGCCTTCAAAGGACTCATTGTTCGCACGGAGCATTGCGTTGGTAAAATAGCAAAGACCATAGCCTGTAGCCTCTGTTCTTGCAAGAGAGCCGCCGTATTCTATGCCTTTGCCGGTAAGAACGCCTGCGAATGTGTCGTTAATCCTTTTGTACTGACCGAAAAGAAAACCGATTTCTCTGCTGCCTACGCCGATGTCGCCTGCGGGAATGTCCGTATAGGAGCCGATATACTTTGCAAGCTCGGTCATAAAGCTTTGACAGAAACGCATAATCTCCATATCGGATTTTCCTTTGGGGTCAAAGTCGGAGCCGCCCTTGCCGCCGCCGATGGGAAGTCCTGTCAATGAGTTTTTGAAAATTTGCTCAAAGCCCAGGAACTTAATTATTCCCTCATATACCGACGGATGGAAACGCAGACCGCCTTTGTAAGGGCCTATAGCGCTGTTGAACTGAACTCTGAATCCTCTGTTTACATGAACTGCACCGTTGTCGTCAACCCATGGAACTCTGAATTTGATAATTCTTTCAGGCTCAACGATGCTTTCGAGAACGCCGCCCTCAATGTACTCGGGATGCCTTGCAACTACAGGCTCAAGAGATTCAAGGACTTCTCTTACTGCTTGGTGAAATTCCTTTTCACCGGGGTTTCTGGCAATAACTCTTTCCATGAGTCTTTCCAGATAAGGGTTTGTAAAATTCATTGGATTTTCCTCCGGATATAGATTTACAAATTCTCCCGAAATGTAAATTCCGGCAGTGAAAAACAGCATATGAGGGGTGAACTCAAAATACTGCGCCGCCGTATTTCCGTACAATGTCGGACATAAGCCTGACAATGCAATATAATAATAGCAGAATTAACCGAAATAATCAATAGGTTTGTCGATTAAAATTCGGTTTAAATCTTTGTTTTTTTACCGGTTTTTGTGAAAAATAATTTTCTTGCAAAATGCGGCTTTATGTTGTAATATATTTGTTGTATTTTAATTCCGTCGGGCTATACCTTTAAAATGCCGAATAAATAAGGAAATCAGCGGTGATTTTGTGAGAATGCGCAAAAAGAAAAATCTTGAAGAAAAAATAAAATCGGTTTCGGGAAACCTAACCGTCCTTTATTCGGAGGACCGTAATTTCACTACGGCTGTCGAGAAAAAGGAATACATCGATTTTTCGGAGATTTTCGGCAACGATAATCCTCTTGAGCTTGAGGTGGGCTGCGGAAAGGGACAGTTTATATGCGAGCTGGCAAAACGCAATCCCGATATCAATTATATTGCGGTTGAGGTTAATCCCAACGTTATATATATGGCGTGCAAAAAAGCCGCCGATGCAGGCTTGAGCAATGTTCACTTCCTGCAATGCAGAGCCGAGTATCTTCCGAAATATATTCCCGATAAGGCTGTTGAAATGGTATATTTAAACTTTTCCTGTCCTTTTCCAAAAAAGAAATACGCTTGTCATCGGCTTACAAACGAACGCTTTTTGAAAATTTACAAGCAGCTTTTAAAGCCCAACGGAGAAATTCATCAAAAAACGGATAATATGCACTTTTTTGAGTATTCCATAGAGCAGCTTTCAAAAGAGGGCTTTGCAATGAAAAATGTTTCCCTTGACCTTCATAATTCAGGCTTTGAAAATAATATTATGACCGAATATGAAAGCAGGTTCGTATCTTTGGGACAGCCTATTTACCGCCTTGAGGCTTATGTCCGTGCGGCGGAATGAAACAGATTTTATAAAAGTAAAATGAGAAAGGAGAAAATTAAAACCAACTCGGCTCGTGTTTTAATTTAAATGATAAAATGGATTTAAACTTAACGGAAAAACAGGTTTCATCGGAAAATGTTTTTAACGGCGTTCTTCTCCATGTGTATAAGGATATAATCGAGCTTCCCAACGGGGATAATTCCGTAAGAGAATATATCAAGCACCAAGGAGCGGTGGCAGTTGTTCCCGTAACAGACAAAAACGAGATTATAGCCGTGAAACAGTACAGATATCCAATCGGAAGGGTTACCGTTGAAATTCCGGCGGGAAAGCTCGATAAGGGGGAAACTCCTCTTGAGGGGGCAATTCGCGAGCTCAGCGAGGAAACCGGCATAACAAGCGACGACATAACATATTTAGGCGGCTTGTACCCGTCCGTTGCGTATACGGATGAAATAATTCATATGTATATGGCGAAAAATCTTGTTTACGGCACATCTCATACGGATGACGACGAATTTATAGACGTGGTAAAAATTCCCATAGATGAATTTGTCAAAAAAATAATGGACGGCGAAATTCTCGATTCAAAAACTCAGGCCGCCGTTTTAAAGACCGCAAGGCTTTTAGGCATAAAATGAAAGCTATAGGACATATTTATACGGATCTGCCTGAAAAATTCGGAGTGCCCCGCCAAAGCGGACTTGCTCCGAGTCTGTTCGGGAAAATTGTTTTTGAGCCTGAATACCGAGTTAAAGATGCGGTCAGAGGACTTGAGGGATTTTCACACATTTGGCTTTTGTGGGAATTTTCCGAAGCGAAAGAAGTTAAGGGTGATAAGTGGCAGCCGACGGTCAGACCTCCGAGACTGGGCGGAAATAAAAGAATGGGAGTCTTTGCCACAAGATCTCCTTTCAGACCCAATAATATAGGACTTTCCGCCGTTAAAATCGAAAAAATAGATACCGAATGTGAAAACGCTCCCGTTATTTTCGTGTCCGGCGTTGATATGATGAACGGCACTCCGCTGTTTGACATAAAGCCCTATTTGCCTGCGGCAGATTGTATCCCCGAAGCGTCGGGAGGATTTACAGAAGTAAATGAATTTCATGTTCTTGCGGTAAGCTTTCCCGAGAATTTGCTGAAAAAACTTCCCGAGAAAAAAAGAGCGGGAGCCATAGAGCTTTTGTCCCTTGACCCCAGACCTGCGTATATTAAAGATGCCGAGAGAATTTTCGGAATTGCATACGCCGATTACAATATAAAATTTACCGTTGAAGGAGATACACTTATCGTAACCGAAGTCGAAAAAACATAAATTTATCGGAGTAAAATAAGCATCCGCCGAATAACCGGCTGCAACCTTATTTTCTCCGATTTTTAATGCCGTTTTTTTGATTCCTCTACGGCTTTTTTATCGCACAGCTCATTTTCGGGATGACCGTTATGTCCCCTTATCCATTCAAATTCCACATTGTGCGTTTCGAGTAAAGGAAGGATTTCACGCCATAAATCCGTATTCGGCACAATCTTTTTATTTTTTATCCAGCCCTTTTTTGCCCAGTTGTAAATCCAGCCCTTTGAGATTGACTCGCAAACATAACGGGAATCGGATATAACGGTAACGTCGCATGGTCTTTTTAAGGCTTTAAGCCCCTCAATTACGGCTGTCAGCTCCATTCTGTTGTTGGTGGTGTGCTTTTCGCCGCCTGAAATTTGCTTTTCATTGTCTTTGTATTTCAAAATGGCGCACCATCCTCCGGGACCGGGATTTCCCGAACATGCGCCGTCTGTATATATAAGTACTCTGCCGCTCATATGCGTAAATTCTCCTTCTCAAAAATACATTTCATTTTTGTACAGCTATAGTATATCATATTCGGATATTTTTTCAATGTTTAATTTCAAATGATGCGTGAATAATATTGATACAAAAAATTTCAGGCAACAGGAGAATTGATATGAAAGCTGTTATTATGGCAGGAGGAGAGGGCAGCAGATTAAGACCCTTAACCTGTACAAGACCGAAGCCTATGCTCAGAATATGCGGAAAGCCCGTTTTGGGGCATATTATAGATTTACTCGTAAAACATGGCTTTGATGATATAGCCGTTACCGTGAAATACAGAGCGGAGGATATAGAAAATTATATAGAAGATCTCGAAATACCGAATTTGAAAATAAAATGTATCCGTGAGAGCAGTCCGTTAGGTACCGCAGGAAGCGTGAAAAATGCCGCCCAAAAATGGGACGAGCCTTTTCTTGTGGTAAGCGGAGACTGTATGTGCGATATGGACTTTTCAAAATTTATGGTCTATCACAAAGCCGTTATGGCGGACATTACCGTTGTTTGCGTTTCCGTTGACGATCCCAGAGAGTACGGCACGGTTTGCATGTCGGACACCGGCGAAATTGAGAGCTTCTGCGAAAAGCCGGATTGGAGCCACGCCTCCTCAAACCTTGCAAATACGGGGATTTATATCGTAAATCCGGCGGTTCTTGACCTTGTGCCGGACGGAGTAAATTACGATTTTGCATCCCATCTTTTTCCCGATATGATGCAGGAGGGCAAACGGCTTTTCGGCTATCACGCCACCGGCTATTGGTGCGATATCGGAAGCCTTAAAAGCTACAGAATTTGCTGGCAGCATATGATGTCCTCAAAAATAAAAAATCCCACGGGACTTTCTTCTTCCTTTAAATCCGCCCCTTACGGTTATCCGAAAGGGAATTATTCAATCGTACCGCCTGTATATATCGGCAAAAACGTATCAATCGGCGACAATACGGTTTTGGGCCCGTTTACCGTTATTGAGGATAATGTAACCGTAGGGAGCAATTCCAGACTGAAAAAATCAATTGTTATGAACAATTCTTCCGTAGGCGGCGGCTGCGATATGATAGGCGCTGTAATCGGAGACAACTGCGTAATCAAAAGCAATACTGTTTGCCTCGAAGGCTCATGCATCGGCGACGGAAGTACAATCGAAAGCGGCTCTACCGTTTCAAATAACGTGTTGGTATGGCCTGAAAAACGAGTTCCCTACAGATCGGTATTAACGGAAAATCTCAGAGAGGGCAGAAGTGATTACGAGCTTTTGAACGAGGACGGCATAAAAGGCGTTACCTTTGCGGAAATGTCCTGTGAAAAATGCTGCCGATTGGGAGAGGCTCTGGCAAGCTCATCCTGCGGAGGCAAGGTGGGAGTGGGTTACGACAGTTCGAGACTGTCAAAAGCGGTCGCCATGGCGGTGCTTTCCGGATTGATTTCGGGAGGAAGTGTGATTTCCGATTTCGGAGAATGCTATGAAAGCCAAATGAGCTTTTTTGTATCCTTTTGTTCTCTTGACAGCGGGATTTATATCTGCGCAAACCCAAAAACAACGGAGATCAGACTTTTCGGCCGGTACGGACTGCCCTTGTACAGAAAACATGAACGGGAGATTGAAAGTCGATACAAGAGAAGCGATTTCAGAAGATGCTGCGGCGCCGACTGCAACGAAATCCGGGATATGAGCGCTGTCAGCGATATTTACGAGGGTCAGCTTTTGGCTTTTGCCGGCGGAAAGCTCTCCGGCGCAGCGGGAAAAATTGTAAGCCCCAACCCTATGGTAGAGTATACGGCGGAAAGATGCTTTTACCTTTTAGGCTGCGTTGCCGGCGATCTTCCGGAATTTACCGTCGATTACTCCGGTAAAAAGGCCGTTGCGTCAGATGAAAAAAACCGTGCGGTAACCTACGAGAAACTCCTCGTGCTTTGCGGAATGGACAGCTTTGCAAACGGCGACGATATATGCGTGCCCTTTGACGCTCCCAATTGCCTTGACGATTTGGCTTCGGAGCACGGATGCAGGGTATTCAGAACGGGAAAATCTCCTATGAAGGAATATGAAGAAGATATTGCTTATGCGGTAAAAAACACAATGTGGGCATATGACGGTCTTGCCCTCGTCTTTAAGGTTATGGGAATGATGAATACGGAGGATAAATCCCTGTATGAACTGACGGAAAAAATCCCCGTATTTCATATAGCCAAAAAGGTTGTTGCCTCTGATATTTCACCGTCCGTCCTGTCTTCTCTTCTCGGAATAAGAGCCGACGGAGAGTCCCAAGGGCTTAGAACATCGGGCATTAAGGGAACGGTGTCCGTTACGGAAACTGCCGGAGGAAGGCTTATTAAAATCATTGCCGAAGCCGCAAATATGGAAGCGGCAAAGGAGCTTTGCGCTGAAACAGCCGATAAAATTGAACACAACGCCCTTGACATATATCATCAAATAGAGTAAAATAATCTATATTGTGGATTAGTATGTTATTATTTTAAGCAGTTGACGAAATATGAATTTTTTGCCCTTTAGGGCATTACATAATAAACAAAACAGATGTTGTTATAAACTAACGGTTCAAAAAAGGAGATTTACATTGAGCAACCAAAAACAAAATAGAGAAGGCGTAAGAAAGGATGCGCAGAGAGAGGTAAGCGGAATTAAGCGTTACGGCAGGATTTACAAAACCCAGAAAATGTCTGTACAAAAGCCTGCCGCACAAAAGAGAAAGCAGATACCTCAAAAATCATCCGCTTCCGCAAATATACAGAGAACCGGCCGAAACGCCCAAAGCGGGGAATTTGAAGTGCCTGTGAAAATTGCGTTCCTCGGCGGAATTAATGAGGTAGGAAAAAATTTAACGGTAATTGAATATAATAAAGAGATGATTATAATCGACTGCGGTCTTTCGTTTCCGGATGATACAATGCCCGGAGTGGATCTCGTTATACCTGATTTTTCCTATATCGAAAAAAACGCAGACAAAATTAAAGGAATATTTATAACTCACGGTCATGAGGATCATATAGGCGGATTGTCATACCTTTTAAAGGTTGTGAACGCCCCCGTTTATTCCACAAAATTTACGCTGGGTCTTATAGAATGTAAGCTGAAAGAGGCTAAAATGCTTCAAAAGGCAAAGCTTAACGTTATAAAGCCGGGAAGCGTCATAAAGACGGGCGGCTTCTCCGTAGAAGCCATACATGTAAACCATTCCATTCCCGATGCGCTTGCCTTTGCGGTAAAGTGCAAAAGCGGAGTTATCCTCCATACCGGCGACTTTAAAATCGACAGCACTCCCATTGACGGCGGGATGATGGATCTTGCAAGGCTCGGCGAGCTTGGGAATGAGGGTGTTCTGTGCCTTTTGTCCGACTCGACAAACGCAGAGAGAGCCGGTTATACCCAAAGCGAACGCAAGGTGGGGGAGTCCTTTGAAAATCTTTTCAGAAAAGCAGGCTCAAGGCGTATAATCGTTGCAACCTTTGCTTCAAACGTTCACAGAGTGCAGCAGATAATCAATGTTGCCGCTTCTCTGGGACGAAAAGTAGCCCTTTCCGGCAGAAGTCTGGAAAATGTGGTGGCTGTCGGTCAGGAATTAGGCTATCTTGACGTTCCTCAGGGCATTGTTATCGGTATTGATGCAATAAAGCAGTATGCGGATAATGAGCTTGTGCTTATAACCACGGGAAGTCAGGGCGAACCTATGTCGGCGCTTACGAGAATGGCAATGTCCGATCACAGAAAGGTTTCAATAGGACCGAACGACTATGTTATAATTTCAGCCACTCCCATTCCCGGCAATGAAAAAACGGTAAGCAAGGTTGTAAATGAGCTTATGAAGCTTGGCGCGGACGTTGTTTATGAGCGGATGTATGAGGTTCATGTTTCGGGTCATGCCTGCCAGGAGGAGCAAAAGCTTATTTTGGGACTCGTTAAGCCCAAATACTTTATACCCGTTCACGGCGAGCAAAAGCATTTAAAAAAGCACGCTATGCTTGGAGAGGCCATGGGAATACCGTCGGATCATATAATTCTCGTGTCCAACGGAACCGAAGTGATTATCCGTTCCGAAAATGAATATTCCTTAAGCGACGTTCCTTCGGGCAATGTTTATGTTGACGGATACGGAGTAGGCGATGTGGGAAGCGCAGTTTTAAGAGAGAGGAAGCTGCTCTCCGAGGATGGAGTAATTGTCGTCGCCGCCGCAGTTGACGCTGTTACGGGCTACAATGTATCCGAACCGGAAATATATTCGAGAGGATTTGTTTTTGTAAAGGAATCATCGGAGCTGTTTGACGGGGCAAAGCAAGTAGTTTTAAAGGCTCTCGACAAATATGCCGATTCTGACAGGCGAGACATTAATTCGCTTAAAAATAAAGTTCGGGAAGACGTTCTGCACTTTATGTACGATAAGACAAAACGCAGCCCCGTTGTCATTCCCGTTATCCAGGAAATTTAACCGACATATAAAATCCCATTGGTGTGAAAGGATTTTGCCGTATGAAATTCAGGGATTTTCTCAGACTGCATCCCATGTTTCCCGTTGTGGTAATTTTTTCCCTTGCGGTTGCAGCCACTTCTTATTATCTTGGCGAACATCAAATTGCATATCTTGAATTTGCGCTGGGAATAGTCCTCTCGGTTCTTATTCTTGCTGTGG
Organism: Clostridiales bacterium; assembly: GCA_021200555.1. Lineage (GTDB taxonomy): Bacteria > Bacillota > Clostridia > Oscillospirales > Acutalibacteraceae > UBA1081. The sequence goes on along the minus strand of JAJQGK010000143.1, from coordinate 4,602 downwards.
AAAAAAGGAATTACGGCGATTTGAAGCGGACTGTTTCAATGGTAAATTCCTACATTGTCTCTAAGGATGAGGATAGAATTTCAAGTATTCCGCTGCCCTTTGTCATATGCTCCGAAAGCGGCGGAATAATCTGGTATAACAAGCTTTTTGAGTCGGAGGTAATCGGAGATAAAGAGCTTACTTTCCGCCAAATACGCAATTTTGTCCCTGCCGATAAGCTTAAAAGCGACAGTCATACAAGCTCCTTTAATGCCAATTATAACGGCAGAAGATATACGGTATATATATCAAAAAGCTTTAATGACGCTGCCGATGAATATGTTTTGTATTTTATAGACGATACATACTACAAAAATACGGCGGATGAGTACAAGGCTTCAAAGCCGGCTGTTATGCTTATTTCCATAGACGCCATGGATGAGGTATCTTCAATGGTATCTCAAAATGAATATACAACTCTCGTAAGTGATGATGAGCGAATGATAAATTCATGGTTTACCCATTATATGTGCATTTTCAGAAAGCTCAGCGAAGGCAGATATATAGTAATTGCCGAGTATAATACCTTTGAGGAAATGAAAAAGGATAAATTCAATATCCTTGACCGGGTCAGAGAGCATCATATTGAAGGCTTGTCAACGGCAATGACCGTCTCCGTTGGCATCGGAACGGGAATGAACCTTTCCTCATGCGAAGCCGCCGCAAGACGATCCCTTGATATGGCTAAAGGCAGAGGCGGAGATCAGGTCGTTATCAACGACAATGAAAACTACGAGTTTTTCGGAGGCGTCGCTTCCGGCGTTGAGAGCCGAAATCAAGTGCAGTCCAGAATTGTGGCAGCGTCCGTGGAGGAGCTTATCAAACACGCTTCCTCCGTACTTATTATGGGACATAAAAACTCCGATCTCGACGCCTTGGGATCCGCAATCGGACTTTCCGAGGCCGTTCGCCGCTTGGGAATACCGGTTCGCGTCGTTGTTGATGAAAAAAATACCATGGCAAAGCCTTTGCTTGATTATTACAGAAGCGAATATGACGAAAACCTGTTTATATCTCCCGAAAAAGCGGAAAATGAGCTTGAGGACGAAAGCCTTGTAATCGTTACGGATGTTATGCGTCCGAGCTTTTCGGATGCGCCGGAGCTTTTGAAGCGGGCAGAGAGAATAGTGGTTATAGATCATCATAGAATGTCGGTGGATCACATATCAAACTCAACCATTTTTTATCATGAGCCAAATTCATCCTCTGCCAGCGAAATGGTTGCCGAGCTTATCCGATATATGCCGTCAAAGCCGAAGCTGTCAAAGTATGCCGCCGAAGGCCTTCTCTCCGGAATTTATCTCGATACAAAAAATTTCACGCTTAAAGCGGGAGTCAGAACCTTTGAAGCTGCGGCTTACCTTAAGGATCGTGGAGCGGACACCATAACCGTCAGAAAGCTTTTCTCCGCCACAAGCGAGGAAAACTCGATGGTCAGCGAAATTGTAAACAGTGCCGTTATCAGAGGTAAATTTGCATTTGCAAAAACCTACAGAAATGAGCCGGTCATAAGGCTTGCCTCATCGAAAGCGGCTGACGATTTGCTTAATATTGAAGATGTGGACGCATCCTTTGTAATATTTCCTGCCGGAGGCGGCAATTCAGCGATTTCCGCCAGATCATACGGAAGAGTAAACGTTCAGATTATTATGGAGCATTTAGGCGGAGGCGGTCACCAGACTATGGCTGCCGCTCAATTTAAAGACACAAGCGTTGATGAAGCCGAAAAGCTGCTTCAGAAGGCTGTTGACGATTTTCTTGAAAGAAATACCAAGAAAGATAAAGAAAGATAAGGAGAGACTGCAATGGAAGTTATTTTAAATCAAGATGTTAAATCTCTTGGCAAAAAAGGCGAAAAGGTAACCGTGGCGGAGGGCTACGCAAGAAATTACCTGTTCCCGAGAAAGCTTGCGGTTGAAATGACTGCTCAGGCAGTAACCGAGCTGAAAAACAGAGAGGCTGCAAACCGGCACAGAATCGATACGGATATTGCAAATGCAAAAAATGCTGCGGAAAAGCTTGATGGCAAGGAGCTGCGCCTTTCGGCAAAAGCGGGAGCCAACGGTAAGCTCTTCGGCTCAATCACCGCAAAAGAGGTCGCAAATGAAATAAATTCCCGTTTCGGCACCAAAATCGATAAACGCAAGGTCGTAATGAGCGACATAAAAAATTTCGGCTCATATCAGTGCGAGGTTAAGCTCTATCAGGGAATTTCCGCCAAGCTTACGGTTGTCGTAGGTGAATGATAAATGGCGGATGACAATTATAATTTGACTGCCGACGGCAGGGAGCTGCCGTTCAGTCTGGAAGCCGAACAGGCAGTTTTGGGTTCGATTCTTCTCGATCCCTCTTGCTTGTCCGCCGTAACGGTAATACTCAGACCTGAGCATTTTTATTTGCCTCAGCACAGGTCGATTTTCAGCACGATTATAGCCCTTGACGCATCTAAGGGCGGAAAAATTGACGCTCTCCTTGTCCTTGATGCATTGCGGAAGGAGGGCTCCTATGACGACGAATCCGGAAAAACCTACCTTATGCAGCTGTCAAAGGCCGTTCCGTCCACTGCAAACGTTGAGTCATACGCCAAGATAGTCAGAGAAAAGTTTTATGTCCGCTCTCTTATTATTGCGTCGGGAGAAATTACCGAAGAAGCGGTAAATTCCGAGCAATCGGCGGATGAGCTTCTCGATATGGCGGAGCAGAAAATATACGATATTCGCAGAGGAAAAAACATTACCGGACCGGCAAAAATCAGCGATATTATTTCAACCGTATATCAGGAGCTGTACAATCTCTCCACTCTTGATAAGGATGAATATGCGGGGTTTAACACGGGATTTTCCGAGCTTGATAAGAAAATCACCGGACTTAACCGTTCCGACCTTATAATAGTCGGTGCCCGCCCTGCCATGGGTAAAACAAGCTTTGCGCTGAATATTGCAAGAAATGTTTCCGTTTATGCAAAGAAACGAGTTCTTTTTTTCTCACTTGAAATGTCAAAGGAACAGCTTGCGCAGCGTGTTCTGTCCACAGAGGCAAGAGTCGAAAGCACAAAGTTCAGAACGGGAAAAATAGCTCCCGAGGAGTGGCAGCACATAGCCGAGGCGTCAATGTTTTTGGCCGATGTGGAGCTGTATTTTGACGACACATCATCGATAACCGTTCCCGAAATGAAGGCGAGGGCAAGACAGCTTAAAAACGTTGACTGTATAGTTATAGACTATTTGCAGCTGATGAAGTCAAGCAAGAGAACTGATAACAGAGTTCAGGAGGTTTCCGATATAACAAGGGAGCTTAAAATGATGGCGAAGGATTTAAACATTCCCGTCGTTACCTGCGCTCAGCTTGCAAGACGAACGGAAACGGAAAAGGGCAGAAGCAAAAGACCTCAGCTTTCGGATTTAAGAGAATCCGGCTCAATTGAGCAGGATGCGGATATTGTACTTATGCTTTACAGAGAAAATTATTATAACGACTCTGCGGATACTCCTCCGGAGGAAATCCAGATAGATGATGCGGAGCTTATAATCGCAAAAAACAGACACGGTCCCACCGGTACGGTTCCTCTCGCATGGAACCCCGATTATACCCTTTTCAGCACAAGGGAATATAGGAGAGATGAGGATGATGACGGCTGATAAGATACATTCCGTTATCGATAAATACAATATGGTTTCATCCGGCGATACCGTAATTTTGGGCGTATCCGGCGGTGCTGATTCCATGTGTATGCTGAGTTTTTTCAATGAATATTCAAGAAAAAAAGGCTTTAATATTATTTGTGCCCATGTAAACCACGGCATAAGAGGCAGCGAGGCGGATTATGATGAGGAATTTGTCGGAAGCTATTGCAGTAAGCACGGCATAAAATTCACAGCGGCGCATTATGACGTTCCGAAAATCGCCGCAGCATCAAAAGAGAGCCAAGAGCTTTGCGGCAGACGGTTAAGATATGAGTTTTTTAATTCGATTGCGCCGAACGCCAAAATTGCAACCGCTCACAATTTAAACGACTGTATGGAAACCTTTTTGCTTAACCTTGCAAGGGGTACGGGACTTAAAGGACTTTGCGGCATTCCAAAAGTCCAGGGGAATATTATAAGACCGCTTATCGAATGTACAAGGGAAGAAATTGAGGCTTACAATGCCGAGCACGGAGTTCCCTTTGTGACAGACAGTACGAATCTTTGCGACGATTATACCCGCAATAAAATAAGACATAATGTAATCCCTGTTTTAAATGAGATTAACCCGTCGTTTTCATCCGTATTTTTAAGCTGTATAAGCTCCCTTGCGGATACGGAGGACTATATCGAGTCTGTTGTCTCTTTGTCTTTTTCCAATGCAAAATCAGAACGGGGATTTTCCGCCGCTTATATCAATGCCCTTCCAAAGGCGGTAAGGGACAGAGTTATCCTTGAGATTGCCCGATTTTACGGAGCAGGCGAAACCGAATACAAGCATGTTGCAATCATCTCGGACTTCCTTGAAAAGGGTGGAGCGCTGACGCTTCCCGGAGGAGTGACCGTTCTGTCTGACGGTGAATACATTTCAAAGAGAGAG
>JAJQGK010000103.1 GCA_021200555.1 Clostridiales bacterium | reverse complement strand
GAAATGCGGAACGGAAATGACAGATGAAATCGTATATCTGCCGCAAGCTTAAAATATAAATTCGGACGTTTTTGGCGTTTTCTGTTGACAAAGCTTTCATTTTGTGTTACCATAAAAGTACAGATAAAGGGGTGCCGTATTATCGGCTGAGATTGCGGTGTTGCCGCAGGACCCTCGAACCTGATGCGGGTAATGCCGCCGTAGGAATTTATACTGTGCTGTTAAATCGGTTCATATTATTCCTTCGGTTATCCGCAGGAATATTTTTTATTTTAAGGAGGTTTTTCCAATGCAGGCAAGTGTAGCAATTCAGGTTTTGCCGTCCACAACAGACGACAAGGAAACGGTTCGCATAGTAGACGAGGTTATAGCTTATATAAAAAGCACGGGGCTTAACTGCTATGTAGGACCCTTTGAAACCACAATTGAGGGCGAAGATTACGATCAGCTTATGGACATTGTTAAGGAGTGTCAGCATGTGGCTTTAAGGGCAGGCTGTCCCGGAGTGTCGGCGTATATTAAGGTCGCATACAAGCCGGAAGGCGGTGTGCTTACCATTGACCAAAAGGTTACAAAGCATCACCGGTAAAGCGTCGCCGGTAATTACGCTTTGCATTTTTGTGGCGGTTTGGGCGGCTGTATGCGGATTCGGTTCCATTCCCTCATACATGCTCCCCTCGCCCGGCGCAGTCATTTCGTCATTTATAAGCGATTTTCCCACTCTGATGTCACATTCGGCGGCCACTCTTACCGAGGCGGCTCTGGGTTTGGGAATAGGCATAATTTTAGCGTTTATAACCGCTTCGCTTATGGACAGGTTTAAGATTTTATACAACTCGTTTTATCCCCTGCTGGTAATATCTCAAACAATTCCCACGGTGGCGATTGCTCCTATTCTCATCCTTTGGATGGGCTTCGGAATGGCGCCGAAAATCGCCCTTGTGGTGCTTACGACCTTTTTCCCCATAACCATAGGACTTCTTGACGGATACAGAAGCGCAGATCCCGACGCCGTTTCTCTGCTGCGGAGCATGGGCGCAGGCAGGCTTCAGATTTTCCGTTACATCAAGCTTCCGTCGGCTCTCCCCCACTTTTTCTCCGGACTGAAAATTTCCGCATCCTACGCCATAGTAGGCGCAGTTATAGCGGAATGGCTCGGCGGCTTTGAGGGACTGGGAGTTTACATGACAAGGGTCAGAAAAGCGTATTCCTTTGACAAAATGTTCGCAGTTATAATTTTAATCATTATTTTAAGCCTTATTCTCATGTGCATTGTCAGCCTGATAAGGCGGCTGGTTATGCCGTGGGAAAGAGTAAAAGGAGAAAACAAAGCATGAAAAAATTCAGAAAAATTATTTGCATTTTACTTTCAATGATTATGGTTTTGGCGTTGGCTGCCTGCTCATCGGACAGCGGCGACGGCAATACCACGGAAGCGGCTGAAAGCAACTCTTCCGACAGCGTATCGGATGATCTCGTTGAGATTACATTTGCTCTCGACTGGACTCCCAACACAAACCACACGGGGCTCTATGTAGCGCAGTCTCTGGGCTACTTTGAAGAGGCCGGACTGGACGTATCGATTGTATTTATAGAGGACAGCAGCTCCGCTTCTCTCTGCGCAGCGGGCAAGGCGCAGTTTGCCATTGAGTGCCAGGACACTTTAGTCCCCGCATTTACCACGGATGAGCCTTTGGGGATAACCGCAATTGCAGCGATTTTACAGCACAACACATCGGGAATTATCTCCCGTCAGGGCGAGGGCATGGACACTCCCAAGGGACTTGAAAATCACACATACTCAACTTGGGACTCTTCAATCGAGCTGGCAATGCTTAAATCCGTTGTTGAAACAGACGGCGGCGACTGGGACAGCGTAACTCTTATCCCGAACAACATCACGGACGAGCCCGGCGCGCTTGCGGCAAATCAGACGGACGCAATTTGGGTATTCTACGGCTGGGGCTGCATCAATGCTCAGGTTCAGGGCTTTGACTTTGACTTCTTCTATTTCAAGGATATTGACAGCGTATTTGATTATTACACACCCGTTATTATCGGCAACGACGAATACATGGAGGAAAATCCCGAGGTTACAAAGGCATTCCTTTCCGCCGTTAAGAAGGGCTACGAATATGCCGTTGAAAATCCCGAAGAAGCGGCTCAAATTCTCATTGACAGCGACAACACAGGCTCTCTTTCCGGCTCGGAGGAGCTTGTAATGCAAAGTCAGGCTTGGATTTCCACTCAATACATTGACGATGCGGAGTCATGGGGCGTTATTGACGATTCAAGATGGGATGCGTTCTACGACTGGCTTTATGAAAACGAGCTTATAGACGTTGAGCTTCCCCACGGTACGGGCTTTACAAATGAGTACCTCAGCTGAAGCTCCGACAGTTCTCAAGGCTGAGAATGTGTCAAAGGAATTTGACGGCGTAAGGATAATCGAGGACATCAATATTGAATTAAGGCAGGGCGAGCTTGTATGCCTTTTGGGGCAGAGCGGCGTAGGCAAGTCAACGCTTTTTAACGTTTTGTCGGGGCTTTACGTTCCCGAAACGGGCAGCGTTGAAATGCAGGGCGAGGACATAACCGGCAAGCCCGGAAAAATAAGCTACATGCTTCAAAAGGAACTGCTGCTGCCTTATAAAACGGTGCTTGACAATGCGGCTCTCCCGCTTATCATAAAGAAAACCCACAGCAAAAAGGAAGCGAGAGAAGCAGCATCGGCACTTTTTGAAAAATTCGGCTTGGAGGGATGTCAAAAAAAATATCCCTCTCAGCTTTCCGGAGGAATGAGACAAAGGGCTGCTCTTTTAAGAACTTATCTGTCGTCTCAGGGCGCAGCTCTTCTTGACGAACCTTTTTCCGCACTGGACACCTTGACAAAATCCGCCATGCACAAGTGGTATTTGGAGATTATGGAGCAAATCGAGCTTTCAACTCTTTTTATCACCCACGACATAGACGAAGCGGTTATTCTGTCCGACAGGATTTACATTATGAAGGGCAAGCCGGGAAGGATTACGGAAGAAATAAAAATCGACACACCGAAGCCCAGAAGTCCGGACTTCAATCTGTCAGAGGAATTTCTGAAATATAAAAGGCAAATCGTCGCAGCGCTTTAATTCTACACAAAGCAGCGATACAACAATATTTACCGCACCTTTTTAAATATCTTGCAAAACAGATCCCCCACCTAACCGGCGGGGGATTGTTGTGTTAAAATTTATTCGTTCTCATCATCCGTGAAGGCATCAATCTGAGCTGCAACTCTCAAAATCTTCCTTGCTTCCGCAGTAGTAACGTTTCCGCTTCCGTCAAGGTCAGCCGCAAGAAGGGCGTCTCCTTCAAGATCCTCAATCTTTGCAGCCGCTCTGAGGGCAAGTCTTGCATCCGCAGCAGTAACCTTGCCGTCAAGGTTTACATCGCCTACCATATAGCTGCTTTCGTTGGGATCATCGGTTACATCGGGATTTTCCGGTTCATCGGGAGTGTCGGGTGTATCGGGTGTGTCAGGTATATCGGGATTTTCGGGAGTATCGGGTGTGTCGGGTTCATCGGGTTCCGTATCGGTTGAAGTATAAGCGAAGGTTTCGGTTTCGGTATATCCGCAGACTGAGCAGGTATGCTCACGAGTGCCGTCATTGTCGGCTGTTGCCTCTGTGGTAATTACCCAATCACCGTAGGTATGCTCTCCCGTGGCGGGGATTGTTTCGGTTTCCGTTTCGCCGCAGACGGAGCAAACTCTCATCTGCTCGCCGTCCTCTGTACAAGTTGCCGCTGTGGTGACTATCCAATCGCCGTAGGTATGCTCGCCTGTTGCGGGGATAACCTCTGTTTCAGTTTCACCGCAGTCCTCGTCCTGGCAGGTTCTTGTCTGCTCGCCGTCCTCAACGCAGGTGGCTTCCTTTGTCACAACCCAATCGCCGAAGGTGTGGACGTGTGCGGAGGTTCTCTGAGCCAAAATGATGCTCTTTTCGCCTTCGCCGATGCTGTTTACGGCAGCAACTTCAAATTCGTATGTTGTGTTGCTGTCAAGTCCCGTCACGGTATACGTTGTTGCGGTTATGGCTTCCGTGTTGACCTTTACGCCGTCCTGATAGACGTTGTAGCTTATTGCTCCGTCAACCGCAGACCATGTGAGAGTAACGGAGGCTCCGTCATAAGCGGATGTGCTGACTCCTTCGGGTCTGACGGGAACAACGGTATCAACGGCGTTCCACTTGGCGTAGAGTGTGGTGTTGCTTGTTACTTCGTCATCGGTAAAGTTCCAAGCTTCGGTGCAGGCACTGTCCTTGTACCAGCCGTCAAAGAGATAGCCCAATGCAGTGGGAGAAACAGGCTCTATAACATAGCCGCCTAAGGGAGAGAGTATCTGCTTCTCGGTTGTAACGGCAAAGACGTTGGAGTCGTTGTTGTCGAAGGTAACGGTTATAGGTGTAAAGGTGTCCAAATTATAAGTTAAGTCGGAATATCCGGAAGCGCCGCTGATGTAGTACAGTGTAATGCCCTCGGCGGTGTTGTTAAGGATAGCATCACCAACGGAGGCGGGCCAGTTGCCTGTAAAGTAAATACTTGAGAGCTGAGTAGCTCCGGCAAAGGCTCCGTAGCTGAGAGTGGAGACCTTTGAGGGTACGGTAAGAGTGGTAATCTGAGTGCCGGCGAAGGTATCCTGTCCTATGGAGATAATGCCGCTGCCAAGAGTGACGGAGGTAAGGGTTATACAGCCCTCGAATGTGCCATCATACCTGCTATCTGTTCCCCAGTTAGCACCATCTCTTTCATTTCTCGTATTAAGAGCGGTAACGCCGTTGCCTATAACGGCTGTTTTAAGGCTGACACAGTGAAAAAAGGCGGCTACGCCTAAGGAGGTTACATTTGAGGGAATGTAAATATATTCCAGACCGTCGCAGTCATAAAACGCACAGGTTCCTATGGAGATAACGCCGCTGCCTATATCAACATCGGTAAGAGCGTCACAATTGTAAAAAGTATAATCGCCTATAGAAGTAACACCATCTCCGATGTCAATGGATGTAAGCAAAGAGCAATTTTCAAATGCTCCCAAAGATATTGTTATAACATTATCGGGAATAGTGACAGTAGTTAAAGCTGTGCCGGCAAAGCAATCTTGCCCGACTGTGGTTACCGCACTGCCTATAGTAACGGTAGTAAGACTTACACAGCCCTCGAATGTACCATCATATCTGCTATCTGTTCCCCAATTATCACCGTCACGATCATTTTGAGCAGCTAAGGATGTTACACCATTACCAATAACAACAGTCTTTAAGCTATCACAATGGAAAAATGCAGCTCCACCTAAAGAGGTTACATTGGTTGGAATATTAATATATACAAGTGAGTTACTGTCTCTGAAAGCTGCTGTTCCTATGGATATAACGCCACTGCCTATATCAACATCGGTAAGAGCGTAACAACTGTAAAAAGTATAATCACCTACAGAAGCAACGCCGTCTCCTATAGCAACAGAGGCAAGAGCGTCGCAATCATAAAATGCGTAAGAATCTATGCTTGTAATGCCGTCTCCTATTTCCACGGTTGTCAATGAATCACAGTTAAAGAAGGATCCGTAGCCTATGGTTGCTGCAACTTCATCGGAAATGTCTAATGAGGTTAATCCGCTGCCGGCAAAGCAGTCCTGTCCTATTGACGTTACACCGGTGCCTATGGTTACGGAGGCAAGGCTTACACAGCCCTCAAAAGTGCCGTCATACCGACTATCTGTTCCCCAATTTCCACCATCACGCTCATTATAAGTATTTAATGAAGCTACGCCGTCACCTATAACAGCGGTTGTCATAGAATCACAACTGAAGAAGGCAGCGGCACCGAGATAGGTTACGCTGTCGGGAATCTCAATTGCAATAAGACTGTTATTGTTGCGAAAAGCACAATCGCCTATGGTTTCAAGACCTTCGGGAAGGGTTAAATCATTAAGAGAGGAACAGCCATCAAAAGTCCAGTTTCCAATGTACTTAAGAAGAGAGCCGGACTGGAAGGTTACTGTTTTAAGTGCGGAGCAGCCGGAAAAAGCGGAGCTGTAAATTGCGGTAACGCTTGCGGCAGCCAGAATCTGCTGCAAGCCCGTACAATTTATAAACGTCTCGGACCCTATAACCTTATAGGTGGATCCTATGGTAACGGTCTGAATGGCGGTATTTCCGGAAAAGGCGCCGGAGCCGATGCTCTCAACGGTTTTGCCGCCTAATGTAGCGGGAAGAGCGATGGTTGACGCAGTTCCCGTATAGCCTGTAATACGGGCGCTGCCTACGGTTAAGCCGTAGCTCACCATCTCAGTCTCGGATAAATCGCCTGAGGTTACGATTATATACTGATAATCGCCCTCAGTTAAGGTCTCCGAAGCCGAGGCGTTAAAACAAAATGCCGCAAGCAGTATACAAATACTGAACAACACGACGAAAATTTTCTTGAATTTTACAGTCATACACAATGCCTCCATATTGGATTAAAATTTTACAAACAAAAAAGCATAACCTCAGGCTAAAGCCCAAAGCTATGCTTAACTACTGAATTGTCGAAAAAGTAAAAAAGTGCAGTATTATTGCTTGCTTGCTTGCTTGCTTGCTTGCTTGCTTGCTTGCTTGCTTGCTTGCTTGTCAATTATACCGCAATTCATATCTTTTGTCAACTCTTTTCGTAGATTTGTTTGATTTATTCGATTATATCACGGTATTTTTGATTTTGCAAGGGATTTGAAGCGGATTTTCCATTATTTCCGAAAATTTACGATATGTTCAAAAAAGCGGGATTTTTTCCTACGATTTTTGGCAGCGAAAATTAAATTTTACATACCCTGTCACAGTCTGTCACAGAAACACATAAGCTGTCACAGGGGCGCACGGTCGTAATATATGATAAGAGTTCCCTCTTTAACGGAGACGCAGCTTTCACAGCCCATAAAGGAGTTGCTTATGCCAAGCACAACGGAGCTTGTAAGAGTTTTATCGTTAAGAGTATATTTCAGCCCCGTTTCGCACACGCCACGGGACTTATCCGTAAAGGAAAAAACGGAAATATTTCCTCGGTAATTTTTATCGAACTCTATGCTTGAATTTGTAATTGCGGTTACGGAATAGCTGTCGGAAATTAAAAATCCCCTGCCGCCCTTTTGAGATATGTACGCCAAAAGAGCGATATTGGCGTAGGTGTGCTCCGGTCTGTCTCCGCCGGTGCCGCCGAAAATTATAAATTTCTTAAAGCTTTTTTCCAGCCCGCGGTTGACGGCGAAATACATATCCGTATCGTCCTTTTCCACAGGGAGAACGATGACGGTTTTCCCCTTGGGAACATAACCCAGCGAATCAAAGTCGCCTACAATCATATCGGGAGAGATACCGCTTTCAAGGCAGTATTTAAGCCCGCCGTCCGCTGCGATTACGAAATCGGAGCTGTCTTTTTTTATGCTGATTTTGCCGCAGTCTCCTGCGCCGATTATATAACAGGTGTTCAATTTTCAACCAACCTTAGCTTTCAATCATTCCGAATTTTTTCAGCTCGCCGAGGAACAGGCTTACGTCCCTTTCAAGCTCGGCTTTTTCAACGTCGTATTCCGTCAAAAGAATGTTTACAATGTGGTCCTTGCTTTCGGCATCGGGCAAAAGCTGCCAAATTCTTGCTCCGACTTCGCTTACGGAGAAAAGCCCGGTATAGGCATTCATGGTTGAACCAACGGGAACAAGAACGTAATCTCCCGCTATTTCACGCAAAATCAAATCCCGATTAACCTTCATTTTCACCGCCGCCTTTCACAAATTCCGCCTTGGAGTAATTTACAATTTCCTCCATCATTGAGCATATATATTCGGGTTTGCCGCCGAAGCTGCCCGTTTCCGTGTAGCACATGGCTGCGCATACGCTGCATATGTCCTTTAATTTACAGCTTTGACATTCCTTAGGCAGTCTGATTTCGGAGGTCATTTGTCTGATTTTCTCCCACGCCTTATCAAAGGGGACGTCCTTTAGGCTTAAAAAAGGCTCCGGCATCATACCGCAGGGCGTCATTTTGCCGTCAAAGGTGACCCAAAAGCTGCTTCTGCCGGCTCGGCACCTTACGCCGCTGCCTTCAACATTGTCGTCGTCACACTCGGAGCTGTCAATCTTCATCATTTTCCCGGCTTGCTTTTCAAGGCTTTCACGGGAATACATAAGCTTTTTGCATTTTATATTGCAGGCTGCGGCTTCCTTAGGAGTAAGTCTTGCGCCGTTGCAGCCCGTACTTCCGCCGGCTCTGACGGGAGGGTACATATAGGAGGCGGGACGAACGGCAATATCAAGCTCCCTTGCAATATCGAAAATCCGATCCACGTCGCCGACATTGTACTTATTGAAAACGGAATTAATCTTCACCGTAATTCCGACGCCTTTAAGCTTTTTGATATTTTCCGCAACAATATCGAATTGTCCGTTTCCGCAAAGATTTTCGTATGTTTCCCGACTTCCGCCGTAAAGTGAAATATTAATGCGGCAGGGCGGGTATTTTTTCAAAAGCTCAAAAATTTCACCGTCAATTAAGCTGCCGTTGGAATTTATCGAGATGACAAAGCCCAATTTTTGGAGTCTTTCGTAAATTTCGGGGAAATCGGGGCGAATAAAGGGCTCGCCGCCGGTAAGAAGGAGGAAAAGCATTCCCATATCTCTGGCTTTTTCGGCAATTGAAATCCACTGATCCGCCGTAAGCTCATTATCCTTTGAGGTATCGCAGCAGTGGATATAGCACATCTTACAGTTAAAATTGCATTTTCTTGTAAGCTCAAAGGTTCCGGAAACGGGTATGCCGCGCACAATTCCCTTTTTGTGAAAATATTTTGACAGGGCAGGCTCTATATCCGCCATTTCTACACCTCCGTGTCGATAATTTCGGTGTACATAATTATACATTCGTCCGCAGAATAATGTCCCGCTGTGACTTGAACGGTCTCTCCCGACAAAATGTCGCCGGAGATTGTTTTGCAATAGGTTATGCCGCCTACAGCCGCACCGTTCAGGCAGTTTTTGTAATACACTTTGATATCGCCGAATACATCCTCGGAGGAATTATTTGTAACGTTTAAAATGTTATCTGCGCCGCTGAAGGATAATATGTCGTTATGGAGTTCGGGCTCGGTTAAAAAGAAGGCAATGGAACTGCCCGACCATGACGTTCCGCTGTCAATTTCCCTGTATGCGGAGGCATTGTACTCGCAAACCTCAAGAGTTTCCCCGGGTGTGATTGTACTGAATTTATACACATATTCAGTGCCGTCCGAAAAGGTCTCCGTAATTTCACCGTATTGCAATGTTTTTTCCGTGGGATTGTATACGGTTACGGCGGAAACATCTGCAACGTCTCTGTCTTCACCGTCCTCTGTGAACACACCGCTAAAGCTTGAAACGCTTACAATTTGCAGTCCGTCAAGGCTGCTGTCGGAAGAAATTACCGACAATGAATTTGCTTCGGTTGTCTCCTGCTCCGACTCTGCGGCACAGGAGGAAAGCAGAAGAACGGATATTAGAAAAACAAAAACGGGCAAAAGCTTTTTCATAAATGCACCTCTTTCGGTGTAATCGGGTATATTTGCAAGCTCAGGCAAATTCGTCCGCTATGGGATTTAAGACATACTCTGCAATATCGGCATTTCGGCTGATTGCAGCCCAGATTTTCATATACATTGCGGCGGAGCTTGTGTTTTTCAGGGGAATCAAACCCAGCTCAGCGTACTTTTCGGAGGACTCGTAAATGCTTCCGCTGTGAATACCGGAAACGAACACGGGAACGGAACGCTCTTTTGCCTTTTCACAAAAGAAAACAAAGCGTTTATTTTCAGTATCAAGAGTGCCGGAATGGTAAGGCTTGATCAATACGGCTCGGCAATTCTCCGTAAGATAACTCCAGCTGTCTCCGGGATGACACGATACAAAGGCAATTTCGGGGGCTTCGCAATAATGAAAGGCTTCGGAAAAAGCCGTATTTTCGGAAGAGCGGTAAAGAGGGTGGCTTACAAGCCCGCTGCCGTCAAAAAAGGCGTAAGGATAATCTCCGACGCAAGTAATTTCATCGGACATACCGCCGTGGGGAAACAATCGGGAGCCTCTGAAAATACAAGGCACACCGCCGCTGTTTTTATAGCTGACGAAAACTCCCCTGCCCATATTGATTTTAATGAAATCCACGGCTGTGGAAAAATTTACGCCGCCGTTTGCTCTCGGATCGTCAAGGGGATAATTGCTTGACACAAGTATTACGGGCGGGCAGGAATTGCCCAGAGCAAAGCTTAAAGCCGCAGCGGTATATTGAAGCGTATCCGTTCCGTGGGCGACAATCACGCCGTCACAGCCCTTGTCTATGAGAGTCCTCACGCAGTCAATCAGCATATTAAGCTCTTTTGCCGAAAGATTTTCGCTTAAGATAGTATAGGGAGTTACGGCTTCAAATTCCACATCACCGGAATAAATCGGCGAATATCGATTGATTAGGGCGAGCCTTGAGCCGGGATCGGGTCTTATCACGCCGTTTAATTCAACGCTTCCGATTGTGCCGCCGGTAAAGACAACGGGGATTTTCATAACATGCACCCTTTTAAAGAAAAATATGAACCGAAATCATCCGTTGCGGGTGTTCCTGGAGTCGTTGATAAGTCTCTGCTTTTCATTCCAAAGGGACTTAGAAAGGTCAACGTAATAGTTGTGGGGATACTCAAATCTGAGAACCTCCTCCCAAAGTGTATCCACCTGTTCGGCGCAATAGGCTCTGATATCCGAAAGAAGAGGAGAGGCGTAAACCTTTTTGCCGTTTTTGAAAACTGGCACAAGCAGCTGCCTCGCAACGAAATTGCTGACCGTTTTTTTCTTCCATGCGTAATCGGGGTCGAAAAGCTCATACTGCGTAAGCTCGGAAATATTTTCATTTTCAAGAGTTAAAAGATCCGCTATCGCCTTTCCCGTTTCCATATCAAAAAGACGCCATAAAAGCTTCGGACAGGGAGTTGTTATTTTGCTGACGTTTTCGCTTATTTTGATTTTGTTGAGAATTTTACCGTCCTTTTCAATGGCGGACATTTTATATACTCCGCCGAAAACGGGAGCGTCTGCGGAGGTAATCATTCTCTCACCCACAAGGAAATCATCCACCCTTGCGCCGTGTCCCAGCATTTCACGGATAATATACTCGTCAAGAGAATTTGAAGCGTAAATATCACAGTCCGGAAATCCTGCGTCATTAAGCATATGGCGGATTTTTTTGGAGAGATACGCAAGATCTCCTGAATCTATCCGCACTCCCTTCGGACGGTAGCCCTTAGGCAAAAGAACCTTTTTAAAGGCTTCGATTGCGTTGGGTATTCCGGAATTGATTGTGTCATAGGTATCCACAAGAAGGATGCAGTTCTCCGGATATTCCGCCGCATAAGCGCAAAAAGCCTCGTATTCGGAATTAAATGCCTGAATCCATGAGTGGCTCATACCGCCGAAAAGAGGAATGTCAAACATCTTTGCAGCCTGGGCGTTTGTCGTTGCGCGGCAGCCTCCGATATACGCCGCCCTTGCGCCTAAAAGAGCAGCCTGCGCTCCGTGGGCTCGCCTTGAACCGGCCTCGATTATGGATCTGCCCTGAGCGGCTCTGACGACTCTGTTGGCCTTGGTTGCAATAAGCGTTTGATGGTTAATAGTAAGCAGCAGCATTGTCTCAATCATAAGCGCCTGCAAGATAGGACCTTTGACCTTAACAATCGGCTCTCCGGGAAATATGGGCGTCCCCTCCGGAACAGCCCAAACATCGCACTTAAATTCAAAGTTTTTCAGGTAGTCAAGAAAAGCCTCTCCGACCCCGTTTTCACGGAGAAAATCAATATCGTCATCGTCGAACTCAATTGACGAAAGGCATTGGCTCAGCTGCTCCACGCCCGCCATTATGCAAAATCCGCCGATATCCTTTGACGGTCTGAAAAACATATCGAACCATGCGGTGGTGTCCTTCATACCGTTTGAAATAAAGCCGTTTGCCATGGCAAGCTCGTAAAAATCCATCATCAAATTGTATTTTTCGTTTTTATTTATCATATCAATCAGACCTTTTCATCTAACTTTATCAGATACAAATTCGGACATTTTTCGACATATACTACTAAAATATAAATTAAGTGTACTGTTTTTTTGTTCTATCCATAAATATTTATTAATCTTTTTTAGAAAACTTGAATTTCAAAATTTATTATGCTAAAATGCAGATAAGAAGGGGAAAACTTTTAATTTTAAGGAGGTAAAAGCATGAGAGTAAGAAAACAATCCCTCGGTTCCCGCAACATTGCAGGGGAAAGAGTAGAACAGCGCAGAAAAGCAATCGGAATGAAGCAAAAGGATCTTCTGACACAGCTTCAGGTAAGAGGAATAGATCTTAACGCATCCGGTCTTTCCAAGCTTGAAGGACAGTTCAGAAGCATCAATGACTATGAGCTGGTAGCTCTTGCAGACGCTTTAGGCGTGAGCATCGGCTGGCTCGTGGGACAGGAAGACTGATTTTATACGGATGCAGGTGTACCGTTTGTACACCTGTTTTTTATTGCCTATTTAATAAATATTTTCCTTACATCCGAGCATAGATACAACGAACCGCATACTATTAAAATTTCACCCTGCGACAGAGATTGCAGGGCTTTTTTTACGCCCATTTCCGGTGACTTTTCACATTCCGCATAAACTCCCCTGTCGAGAATTTTATCTCTCAGGGTTTCGGCGGAAACAGCTCTCGGATTGCTCGGCTCAACTGCCACCGCAGAATTAAAATGAGGCAAAAGGATGTCTAAAACTCTGTCAACCGCCTTATCCGCCATCATACCGATTACAGCCTTGATTTTCTTATCTTTAAAATACCGGGTCAAAACAGCGGACAGCGCTGCGGCGGAGCCTTCGTTATGGCATCCGTCAAGGATTACGAGAGGATCGGATGAAACAATCTCACATCTTCCCGGATTTTCGGCAAAGGCAATCCCGTCCCTTATTGCCTGCTCGGAAATTCGGACTCCCGATGATTTTAAGAGGTCGGCCGTTTCCAAAGCCAAAAGGCAATTTTCAATTTGATGAGCTCCGGCAAACGGGACAAAAACCTGTCTGTCTTTATATTTTATACAGCTGCCTTTAAAAGACTCAGATAAAATTTCGGCTTTTCCGAAATCGGCGACAGTCAAAGGAGCAGATTTTTCTCCTGCGTTTTGGGAGATAACCGACAGTACGGATTTACACTGTGTTGAAGAGGTCACAACAGGTCTGTTATTTTTTATAATGCCGCATTTCTCAAAAGCAATCTCGGGAAGAGTTTCCCCTAAAATTTTTGTATGGTCAAGGGAGATTGAGGTTATTACGGCGGCTTCGGGGCGTTTGATTACGTTTGTGGCGTCAAATCGCCCCCCTAAGCCCGTTTCAAGAACGACAAAATCGCAATTTGCTTTTTTGAAATAGAGAAAAGCGGCGGCGGTAACGGCCTCAAATTCGGTTATGACTATGTTCTCACTGTTGAGAGCGTCTATTTCGATTTTTACTCTCCGGGTCACTTCGTCAAGACTCTCCGGACTTATCATTTCACCGTTTACACGTATTCTCTCCCGAAAATCCACAATATACGGCGAGGTGTACAATCCCGTTTTAAATCCGGCTCTCTTCAAAATTTCGCTTAAAAACACGCACACGGTACCTTTTCCGTTGGTTCCCGCCACATGAATAAATTTTAGCTCATTTTGGGGATTTCCCAGGCGGTTCAGGAGATTTTCGATACGCTCCAGCCCGGGAATCATCCCAAATGTGAGAAGAGAGTGATAATATTTTTCTGCTTCTGAAATTTGTTCCATAATTTTATATACAGACGCCGCCGTCAGCTTAATTTTTCGATACTTGATTTAAGCAATGCAATTTTCTCGGTAAGCTTTACACCCTGCTCTCTTTGCTCGGAAACAACCCTTTCGGGCGCCTTTGCAAGGAAACCGGGATTGCTTAATTTGTTTTCAATCATATCAAGCTTCTTTTGAGCGTCTGCAAGCTCCTTATTAAGGCGTTTACGCTCCGCCTCAAAGTCCACAAGCTCCGCCAAAGGAAGGTAGATTGCCGCATCGGCGGTAACGATATTAACGCTGCCGTCAATTTCAAAGCTGTCTCCTATTTCCACATCGGAAGCGGAAGCAAGACGCTTAAAGAACTGCACGCCTTGATTGAAGGTATCTTTATATTGAGTGGCAATATATATTTTCGCTTTCTTTGAGGGCGCAACATTCATCTCCCCGCGGCGGTTCCTGATTGCCTTGATTGCAGTCATTATCCGCTCCATTTCGGCGTTCTCCTCGGTGAAAACAAGGCTCTCGTCAAATTTGCACCATTCGGAGATCATTATGCTTTCGCCCTCATGGGGAAGGGTTTGCCATATTTCCTCGGTAATAAAGGGCATAAAGGGATGAAGGAGCTTTAATGTATTGGACATAATGTAGACAAGAACGGCACGGCAATTGCTCTTCTTTTCCAAATCGTCTCCGCTGAACCGAATTTTACAAAGCTCGATATACCAATCGCAGAGTACGTCCCAAATAAAATCGTAAAGCTTTTGAACCGCCAATCCCAGCTCATACTTTTCAAGGGACTCGGTAACGTCCTTAACAAGACAATTAAATTGATGCAAAATCCATTTGTCCTCAATTTCAAGGAAGTCGGGAATATGAGGCGCAGGCTCGTTTTCCGCAAGATTCATAAGCACAAATCTTGCCGCATTCCAAAGCTTATTTGCAAAGTTTCGGCTTGCTTCCACTTTTTCATCGGAAAAGCGCATATCGTTTCCGGGACTGTTGCCCGTAGCGAGAGTAAATCTTAAAGCGTCCGCGCCGTATTTATCTATAATTTCCAGGGGATCTATTCCGTTGCCCAAGGATTTTGACATTTTCCTGCCTTGAGCGTCACGGACAAGACCGTGGATGAGAACCGTATCAAAGGGCTGTGAATCCATTTGCTCGCAAGAGGAGAAAATCATTCTTGCAACCCAGAAGAAAATTATGTCATATCCCGTAACAAGAGTATTTGTGGGGAAATAATGGCGAAGCTCAGGGGTATCGTCAGGCCAGCCCAAAGTGGAAAACGGCCAAAGAGCTGATGAGAACCATGTATCAAGAGTATCGGGATCTTGAGTAAGGCTGTGCCCTCCGCACTTACAGCAGCAATCGGGAGTTTCCCTTGCAACGGTAATTTCTCCGCAGTCGGCGCAGTACCATGCGGGAATCCTATGTCCCCACCAAAGCTGCCTGGAAATGCACCAATCCTTGATGTTTTCCATCCAATGGTAATACACCTTGCTGAATCTGTCGGGTATAAATCTTGTTTTGCCCTCTTTTACGACATCGATTGCAGGCTTTGCAAGAGGCTCCATTTTAACGAACCACTGTTTTGAAATTCTGGGTTCAACGGTAGAGTGGCAGCGGTAGCATGAGCCTACGTTATGGGAATAATCCTCCACTTTAACGAGGGCGCCCTCTTTTTCCAAATCCGCAACTATGGCTTTTCTTGCTTCGTACCTGTCCATTCCGGCGTATTCGGGATATTCGTCCGTTATCTTGGCATCGGGAGTCATAACATTGATAACGGGGAGATTATGACGAAGACCTACTTCAAAGTCGTTGGGGTCGTGAGCGGGAGTTATTTTTACAACGCCCGTACCGAAATCCATCTCAACGTAATCGTCCGCAATTACAGGAATTTCACGGTGGACCAACGGCAGGACAACGGTTTTTCCAACCATATCCTTATATCTTTCGTCGTTGGGATTAACCGCAACGGCAGTATCGCCCAAAAGCGTTTCCGGTCTTGTCGTTGCAAGCTCAAGGAAGCCGCTGCCGTCTTTAAAAGGATAGCGGAGATGCCAAAAATGTCCCGCCTGATCCTCGTATTCCACTTCTGCATCGGAAATGGAGGTAAGGCAATGAGGACACCAGTTAATAATCCTCTCTCCCCTGTAAATAAGTCCTTTTTCATACAGACGAACAAAGACCTCTCTGACCGCTTTGCTGCATCCCTCATCAAGGGTAAAGCGTTCTCTGTCCCAATCGCAGGAAGAGCCTAATTTTTTAAGCTGCTCCACAATTCTGCCGCCGTACTGTTTTTTCCAATCCCAGGCTCTTTCAAGGAATTTTTCTCTGCCTATTTCCTCCTTGGTAACGCCCTCCTTTTTCATTGCCTCAACAATTTTTGCCTCGGTGGCAATGGAAGCGTGATCCGTTCCCGGAACCCAAAGAGTGTCATAGCCCTGCATTCTTTTAAAGCGGATGAGAATATCCTGAAGAGTGTTGTCAAGAGCGTGTCCCATATGGAGCTGCCCGGTAATATTCGGTGGGGGTATAACTATGGTATATGTTTCTTTGCTTTCGTCAAGATTGGCGTGGAAATATTTGCCGTCAAGCCAGAACTTATAAATTCTGTCCTCCACGTTTTTGGGGTTATACTGTTTTTCAAGGTCTTTTGCCATTTAATTCACTCCTGAAAAGATAATTTACAAATAAAAAATCCGCCCTGCAACAGGACGGAAACAATCCGCGGTACCACCTGAATTGTGCATAAAGCACCTCTCAACACCTTTAACGCAGGCATACGCCGAGGTCTAATAAGCAAAGCAAAAATTGCCGTTCTTCTCAGGGCTTGCGGGCTACCTTCACACAACTCGGATAAGGACTTTCACCAACCGTCCCGTCTCTGAAATCCGAAAAATGCGTTACTCCTCCCGGTCACCGCCTAAATTTTATATATGGTTATTTTAGCATACGGAAAAGGGATTGTCAATATTTTTTACCGTTATCGGTGTTGATTTTGTACATGGTAAAGCTTCCCTTTGCGATTTTCTTACCGTTCTCATCGGTAATCAAGGCTTCATAATAGGATAAGGATCTGCCTATTTTCAATGCGGATGAAACGGCGGTCAGCTTTTTGCAATTGCCCGCAGAAAAATAGCTGATAGCACCGTCCGCAGACACTCTCATATCTCCGTTGGCGTAAGCTGCCGTGGCGCAGGCAAAATCCGCCATTGTAAACAGCACTCCGCCCTGAACCACGCCGTTCCCGTTAAGATGTCTTTCCTCAACATCCAAGGTTATTACGGCATGATCCGGCTCCGCTTCTTCAATGCGGCACCCTATTCCCGTTGCAAAGCGGTCGTTGTCAAAAAATTTTCTTATTTCTTCGATTGTCATTTAAATTCCTCCATATTTTTATCTGTCAGCATATTTTTAAGCATTGAGTATCTTTTATTCTGTCTGTTATTGGCTATCATTTGATACAGCTTATCTCTGCTGCCGACTATAATCATTAATTTTTTTGCTCTCGTAATTGCCGTATACAAAAGATTTCTGTACATCAGCTTCGGCGGAGCATCTATTATCGGCATTACCACCGCATCGTATTCGCTTCCCTGGCTTTTGTGAACCGTGACCGCATATGCCAACTCAAGCTCATTTGCGTATGACATAGGGTAGGACACCTGCTTGCCGTCGTCAAACTCAAGGAGCATTATCTCATTTTTGACGTTTATTTCTTTAATAATGCCTATATCTCCGTTAAAGAGTCCCG
Organism: Clostridiales bacterium; assembly: GCA_021200555.1. Classification (GTDB taxonomy): domain Bacteria; phylum Bacillota; class Clostridia; order Oscillospirales; family Acutalibacteraceae; genus UBA1081. The sequence goes on along the minus strand of JAJQGK010000103.1, from coordinate 5,285 downwards.
CTCCCGACTCTCTTCCCCGCTCCCAAGGGATGTCATAATTGTTTTTAATCTGCATGACCTTATCGCCGGTTCTGAAAAGTCTCAGTCCGATTTTATGCTCCGTTTTGTCTTTGGCAGGCGGATTAAGCGCAGCCTGGAGCCTTCTGTTAAGATTTACGGTTCCGCAGTCGCCCTTTCTGGACGGGCACAGCACCTGTATATCGCCTATTGCAGAGTATCCGTATGCCTTCGGCAGCCGTTTGGCGCACAGCGTTTCAACAGTCTCTGCGGCATTCAAAGGGGATTCCCTCTGCATAAAGAAAAAATCGTTGTCGTGGGAATCGAGAATGATTTCTCCGCCCTCTATTACACCATGAGCGTTTGTGACAATCAGGCTTTGCTTTGCCTGGCGGAAAACCTCCGTAAGTCTGACAACCGGCACAATTCCGGAGTCGATAATATCGCTTAAAACATTCCCTGCGCCTACCGCAGGAAGCTGGTCGGAGTCTCCCACGAGTATAACTCTGCTTCCGAACCTGACAGCATTCAAAAGGTTTGAAAACAGGAAAATATCCACCATGGAAACCTCATCCAAAATTATAACGTCAGCTTCAAGGGGATTTTGGACATTTCTCTTAAATGTGGGATTATCTCCGTCTCCCCACTCAACTTCAAGAAGGCGGTGAATTGTTTTTGCATCATATCCGGTAAGCTCGGACATTCTCTTCGCGGCTCTTCCGGTAGGGGCGGCAAGAAGAATTTCGGATTTTTTCCGTTCAAAGTACTTGATTATACCCTTTACTGCCGTGGTTTTTCCCGTACCGGGGCCTCCGGTAAGCACAAGCATTCCTCCGCTTGCAGACAGCTTAATAGCTTCCCTTTGGAGCTTTTCGTATTTTATATTGTTTTCCCTTTCGATGGCGTCTATTTCATTATCTGCAGCATGGAGATCTCTTGCGGAAAATTTGCATAACAGCTTTATTTTCTCGGTAATCTCCCGCTCTGCTTCGTATGCCTCGCACAGGCACAGAAATTCCTTATCCCCTATAGTGTAGGACATAAGAAGTTTGTTTGTAAGCATTTCATCGATTGCTTCCCGGGCATCATCCTCGGAAATTCCCAAAAGCTCCTGACACAAGGGAACCACCTTTTTTCGGGGAAGGCAGGTATGGCCGTTTGAAAGATTGTGCTTGATTATATACGTTATTCCGGCTCTGCATCGGTGCTTGCTCTGAGGTTTTTCAGGCAGCTCTGACGCTATTTTTTCGGCTCGTTCAAAGGTTATAATCCCTGCGTCTCCGCACAAAATATACGGGTTCTGTTCTACAATTTCAACGGCGTTTATTCCGATTTTTTTAAATATTTTTATACACTCGGAGGGTGAGAGTCCGTACCTTTCAAGTCCCAAAATAACGGCTCTGACGGAATTTTGCTTTTTAAATTCGGCTGAAATCATATTCGCCTTGTCCGCTGAAATTCCCCGTATGACGGTCATTCTCTCCGGCTGACTCTCAATAACATGGAATGTATTGTCGCCGAACCGTTCCACAAGCTGCGCCGCCGTTTTGGGGCCAATTCCCTTAATTGCGCCCGAAGAAAGATATTTTAAAAACTGCGCCGCCGTATCGGGCATATATCTCTCAAAGCGCTCAATTTTAAACTGTCTGCCGAAGCTGTGGTGTACATCCCATCTGCCTGTTAAAACGACCTTTTCGCCCGCCGTTATTTCGGGAAGAACTCCCACTGCAGTAATAAGCTCTCCTTTGGAGGATACATCGATAACGGTAAAGGAATTGTTTTCATTTTGGTAAACAACATCCTCCACCAAGCCCGTTATTTGATGTAATTCATAATCCTGCTGCATAATTTATCTCCGAAAGCAAAAGCTAAATTTATATGCTTTATATGTTTATATGTTTGATTTTTCACTGTAAGAAAGGGGCTTATATATGAATGACAATAAAAAGGTAGCCGTAATAGGAACCGGCTTTGTAGGCATGAGCTGCGCTTATGCTCTGCTTAACCAAAACGCATGCGACGAGCTGCTGCTGATTGACAAGGACACATTAAAGGCGGCCGGTGAAGCTATGGATTTAAACCACTCTCTCGCCTTTTCTCCCGCCGAAATGTATATACATGACGGGGATTATTCGGAATGTGCCGATGCGGATATTGCGGTTATCTCCGCAGGCGTAAGCCAAAAGCCCGGAGAATCGAGGATTGAGCTGCTCAAGAGAAACGCCGCAGTATTTGAATCCGTAATTATTCCCGTTGTAGAATCGGGGTTTTCGGGAATTTTTCTTATTGCCTCAAATCCCGTTGACATTATGTCGGAAATCACCCGGCGATTATCCGGCTTTAACCACAGGAAAATCATCGGCAGCGGAACAAGCCTTGACACCGCAAGACTTCGTTACCTTTTGGGGCATTACTTCACAATTTCACCGAAAAACGTACACGCCTATGTAATGGGAGAACACGGAGACAGTGAAATTATCCCTTGGTCATCTGCCTTTGTTGGAACAAAGCCCATTCTGACAATTTGCAAGGATTTTGAGGAGCTTTATTCTCTGGGAGAGGACGTTAAATCCGCAGCCCAAAAAATCATAAACGCCAAGGGCGCCACATACTATGGGATAGGAATGGCACTTGTCAGGATAATCAAGGCTGTTTTAAATGATGAAAACAGCATTTTAACCGTTTCAAGCTATTTAAACGGAAGCTATAACGTGAAGGATCTGTTTGTAGGCACGCCCGCAATAATCAACCGCAACGGAATAAGCGATATTGTGGAGCTTAATCTCACAGATGAGGAAAGCTCCGAATTTCTAAGGTCATGTGAATTTTTAAAGGATATAACCCATAAAATAATATAGGTTAAATTTCCTCTCTGTACAGGAATTTATAACCGTTTTTTCTAAGTCTCGAAAGGTTGTGGATTGATTTTCCCAATCCTCTCGCAACGCAAAAGGACGGATCCTTGGCTCTTCTGACCGGAACACCCGACGAGCTTTCAAGGAAAGTATCCATGCCGTAAAGAAGCGAACCGCTGCCCGTTAAAATAATTCCGTTTTCAAAAATATCTCCCGACAGCTCCGGCGAAACGGAGGACAATATTTCCTTAACGCCGGTAAGGATTGACTCCACCCGTTCCTTAATTGCCCAATAGACCTCGGTTGTTGTTATCTCAAAATTTATAGGCGAGCCCGTAACGATATTTCTGCCCTTCGCCACAAGAGCAATCTCTTCACTGCGTATAACGGCTCCTCCGATGGTTCTTTTTATATAATCCGCCGTAAGGTAGCCCGCTTCGATATCCCTTTCTCTTCTGAGGTAACGCAGAATATCGTTTGTAAAAGCCTCGGAAGCACCCTTGATTGTTTTTGACGCCGCTATGCTGCCCATGGTTACAACGGCAATATCAACCGTTCCTCCGCCAATATCTATAATCATAGTGCCGTTTGGCTTTGAAAAGGATATGTCGGCGCCCACCGCAGCGGCGTAGGGATGCTCCATAATGCAAACCTTTCCCGCTCCCGACAGACTTAAAATATCAAGAATTGCTTTTTTCTCAACGCTTGTGATATTTGAGGGAACACCGACTATAATATTGGGTTTTAATACTGTGAAGCGGCAGGCTTTATCCGCAAAATCCTTTATCATTTTAACGGTGATGTTATAATCCGAAACAACACTGTCAACAAAGGGTCTGACAATTTTCATGGAGCCGGGAGTTCTGCCTATCATGCTGTAGGCCTCTCTCCCGCAGGTTAAAATTTCGCCTGTATGAGCGTCGCACGCCACAACGGAGGGTTCGGAAGAAACGATGCCCTTGCCCTCAACATATGCCCGCATATTTGACGTTCCCAAATCTATACCGATATACAATCCGGGCAAAGGTATCACTCCTTCTTTTTGATTTCCTGTTAATTTTCGACTTATCCGCAGCCGTGAAAGACAAATTTTAAAATTTTCTTAACATCATATAATTATACTTTTTATATGTCCCGTTTGTCAACCTTAAAAGCAAAATTTATCTCAAATCCCATATATTGCGGTTTTTAGTTTTAGTTTATGTTCGTTTAAGAAACGGTAAAGGCAATGTAATTATACTAAAGACACAACAGAGACGGTGATGCCGCTCAATCGAAAGGAGAAAATGAAATGTACAATTACGGAAATTCAGACAATAATAATTACAGGGGCTATGAGATGATCGAAGTACCGGCTCCAAAAAAGAAAAAGGGGCTTTTTAAGAAAATTATGTCGGTTGTATTATGCGGTCTGCTTTTCGGCGCCGTATCCGGCGGGGCATTTTACGGGATTAACGCAGTTTTAGCCGATGATGAAACATCCGCATCATCCTCGCAGTCATCTCTTACCGCAACATCGCTGTCTGCCTCCTCCGGCAGCAGCTCCGGAAGTCTTGACGTTACCGGTATAGCGGAGCAGGGACTTAAATCCGTAGTATCCGTTACAAACATATCGGTTCAGGAGGTTCAAAACTACTTCGGTATGTTCGGAAGAAACGGCAGAGGCAGCACGCAAACCACCGAAACCATGAGCGTAGGATCGGGAATTATTATTTACGAAAGCGACACATATCTCTATATGGTTACAAATTATCATGTAGTTGAAGACGCAACAACAATTTCAGTCACCTTTGTTGATGATGAAACATACGAGTCCATTCTCTGCGGATACGATGAGGACAGCGATATTGCCGTGATTAAAGTTACACTTTCAGACTTAACAAGCGACACGCTTTCACAGATTGCCGTTGTTGAAATAGGCAGTTCGGATGATTTGACTGTAGGCGAACAAGTGGTTGCCATAGGAAACGCCTTAGGCTACGGGCAATCGGTTACGACAGGCATTGTCAGCGCAGTTGACAGGACAATCAGCGACGATGAAACAAGCGGCACATATATACAGACCGATGCGGCGATAAACCCCGGAAACTCAGGCGGAGCGCTTCTTAATATGGACGGGCAGCTCGTAGGAATAAACACCGCAAAAATATCCTCTACCGGTGTGGAGGGAATGGGATATGCAATTCCTATCTCCCAAGTACTGGAAATAATCACAGAGCTTATGAATTAAGCAACCGTATGTTCAATATTTTCAAATCGATTTTATCTGACAAGCATAATTGCTGATAGTTTTTTTCATGGATTGGGATAACCTCCCGGGGCTGCATACCTTCAGGGTATGCAGTCTCTTTTTTGCGGATTTATCTGTAAGCATAGAAATCCGTCTGCGATAAAAATGCTCATTGAAATTCTATATAAAGTAAAGTATAATAT
>JAJQGK010000080.1 GCA_021200555.1 Clostridiales bacterium | reverse complement strand
ACCGTATGCCGCTTCTGCGATACTGCCGGTGATAGCGGCAAGGGTATCGCTGTCGCCGCCGAGAGAGACGGCGTTGCGGATGGCATCCTCAAAGTCAGTGCTTTCTAAGAATGCAATGATAGCCTCCGGCACTGTTTTCTGGCAGGTTTCGTTAAACCGATAAGTCGGTCTGATTTCGTCCAATGTTCTGCTCAAGTCATACCCGTATTCTTTTTCGATATATTCCTTAAGCCGTTTCTTAAATTCTGCGGGGTTACCGTTAACGGGGTCTTCGTTATCCCCGCAATATCCGCCAAAATAGCGGCGGCACATAAAAATTGCATCCGCTGTCGCCATTGCGCCCTTGACGCCCTCAGGGTGATTATGCGTTACCTCAGCAGACAATTTTACACATCTCCTGTCATTCTCACTCATGCCTGCTCCAGCCCCGCAATCCGCAATCCAAGCGCAAGGTGAAACCCGCATAGCCGAACCGTTTCCGAAGCTGTTGTAGGGTTCCCGGCCTTCAGAGGAAAGCCATATCCGGAATTTTCCTCCGTATCCGGCATCAGGGTACATACGACCGTATTTTTTCATTGAGTCGATGAAATCATCCCGCTCTCCGCCGTTCATAACAGCCTCCGCCACGGCAACGGTCATAACCGTGTCGTCAGTGAAAATACAGTCCGGACGGAAAAGCGGAAAGTCTTTTGTTTTTATATTGTTGAACTCATAAACAGAACCTACAATGTCTCCTATTATAGCGCCGAGCATTTTGCTGTGCCTCCTTTAATTTCAATAAAATGCAAAAATGCACTTAAATGGTCGTCAGATAAATGCCGATTAAATATTCAAATATCTCATTTTCTCAAGAGGGGCTGTACTTATCCCCCTTGCGGAGCTGACTGAAAATAAATTTTAATTCTCTCTCCTAAAACCGAACTTCGGGGAGAGCACACTCAAAGTGCAAGTTTTCAACACAGAGCTGTCTATGTAGATTACTGATGGAAAAACTCATCCTAAACCCATAAACCCTAACTTCAACATAGCAGTATAATGTGACTCGGGCTACTTTAACAATAAACCGCAACCTGCTTGCCATACACACCGGATTAAAACAAAAAAACTCAATTGTGTTCGGAAAGTTTAGGAGCATCAGATATCTATCTCAAATGTCTCCGTATTATTCACAAGGTCAATAGCAGTCTGAATCGCCGTGATTTCGGCAACGGTCTTATCGTAGTCGGACTTGGCTTCGGCGATGTCGTAATTGGCATACATAAATTCTGAGACGGCGGCTGTGGTCGTGCGGGTGTTCATTAGTCTCTCCTTTTGTACTCTCATCGACATAACGGAGAGTTTACGCTTTCTTGCGGAAAGCTGCGGCAGTAAAACAAGAGTTTCATCAATCGTCATGCCGGTTTCCGGAAGAACCGTCGTCACATTGAAGACATTGATTGCATGCTTGACCTTGCGGATTTTTTCCTCAAGCTCTGAAAGCCGTGCCTGATATTCCGCATAGTCATAGTCGGGACGGACTGCAGCCGGATCCTCATTGGCAAATGCGCCAAAGGTATCAAGCGAACGCTCACGGTCGGCTAAATTGTTATGCTCTTCGGTCAATGTTCTTAAAAGCTTGGAAGCCTCGGCAGATGTGTATTTCATATTAAAATTCTCCTTAAAATTGTTTGATTTTATTAGATAAGTATAACACAGCTTAAAATAGAAAGCAATATTTTATTTCGTAATTTTATAACTCAAGCAATCACTGATTAAAATTATTTTTCAAAATCTTCTAAAATTTGCTTCAAAACATATTCCCTATGGTTGATGAACATCTCCATAACCCGATACTGCTCGGTGTCCTCATATCGGCACCTGTGGATTTCCCCGCCGTCAAATTCAAGAAGGTCGGCGTTCGGGATTCCCAAAAGTATAGGCGAATGGGTTGCGATGAAGAACTGCGAACCGCCGGAAACACACTCACAAATGGAATACAGCAACGCCAGCTGACTCTGCGGAGAGAGTGCCGACTCGGGCTCATCCAAAAAATAGAGTCCGTTCGGGACAAAGTGATCCTCAACGATTGTCAGAAAGCCTTCACCGTGGGAGCGTTTATGCAAATGCTCCGGATTGCCGCCCGGTTGACTGCTGTAGTACTCCTCCTGAATTGCAAGCGCATAATACGTCTCGGCTCTGAGGAAATAACCGTATTGAGGTCTGTGTATCCCTCTTGCCAGCTTAACAGCGCTGTGAAGTTCCGAGTGGGAGTCATAGGTTGAGAACCGATAATTCCGGTTCCCGCCCTCCGGATTAAAGCCGGCTGAAATAGCCAACGCCTCCAGAAGCGTCGATTTTCCCGTTCCGTTTTCTCCCACAAAGCAGGTTACGGGGCTTGAAAATTGCAAATCGGTCAAACTGCCGATTGCGGGAATTTTGCAAAGATAGCTTCCGCTGCTTATTCTGGACCAATCAATTGTAAGGCTTTTTATAAGAAGATCGTCATTTATTTTCACCATCCCCTTTTTGTCTGTATGGAATCGTCTGAAAAAAATTATACAACACCGTCGGAAATTAATCAATGACTTAGAGCGAGAAAAAAATTTCGGAAACGATATTTTTCCAATCCGTGAATAAAACCGTTCTTACGGAAAAAATAAAAGGGATATTAAAGTTACGGAGTGACGGTATGGATTTCAGAACGGACTTGACGCTTGAACGCAGCGAGATGCTCCCTCAATGCAGCGGCGTGGAAAATCATATTCGGGGAAACGGGGACTGCACGGTTACGGAAATAAAAATTACCGGCAAAGAGGGCGAAGACGCCTTGGGAAAGCCGCAGGGCAGATATATTACAGTTGACGTTCCGCCGTTTTCATCCGACGGTGAGCTTCTTGACGGCAGACTTGACGCTCTTACAGATGAAATACAAGGTCTTCTCCCAAAGGACGGCGCCGTTCTTATTGCCGGTCTTGGAAACAGAGCGATAACCGCCGACGCCTTGGGCCCCGAATGCGCAGATCAGATATTTGTGACAAGGCACATAGGCGAAGAGCTGGCAAAGGCAATCGGTCTGAGCGGGCTGAGATCCGTCGCCTCCGTCTCTCCCGGAGTTTTGGGAAAAACAGGCATGGAGGCATCGGAGATTATCAAGGGGATTTGTGATGAATTAAGTCCCTCCTGCGTTGTCGCCGTAGACGCTCTTGCAGCCCGAAGCATAGAAAGGCTGGGAACCACCGTTCAGCTTTCCGACACGGGAATTTCTCCCGGCTCCGGAGTTGGCAACGCCAGAAGGGAAATAAGCGAAAAAACTCTCGGCGTGCCGGTAATCTCCATAGGAGTGCCTACCGTTATAAACGCTTTCACTTTGGCTCAAAACGTGGTAGGCTCCGTTATTCCCGACGCTGATATTTCCTCTGCAAAACGGTTCGGGGAATTTGTCGTTGCTTCAAGGGAAGCGGATCTTATCACAAAGCGGGGCGCAAGGCTTATATCCCTTGCTCTGAACTGCGCCCTCCAGCCTACGCTTACGCCCTCGGAGCTTTTGACGCTGACATAACATTCGATAATAATTCAATTGACTTTCGCATAAAATACTTGGAAGCAAAAATGTGAGGGTGGCTTTATGAGAAGAAATATAATGAAAAGGAAAAGTACGCTTTCTCCGCCTTTATGGGCTGTGGTCATATTATCGGCTGCAATAGTTTATCTGTCCTTCTCCGTTTCCGTAAGCTCGGCAAAGCTTAAAGGGGTTTTGTATTTCAGCTCCGCTCTTGCCATGCCCCGCAGCTTTCCCGCTGTCATATCCTCGCTTGTCTCCGATTTTTTCTCACGGACGGCTGAAGAGCCGGGGATAAAATCCGAGGAGGAGGAAATAATAATACAGAAATTCGGAAATCTTACGGAGATTGACGAAGAGGAAAGCGATATTTATTTTACGGGAGATGCGTAAAAATTTCAGAGGGAAAAAGACTTGTACGAATTTTCATCAATATCCTCATCTGGACGCTGTTTGCCGCAGCAACCGCCTCCGGATTGATTTACGCCGGAGCAAGAACGGGATATATAGACGAACGGAAGGAATACGAAACGGTTACGGCGATTGAGGAGATTTTCGGAAATTCCGAACAGCCGCCGTATATGTAAAATTTTTGAAAATACTGTAAATGTTGCGAAAATTATTGACATTTCTCTGAAAAAATATTATATTATTTTTTGCAGAGGATTTTTTATGTACTGAATAAATTTCGGAGAGGGGCTGCATAATTGGCAAACAACATTATTGACCTTAAAAACATTTCCGTTTCATTTGACGGAGAACAAGTTCTTAAAAATTTAAATTTGCAAATCGAAGACAAGGAGTTTCTGACTCTGTTGGGTCCCTCGGGCTGCGGTAAAACCACAACCCTGAGAATAATTGCAGGCTTTCTTCAGCCTGACAGCGGGGACGTAATCTTCGACGGCAAGATTATTAATGGTGTTCCTGCGCATAAACGTCAGGTGAACACCATTTTTCAGCGTTATGCGCTGTTTCCCCATTTGAATGTTTTTGAAAATATCGCATTCGGGCTGAGGATAAGGAAAAAATCCGACAAAGAGATTAAACAGGCTGTTTCCCATATGCTCGATCTTGTGAACCTTAGGGGCTTTGAGACAAGGAGCGTTGACTCCCTGTCCGGCGGTCAGCAGCAGAGAGTCGCCATAGCCCGCGCTCTTATTGTAAATCCCAGAGTTCTCCTTTTGGACGAGCCCTTGGGAGCCTTGGATTTAAAGCTGCGGAAAGATATGCAGAACGAGCTGAAAAACATTCAGCAGCAAATGGGCATTACATTCATTTATGTAACTCATGACCAGGAGGAAGCGCTGTCGATGTCGGACAAAATCGTTGTTATGAACAACGGCGAAATCCAGCAGATAGGCGCTCCGATAGACATATACAACGAGCCCGTCAACGCTTTTGTGGCGGATTTTATCGGCGAAAGCAATATTGTGGACGGCATTATGAAAGAGGATTACTTATGCGAATTTTCGGGCAATACCTTCAAATGTCTCGATAAGGGTTTCGGCAAAAATGAAGCCGTGGACGTTGTTGTCCGTCCCGAAGACGTTGACGTTGTTCCCTTTGAGCAGGGAATGCTCAGAGGCAGAGTTACGTCCGTCACATTCAAGGGTGTTCACTTTGAAATAATCGTGGATATAGGCGGGTTTAAATGGATGATTCAATCCACGGACGAGCAATATCCCGGTGACAATATCGGGCTTTACATCGAGCCGGACGCCATACATATTATGAAAAAGTCTGAATATTCGGGTCTTTACGGCGATTTCAGCAGCTACAGCGAGGAGTTTGACGAGCTGTCCGAAGTCGATGCCGATTCGGAGGAGTCGAAGGATGAATAACTTGAGAAAAAGAACAAGGATTGCAATGACTGCTCCTTTTTCCGTGTGGATGGCGATTTTCGTAATAATCCCCATAGGGCTTGTACTGTATTACGCTCTGACAGATTCGGAAGGCAGCTTTACCCTTTCAAATATCGCAAGCATTTGGGAGTACAAGGGTACATATCTCATTTCATTAGAGCTGGCGTTCGTGGCAACCGTTCTCTGTTTAATTTTGGCGTATCCCCTCGCCTACATCATTTCAAGAATGAAGACCCACAGTCAAAACACCATGGTTATGCTTGTAATGCTCCCAATGTGGATGAATTTCCTTATAAGAACATATGCATGGATGACAATTCTTGAGGATACGGGACTTATAAATACCGTTATAAAGGCCTTTTTAAGCCTGTTCGGATATGAATTTGAGGGCTTTTCCATGATAAACACCAACGGCGCAATCATTTTGGGAATGGTTTATAACTTCCTGCCGTATATGGTGCTTCCCATTTACACCTGTTTGACAAAAATTGACAATAAGCTTATTGAAGCGGCAAGGGATTTGGGGGCAAACAGCCTTAATGTCTTTACAAAGGTTATACTTCCTCAAAGTATGCCCGGAATAATTTCGGGAATTACAATGGTATTTGTACCGGCAGTCAGCACATTTGTAATTTCAAAGCTTTTGGGCGGCGGAATGACGTACCTTATAGGCGATATTATAGAAAATTACTTCCTGGGCAACACGGGAGAGGTAAATTATAACGTGGGAGCGGCTCTGTCCCTTGTACTTATGATTTTAATCCTTATTTCAACGGGAATAATGAATCACTTTGACGATGACGCTAAAGAGAGCGGAGGAGGACTGATATGAAAACCATTGAAAAAATTTATACGTTTTTAATTTTCGCTTTTCTCTACGCTCCCATTGCGGTAATGATAATTTATTCCTTTAACGGAGTAAAAAGCCGCTCTGTGTTTTCGGGCTTCTCTCTCCAATGGTATCAGGAGCTTTTCAGTGATTCCGTCATTATGAAATCCCTGTACATATCCCTTTTGACGGCTGTTCTTGCGGCTGTAATCTCAACGGTTATAGGCACGCTTGCCGCCGTGGGAATAAACGCTTCAAAGGGCTTGAGAAAAAGAGTGTATCTGGCGGTCAACAATATTCCCGTTGTAAATCCCGATATAGTCAGCGCAATTTCTCTTATGATACTTTTTGTATTCGTAATATCAAAAATCAACTCTCTTGAAATGGGCTTCGGAACTCTTCTTATTTCCCATATTACCTTTTGTATACCCTATGTAATACTTGAGGTCATGCCGAAAATAAAGGGAATGGACTCCAATATTTATAATGCGGCGCTTGATCTGGGCTGTCCTCCGGCAAAGGCCTTTATCAAGGTTGTTTTGCCTCAGATTAAGCCCGGAATAATCACGGGGATGATTATGGCGTTCACATTGTCACTGGACGATTTCATCATAAGCTACTTTAACAGCGGTTCGTCAATTCAAACGCTGCCCGTAACCATATACTCAATGACAAAAAAGCCCTACTCCCCTAAAATAAACGCTCTTTCTACGCTCCTTTTCGTTGCGGTTATGATACCGCTGATTATAATCAACGTAAGACGCAAGGACGACAGCAAGAAAGGAGCAAAGGCGTGAAATTGAAGCTTAAGCCGCATACGAAAAAATTTTTCTCTTTTCTTCTTGTCGCCGCGCTTGTTGTTTCAACCGCTCACGGGCTGACAATAGGGGCAAGCGCAGCCTCAAAGGTTGTGCTGAACGTTTACAACTGGGGGGAATACATCGATCTTGAAGTAATCGATATGTTTGAGGAGCAATATCCCAATATCAAGGTGAATTACACAACTTATGACAGCAACGAAGCAATGTACGCAAAAATAGTCTCCGGAGCAGCGTCCTATGATATTGTAATTCCATCGGATTATATGATAAGCAAGCTCATTGAGGAGGACTTGCTGGCGGAGCTGAATTTTGACAACATTCCCAATTATAAATATATCGGCGAAGCATATAAAAACTTGTCTTACGATCCGGAAAACAAATACTCCGTTCCGTACTTATGGGGTACATGGGTTATAATTTACAATTCCGCCTATGTAAGCGAAGAGGATGTTAAAGACGAGAGCATAAATCTCCTGTGGAACGAAAAATACGCCGGAAAAATCCTTATGTTTGACAATCCGAGAGACGCATTCGGTTTGGCGCTTATGTTCCTGGGATATTCTCTGAACACGGAAAATCCTGAGGAATGGCAGGAAGCCGCCGAAAAGCTGAACAGTCAAAAATCCATTGTTCAGGCGTATGTTATGGACGCAATTTTTGATAAAATGGGTTCGGGAGAAGCGTGGATCGCACCGTACTATGCAGGCGATGCGATAATCATACAGGAGGACAATCCCGATATTGATTTTTACATCCCGTCAGAGGGAACAAACCTCTTTTTCGACGCCATGTGTATATTGAAAACCACCGAGCACCAAGAGGAAGCGGAAGCATTTATAAATTTTATGTGCGATCCCGAAATTTCCGCCATGAACGCCGAAGCGGTGGGATATGCCACTCCGAATACGGACACGCTGGATCTCCTTGACGAGGAGATAACGGACAATCCGCTTATTTATCCCGACACAGACTATCTGCTTGAAAATTCGGAGGTTTTCGTAAATCTTCCGACAACCATACAAAGCCTTCAAAGCGAGCTTTGGACAAGCCTTAAAATAGTATCGTCCGAGGAAGAGGATGAAGCGGTTCTCGATTGGATAGATTGGTTTTGCATAATCTCGGCGGCGGTTATAGTAGTTGCGGGAATATATTTCGCAGTCAGGAGCAGCAAAAGGAAAAAGCTGCACAAGTCGCCGTCATAAAAACATTTTAAAAAATCGGAAGGTAAAATTAATGCTGAAGCAATATCTGGAAACAGGGCAAATTGTATCGACTCACGGGGTCAAGGGCGAGGTGCGTTTTGATCCGTGGTGCGATTCGCCCGACTTTATGAAAAGGTTTAAGACTTTATACTTTGACGACAAAGGCGAAAAGCCCGTAAAGGTTCTCTCGTGCAGACCTCACGGAAATATTGTCATTTTAAAGCTTCAGGGAACGGATACGGTCGCAGACGCTCAAAAGCTCAGAAATACAGTGCTTTACATGAACAGAGACGATGCAAAAATCAAAAAGGGCGACTGGTTTATCCGAGATCTTTTAGGCTGCTCCGTATGCGATGCGGACGACAACGCCAAAATTTACGGAAAAATCTCCGATGTTCAAAGCACAGGCGCAAACGACATTTGGTTTATCGACGGTACCGACGGCAAGGAGTACATTATTCCTGCGATTAAGGACGTTGTAATTACCGTAGATGTTGAAAATGAAATTGTCTATATTCGCCCGCTGAAGGGAATTTTTGACGACATTGAGGAGCTGCGGGAATGATGCGCATTGACATTTTAACGCTGTTTCCCGAAATGTGCAGCGCCGTTTACAGTGAAAGCATTACAGGCAGAGCTATCTCCAAGGGGCTTATTGAAATCCACTCCCGCAACATAAGGGATTTTACAAAGAATAAACACGGCAGCGTAGACGATACTCCATACGGCGGCGGCATGGGAATGATTATGCAGGCTCAGCCTATTTATGATTGTTACCTGTCCCTGTGCGAAGAATTAGGCGCTAAACCTCACCTTATATATATGTCTCCTCAGGGCAAGGTTCTCACTCAGCAGCGAGTTAAGGAGCTGGCTGAAATTCCGAATTTAGCTCTTCTCTGCGGGCATTATGAGGGCGTTGACCAGCGGGTTATCGATAAAATCGTTGATGAGGAAATTTCCATAGGCGATTATGTATTGACAGGCGGAGAAATTCCCGCTCTTGCACTGACCGATGCAGTTGCAAGAATGATTCCCGGAGTTCTGGCAAACGATGAGGCTGTTCAAAATGAAAGCCATTACAACGGGCTGCTTGAGTATCCTCAATACACCAAGCCCGCCGTTTGGGAAAGTATTGCGGTTCCCGATGTGCTTCTGTCGGGGCATCATAAAAATATCGACGCATGGAGAAAAGAGCAGTCGTTAAAACGCACAAAAGAGCGAAGACCCGATCTGCTCGAAGAGAAAAACTTGTAGCAAAAAAAACACGGTCAAAACAGCGATTTCCTTGATTTTCACCGAATTTTTTAGAGTGATTGAATAAATCAGAGCACAAAATATTGTCGTTTTGCACAAAGTTTTAAGATTGAAAATTGCAAGGTTTAGTATTCCATCCGAATATTTGAAAATTGGCGAATATGTGCCGATTAAGTCATTGACGAAATCAACTTTTGTGATATAATATGTACTGTGATTTAAAATTTATTGACGGGGAGTAATCGCCTTATGTGTGTAAAAGATGTCGTTGTTGAGAATCAGGTAGGACTTCATGCGCGTCCTGCTACATTCTTCATTCAGAAAGCTAACGAGTTCAAGTCTTCTATTTGGGTTGAAAAAGAAGAGCGCAGAGCCAACGCAAAGAGCCTTTTGGGCGTTCTTTCACTTGGTATCATGGGCGGCACCCAGATCAGAATAATTGCCGGCGGTACCGATGAGCAGGAAGCTGTCGATGCACTGGCAAAGCTTGTTGAGTCCGGCTTTGCCGAATAATACACAGACAGGATAAGCACGGTACACCATCCCTTTGGTGTGCCGTTTTGTTTTTATGAACACTGAATAACCACTGATTAAAAGGAGGCGGGCCGAACGGAAACATCGGAGGAACGGCTGAAACGGCTGAGAGGAAAGGCAATGCGTCTGCCTTTGGAACCCGGCGTATATATAATGAAGGACAAAAACGGGAAAATTATATATATCGGCAAGGCAAAGGCGTTAAAAAATCGGGTCAGTCAATATTTCGGCTCGCAAAACAACCATACGATTAAGGTTCGGAAAATGGTTGAAAACGTGGAGAACTTCGATTACATTATCGTAAGCAGCGAATTTGAGGCTCTTGTGCTTGAGTGCAGCCTTATAAAGCAGCACACGCCGAAATACAATATTCTTTTAAAGGATGATAAGGGCTATCACTATATAAAAATCTCAGGTGAAAGCTGGAAAAATTTATCCGCAGTAAAGCAAAAAATCGACGACGGAGCTAAATATTTAGGTCCTTACACAAGCTCGGACTGCGTTTCAAAATCGGTTTCGGAGGCGTGTAAAATTTTTAAAATCCCGACCTGCGGAAAGGTTTTTCCCAGAGACATAAACAAGAAAACAAGACCCTGCTTAAATTTTTACATAAAGCAATGCTCGGCTCCCTGCGCAGGAAAAATCTCAGCGGATGAGCACAACAAAGCGGTGGACAATGCCGTGAAATTCATTACCGGCGGCAGCGATTTTATGATTAAAGAGCTGAAAAAGCAAATGGAGGCGGCTTCCGACAGGCTTGAATTTGAAAAAGCGGCTGTATTGAGGGACACTGTCAACGCCATTGAAAAGACGAGCAAAAAACAAAACGTTGTGTCTCAAAAGACAAAGGAGCAGGATGTCTTTGCCGTTAGCGAGGCAATGGGCAAGGTATGTATGTCCGTGCTGAGATTTTCAGAAGGCAGACTTTACGACAGCGAGTACTTTTTTTCGGACGCAATAGAGGAAATTCCCGACGTCCGGGAAAAAATGATTGCCGACTACTATTCAATGAGAGACAATATTCCGCCGAATATTGCCGTTGACGGTGAAATTGAAGGTGCGGAGGCTTTAACCCGAATGCTCAGCGAAAAAAGAGGAAAAAGCGTCAGAATCTACATTCCCGAAAAAGGGGAAAATGCGAGTCTGATAAAGCTGTGCCGCAGCAATTCGGCAGAAAAGCTTGCTCAAAAAATCGGCAGGACGGGCAGAGACGTGGCTGCTCTTGACGAGCTGGGGACGCTTTTGGGATTATCCGACCCTCCGGAATATATCGAATCCTACGATATTTCCCACACCGACGGAGCGGACAATGTGGCGGGCATGGTAGTCTTTAAAGGCGGGAGGCCGTTAAAATCCGCTTACAGACGGTTCGAGATAAAGGGGTTTTCGGGACAGGACGATTACCGCTCTTTAGCCGAAGTTCTCACCCGCCGCTTTAACGAATACGAAAAGCACAAGGACGAGGGAAACGCCGAGGGCTTCGGCAAAAAGCCCGATCTGATACTTCTTGACGGCGGAACGGGGCAGGTAAATGCGGTAAAGCCCGTATTGGACTCCTTTGGACTGTCGGACATTCCCCTTTTCGGAATGGTCAAGGACGGAAAGCACCGTACACGGGCAATTGCCACCGGCGGCGGAGAAATTGCCATAAACGACAGACGAAAGGCATTTACCCTTGTATCGGACATACAGGAAGAGGTTCACCGTTTTTCCATTGAGTATCATCGAAAAAAACAGGCAAAAACAATGACTGCCATGACCTTGACGGAAATAGACGGCATAGGCAAGGAAAAAGCCAAAGCGCTCCTCACCCACTTCAAGTCGGTATCTGCCGTAAAAAAGGCGTCGGTTGAGGAATTGAAGCAGGTTCGTGGTATAAGCGGAGGACTTGCCTTAAATATATATAATTACTATCACGGAGAAAATGATTTCGGAGCAAACAAAAATGATAAAAGCAATAATATTTGACCTTGACGGAACTCTCATCAATACATTGGAGGATCTTTGCGACAGCGTAAACCACGTTCTCGCCCTGCACGGAATGCCTCTGCACAGTCTTGGAGAAATACGGCGGTTCGTTGGCAACGGCATCGGAAAGCTTATCGAAAGATCCGTTCCCGAAAGCACGGACAAGAATTTAGTAAGCATTTGCACGGCGGAAATGCTGGACTGGTACAAGGATCACGCCAAAATAAAAACCGCGCCCTATGAGGGAGTAAAAGAGCTTATCGAATATCTGAACAAAAACGGCATTAAAACGGCCGTAGTCACAAACAAAGCCGAGGCAGCCGCAAAGGCTCTCTGCAACGAGATTTTCGGGGATGTATTTACCTGCGTTATCGGCGACGACGGAAAAACTCCGCTGAAACCCGCTCCCGACAACGTTTTCAGAGCGTTAAATGCGGTCGGCGCTGACAGGGAGACTGCGCTGTATGTGGGCGACTCTGAGGTTGACATGATTACGGCTCGAAATTCCGGACTTGACAGCATTGGGGTCTTGTGGGGCTTCAGAGATGAAGAAACGCTCAAAAATAACGGCGCAAAATATATTGTTTCATCTCCGTCCGACATAAAAAAACTGATTTGAGATAAATTTTTCTGAATTTTTTTCGCATAGCTATTGACAAAATCGCTTTAAAAATGAGATAATAGCAGATGATATATAGTTTTATACTGGAGCAGTGCAGGCAGACATCAAATGCGCCGATGTTCCGAAATTCATAACCGCTTTCAAGGCTTTTGGTCTTGAGGCACGGGAGCAACATTATATGCGTGTAATTACAGGCTCTGCAAAGGGCAGAAGACTTAAAACCCTTGAGGGCGAGGATATACGCCCAACCGCAGATAAGGTTAAGGGAGCGATTTTCAGCTCTATTCAGTTTGACATCGAGGGCAGAAAGGTATTGGATTTGTTCGCAGGCTCAGGTCAGCTGGGAATTGAAGCTCTCAGCAGAGGAGCGGAAAGGGCTGTCTTTGTGGATTTGAGCAGAGACGCCGTTAAAGTCGTAAACGAAAATTTAACACACTGTCTTTTATCCGAAAAGGCTTATGTATTTAACGGAGACGGCATATCGTATCTGAAAACCGCCCGAGAAAAATTTGATATCGTTTTTCTTGATCCTCCGTATAAAAAGAAGCTTGTAACAAAAGCGCTTCCCCTTGCGGCGGCATCGGTAAATGAAGGCGGGATTATCGTATGCGAAACGGGGCTCGATGAGGAGCTTCCCGAAACGGTGGGCGATTTTACCGCAGTCAAGCAAAAGAGATATTCAAAGACAATGCTTACCGTTTACCGTCAGCAATAAAATCAAGGACCGCTATTCTATAACAAATAAGGGGTAAAAGGTATGTGCGATATTGCAATTTGTCCCGGCAGCTTCGACCCTGTAACAAACGGACATCTTGACATAATAAAAAGAGCTTCCGAAAAATTTGACAAAATAATTGTTCTTGTTTCCTATAACGCCAAAAAGAACGGCGGAACCTTTACGGTTTCCGAAAGGGTTGACTTCCTGAAAAGATGCCTAACCGACATTCCCAATGTCACCGTTGACTCCTATGACGGTCTTCTTGTGGATTACGCAAGAAAGGTAGGCGCTTCGGCAATCGTAAAGGGACTGAGGGCTGTTTCCGATTTTGAAGAGGAATTTCAAATGGCTCTTATCAACCGACAGCTGGCTCCCGAGGTGGACACCGTTTTTATGGTATCGAGCCTTGATTATATGTATTTAAGCTCCAGCACAGTCAGGGAAATTTGCTATTTCGGCGGCAATATCGAAAATTTCGTGCCGGCTGAAATAGTTCCCGATATAGTAAAAAAAATCTCAAAGAAAAAACAAATTTAATCTCAGGGGGAATTTTTAATGAATTACGAAGAAATTATTGAAAAAATCGAAGACATACTTGAAGAAGGCAAACCATCCTTAGGCGGCGGCGGAAAAATCAAAATTGACGGCGACGCTATCCGTCAGTGCATAGAGGAACTCAGCTCATCCATTCCCGCAGAAATGATCCAAGCGAGAAAAATAGTAGCTCAAAGGCGTGAGGTCTTCCGTGACGCTCAAAATGAGGCAAGCAAAATCATTCAGGACGCCCAGACAAAGGCTGAGGAGATGATCGAAGAGCATGAAATCACAAAAGGCGCAAGAGAAGCGGCCATGAACATACTTAACGAGGCAAACGCCGAGGCGGATAAAATCAGAGAACAGGCCAACGCAGATGCCACGGAACGTGAAAACAGCGCAAAGAAATGGGCTTACGAGATGAGAACGTCCGCAAGTGATTTTGCAAAGAGCATCTTAGGCGAGTGCGACACTTATCTTACAAATGACATAACGCACTACACTCAAAGTCAGGACAATGTAAGACTCGCTTTGTCACGCCTTGAAAACGTTGCGATTAAGCATCCCTCGGATGAATAATAAAGTCAATCGAAGGCGTATGAAAATTCGCCATTCGGTTTAAGTAATTAAAACCAAACGCCTTGCATATTTATATTTATTGATATATATTATGCGAGGTGTTGTTATGTTTATATTGTCATTAAAATCTCTCAGAGGAAAGCTGCTTCTTCTCTCCGCCGTTGTGATTGCGGCAGCGGCGGTATGCTTTATATGCTTTTCGGAAGACGATACGGCATCGGATGATGAGCCGACCTCTGAAAAAAGCATTTCAGCCGAAACGGCTGTCAATTATTCAGCCGAAAATGAAGAGCAGAGGCTGAGTTTTATTTCACAGTTCGGTTACACGGTAGACAGAGATCCCGTATCGGCAGCCGAGGTTGTAATTCCGAAAGAATTTGACAGCGTTTACGAAGAGTACAACAATTTACAGAAAATGCAAAACCTTGATTTGGAAAAATACAAGGGCTGCACCGTAAAGAAATGGACATATACCGTTACAAATTATCCCGGGTTTGAAGACAGTGAAAGCATAAGAATAACCCTGCTTGTTTACAAGGGCAAGGTCATAGGCGGCGACGTCTGCTCTGTGGCGCTTGACGGCTTTATGACAACATTTCAATAGGAACAAACAAATGAAAAAAGAACGAGCTGATAAAATCATTTCATCCCAAAGCACAATTACAAGATCCGAAACCGTTAAGCTTATACGAAGCGGCAAGGTTAAGATAAACGGCGAGGTAATAAAAGACAATTCGTTAAAAATCGATCCCCAAACAGATGTGATTGAAATTAACGGAGAGGTTTTGAATTGCAAAAAATTCATATATATCATGATGAACAAACCGGGCGGAGTTGTCAGCGTAAGCCGTTCCCCAAAGGAAAGAACGGCGCTGGAGCTTTTGCCCGACAATCTTAAGCGGCCGGGACTTTTTCCTGCGGGAAGGCTGGACAAGGACACAACGGGCTTCCTGCTTATTACAAACGACGGAGAATTTGCTCACAGCATTTTATCTCCGAAAAGGCACATAAAAAAGACTTACCTTGCTTCCACATCGGATTATATCCCGGAAAAGGGACTTGAAGAGATGCGTGCGGGAATGGTTATGGACGGAGAAGAGCTTTTGCCGGCGGAGGTATCCCTGTTCAAGGAGGGAACAAATTCATCCGGTCCCGTGTACAAAATAACTCTCTGCCAGGGCAAATACCATCAGATAAAGCGTATGACAGCTCTTGCGGGCGGCGCTCTCACATCGCTTGAAAGAATAAGCATGGGAAATTTGACGCTGGATCCGGAGCTTGCTCCCGGCGAAGCAAGAGAGCTTACGGAGACGGAAGTCGAGCTTATTCGGCAGGGACAAAAATAAATCCGAGGTCATTTTTCTTCATTCGTCAAATTTTAAGTTCTCTTCAATTAACACACCTATAATAATTGTATATGGCAATGTGCATTTTGCACCAAAAAATTTTCACGCAGTTGACAAATCGAGTGTGTTGCGGTTCAGAGAATTTTTTCGTTAAATTAGACAAATGTCAATTTGTCATAACTTTCAAATCATTTCTTGTGAAAAATAAATAGATTATATTTCTAAAAACGCAATTTGAGCATTATTGCCAAAGATTTTTTTAAGTTTTTTGTCAATAATGCTTGCAAAATTCTTAAAAATGTGTAAAATGTATAATTAGGTAGTAGTAAAATTGCATAAAACTACCGTTCGGTTGTGTGCTGAGAAAAAAAGAAAGAGATTTCAGGAGGATATTCTTATGTCAAACAGACTTTTCCAGAGCATTATTCATCAAATGAAGGATTCCGTTGACCGTACCATAGGCGTGGTTGACGAAACGGGCACGATTATCGCCAGCAGTGAGCTTAGCAGGATCGGGGAAATTATCGACTCATCCGTCATTGAAAGAATTTTCGGCAGCTCTGAGATTATTACTGCAAACGACATGGCTTTCAAAAGCTTCGGTACCCCTATGCATCCCGAATACGCAATTTTTGTTGACGGCGGCGACGATCTGGCTCAAAAATACGTATCCATTTTAACTGTTTCAATAAGCAATATTAAACAGTATTACGATGAAAAATATGACAGGGGCAATTTTATCAAAAACGTTATGCTTGACAATATCCTTCCGGGAGATATAAGCATAAAAGCCCGTGAGCTTCACTTTGTCGCAGATTCGACCCGCGCCGTTTTGCTCATCAGAATTTCGGAGCCCGGAGAGGTTTCCATTTTCGATGTAATTCAAAATCTTTTCCCCGACAAAAACAAGGATTTCGTCATAAACATCAACGAAACGGATATAGCTCTTGTTAAAGAGGTTCGTCCCAACACCGAGTCAAGAGATCTTGAAAAGCTTGCACGCTCCATAGCCGATTCTCTCGGCAGCGATTATTACACACATACGCTTGTCGGCATAGGCACAGCCGTTACGGGCATAAAGGATCTTGCCCGCTCCTTTAAGGAGGCGCAGGTAGCTCTTGAAGTCGGCAAGGTATTCGACACGGAAAAAACGGTTGTCAGCTATGAAAATCTCGGTATCGCAAGGCTTATATACCAGCTTCCCACAACTCTTTGCGAGATGTTCCTTAAAGAGGTTTTCAAGAGAGGCTCCATAGACAGCCTTGATCACGAGACTCTTTTCACAATTCAAAAATTCTTTGAAAACAATCTGAATGTTTCCGAAACATCCAGAAAGCTCTTTGTCCACAGAAATACCCTTGTATACAGACTTGAAAAAATAAGAAAGCTTACCGGTCTTGATCTGCGTGAATTTGACGATGCTATAGTATTCAAAGTAGCGCTTATGGTCAAAAAATATCTCGATGCCAATCCCGTTAAATTTTAATAATTTACGCCGATAAGCAGCACTATTTACAAGAAGGAAAACTTTATGGTAGAATTCAGCGGAGTTTCAAAGACATACAATAAAACTTTTGACGCTCTAAAAAATGTCGACCTTTCAATTGCAGACGGGGAATTTGTATTCGTTGTCGGCGCTTCCGGTGCCGGCAAGAGTACGTTTCTCAAGCTGATAATGCGTGAAGAGGTTCCGACTTCAGGTACCGTTACCATTAACGGATATAATTTAAACAAAATGCGTAAACGTGACATTCCATATTTTCGGCGCACAATGGGTATTGTATTCCAGGATTTCAGACTGATACCGGATATGCGCGTATATGATAATGTCGCTTTTGCTTTGAGAGTTACAGGCACAAAGGAGCGTGAGGTACGCAAGAGAGTCACCCACGCTTTGGGAATGGTTGGACTGCTGTCAAAAACACAGTCTCTTCCTAGAGAGCTGTCAGGCGGCGAGCAGCAGCGTGTCGCCATAGCAAGAGCTCTTGTAAACAACGCCGATCTTATTATTGCGGACGAGCCCACGGGAAATATCGACCCCGCAATGTCAATTGAAATAATGGATCTGCTTAACCATATCAACAAATCAAACGGAACGACAATCGTAATGGTAACTCACGCCCACGATATTGTACGCCAATACGATCATCGAATTGTCCTTCTCAAGGAGGGTGAAATTGTCGCCGACGGATATGACAAGGACGCCATACTCGCTCTTGCGAGTCCCGATACTACAGCCGTTGACGCAGGATTTTACAACGCTCCCAACGAATATGCGGACGTTGAAAAATTCATATTCACTTACGGTCAGGGCGATGTGCCTATCGAGGAGACAATTCCGTCTGCGGAACCGAACGACGCAAAAGCAGATCAGGCAAAAGAGGATACGCCTTCCGAAGAACCGTCCGATACTGTTCTCTCTTCCGATAATACCGACGGCAGCGCTTCTGCCGAACAGGGTGAAAATTCAGACGGCGGCATGGAGACGGATGAAACTGTCCAAACATCATCGGACAAGCCCTCATCACCCTACTCTTTAAAGGATGACGAGGATATAAACTCCATCCTCAAGGCATTTGCAAAATCCACGTTGCAAAAGCCGAAAAAAACTTCAAAATCCGAAAATACCGAGGCGGCTGACACCTTACCGAGCGGGGAAACAAGTGACGGAGGTGATCAGCAATGAGCCGTAAAAATAAATTCGCCAAGGGGCGTTTTAATCTGCATTATCTGACAAAAGAGGGTTTCCGCAACGTCAGAGTACATAAGCTTATGACTGTTGCGTCCGTTACGGTTATGCTCTCCTGTCTCCTGCTTATAGGCGGCGCATACCTTATATTTGTAAACATACAGTCCGTTATCGACCGAGTAGGCGAGCAAAACGTCATTATGGTATTCATCGAGGATGAAGCAAATGAAGAGCAGGAAGAAACGCTTCGGCAAAATATTGTTGCAATCGAAAACGTAAACGAATGTACGTTTGTCTCAAGAGACGAGTCCTACTCCTCAATTCTTTACAGCATGGGAGATACGTCTACTGTACTTCAGGATATAGACTCAAGCTTTCTCCCCAACGCCTATAAGGTGACGATTGACGATATGGAGCTGTTTGACGAAACCGTTGACGCCATATCGGAGCTTGACAATGTACTGACTGTCCGTGAAAACGGCGAGCTTGCCGGAAAGCTTGCAAGCATACAAAACGCCGTATTTGTAATAAGCATTGCAATCGTTGCGATTTTACTTATAGTTTCACTGTTTATCATAGCAAATACCGTTCGCATAACGATGTACTCAAGGAGCCTTGAAATCAGCATTATGAAGGCGGTCGGAGCCACAAACTGGTTTATCCGCTGGCCTTTCCTGGTCGAGGGCATAACAATCGGCATAATTTCCGCAATTGTGTCCTACGGGCTTGTATTCTTGCTGTACTACGGCGCCGAGCGGATTTTCGCCGAGCTGTTCGACATTCTCGGCAATACTATGGTGCCTTTCGAGGACGGAGCGGTAATTATGATTGTTGCTTTCCTTGCAATCGGCATTGTCACAGGAGCTTTGGGAAGTCTTATTTCTCTTGGAAGGTACCTTAAAGAACACGGTAAGGTGGTTGCCAATGAAAACGAGTAAATTCATTAAAAATTCAGCTTCCGGAAAAAAATTATCCTCGCTGTTTATGGCTTTGGTTATGCTTATAACCTCCGTCACATGCTATATGACGGTGGCGTTTGCCGAATCCACAGCGGATCAGGTTGACGAGTTGGAGGAAAAAATCTCCGAGTATGAGGAAAAAATAGATGAAGCCGAAAGCAAGCTGGCGGACTTAAAGGGCGATATCAGCAGCGTTAAGGAATACATTGAAGAATTGGACGCTCAGGTTGCCCTGTATCAGGCTCAGATTGACGCTTATAATGAGCAAATCGAGGAATATGAAGTCCAAATTTCCGAATATGAAGAGCAAAACGAGGAGCTACAGGCTCAGATTGACGAGCTTAACGAAAAAATAAACGAGTACAATGAAGAAATCGAGGTGTTGAATACCGAGATTGATGGAAAATACGAGGAGCTTAAGGAGCTCATACGTGCGAATTACATTAACGGCGAAACATCGGCTCTTGAGGTTTTGCTTTGCTCCGACGACTTTTCCGAATATCTTACAAAGGTTCAGTTTGTAAGCAGCTTAGCCGAATACGAGCAGGATCTTATTGACAGCATCAGCGATGATATTGACGCAATTGACGAAACAATTAAAAAAATAGACGAACAAAAGGCTGAAATTCAAGAGGTTCAGGCTGAAATCGATGAAAAAATAGCGGCAATTGAGGAGCTTCAAAATCAGGTGGAGTCAAGCAAAGCCGGAATTGAAGCAAATCAAAATGAAATTCAGGAAAAGGTTGACGAGAACGCCAACTACTTAGAGCAGCTCAACGATGAAAGCGATGAATACGAAGCAATGATTGCCGAATACGAAGCGGATATAGAGGCTTTTGACGCTGAAATTACCGCCCTCCTCCAATCAAACGCCTCCTCGGGAACGGGCACTCTTGAGAGCTCATCGGGGTTAATCTGTCCTCTTCAATACTCCGGCAGATATTTAAGCTCCGGATATTACAGATCCAGCGGCACTTTCCACGGCGGTCTTGACATTTGCGTTTCAGGCGGTACATACGGTCTTTCTATTTCCGCTGCGGCAGCCGGCACGGTTGTAACTGCCGCATACCATTACAGCTACGGCAATTATGTCATCATAGACCACGGCAACGGACTTTCCACGCTGTACGCCCATTGCAGCTCTCTTGCCGTAAGCGTAGGGCAAACTGTATCTCAGGGCGAAACCATAGCCTATGTAGGCAGTACGGGTAATTCAACGGGACCTCATCTTCATTTCGAGGTTCGTATAAACGGCTCAAGAGTTGATCCTTCAAACTACATTACCATTTAGGAGCAAGTTATGCATAAAAAAATCTCAATAGGGCTT
This sequence comes from Clostridiales bacterium, assembly GCA_021200555.1. Classification (GTDB taxonomy): domain Bacteria; phylum Bacillota; class Clostridia; order Oscillospirales; family Acutalibacteraceae; genus UBA1081. The sequence continues at coordinate 2,317 of JAJQGK010000080.1, read as the reverse complement.
ATGATTGCTATAGTAATATTGACGCTGATTGCGACGGCGCTGGTGACCACTGCCGTTACAATGACGGCATACAGCGACCTTATTGCCGATCTTCCTCAGCGTGAGGCAATGTACGACAGTCTTTCTGAGATTGACAGCCTTGTCAGAAGCGAGTATCTGGGAAATCCGGAGGAGGAAAGCATCGACAGCGGCATTGCGCAGGGTTATATAGACAGTCTGACCGTGGGAATAAACGAATACATGACTGCGGAGGAGTATGCGGATTACAAAACTCTTCAATCAGGCATATCCCTTGAGGACGGCTCGGAGATTACCGGAGTAACCTACAGCAAATTCGGTTCGGCGGGATATATTAAAATAACCGATTTCTACGATACGACCGCAGCGGCGTTCAGCAGCGCATGTACGGCGTTAATCGACAACTCCGTTACGGGTATCGTTATCGACGTAAGAGACACCGACAGCATTAACATTCAGTCTGCTGCGGACATTATCGATTTGATTGTGCCCTTGGCTTCGGACAATACCGAAGCAATCGCCACCGCCGTTGACAAGGACGGTAATAATATTGAGATTTTTTCTGCGGACTCGGCTTCGATCGATTTGTCCTTTGCGGTTATCGTAAATGAAAACACAAGGGGCGCAGGCGAGCTTATAGCTGCGGATTTGCGTGATTTTTCAAAAGGAAGCGTTGTAGGCAAAACAACGGCAGGTCTGGGAACATATCAAAAAATTTATGAGATGTCGGACGGCAGCGCTGTAATATTAACCGTGGGTGAGCTTATCCCCTACAGCGGAGAAAGCTACAATGAAACGGGAGTTACACCGGATTACACATCGGAATTGACCCAACAGACTGACGATTTAAGCAGCGACAGTCTATTCCTGCAGGCGTATGCGGTTGTATCACAATAAAAATTTCAAATTGCAAAAATACCCTCGTCACAGCAGACGAGGGCTTTTGATTTTACATCCGTTTTATTGATAATACATCATATCATCATTTTTCTTCCGCTTGGTTGAGGAAACAACGACAACTACCACAACAACCGCAACGGCTATCAAAATCATACCCACTATAAGGCATATCATAATAATGCCGAAATCAGACAAGCCTGCGCTGTCGGTTGAGGCGGAGTCAATCTGCGTAACGACAGCCGCAACGTCTGCCGTGTCTGCTGTATCTACCGTATCCGCTGTATCAGCCGTGTCTGCCGTATCGTTAGAAGAGAAAATCGACTTGTAGGACTTTCCCAGTGAGACAAAGTTAATCCCGTTGTTATAGGCGTATGTTTCAGCCGCCGAATCCTTGTATCCGCTGATTGAGAAGTTTGCGTATGTATAACTATTATTTTGATAGCCAAATGCAAGGTTGCCGATGGATGTTACATTATCGGGAATTGTTACGCTTGTAAGAGCGCTGCAACTACGAAACGCCCTGTCGCCTATCAATGTTACTCCGCTGCCTATTTCAACAGATGCAAGGGCAGAACAGCCGTTAAAGGCATCCTTATATATTGCAGTTACGCTGTCGGGAATTTTTATGCTCGAAAGAGATGTACAATTCATAAAAGCTCCGTCGTAAATCAGCGTTAAACCGCTGCCAAATGTAACCTTTGCAAGAGACGTGCAGCCTTCAAAAGCGTTTGCGTAAATCTGCGCTACACTGTCGGGAATGGTTATTTGTCCAAGAGATATACAGCCTCTAAATGCATCCGCATAAATTGTTGTTACACTTTTGCCGATTTTGACATTTGAAAGCGCATCACAGCCGTAAAATGCCTTTTCGCCGATAAATACCACATTATCCGGAATTGTTATGTTCGAAAGAGCATTGCACTCGCAAAACGCCCTATAGCATATTGATGTAACGGTATCGGGTATTATCACGTTTGAAAGAAGAATACAATCACGAAATGCTTCGTTGCCGATTACGGTTACGGGATAGCCGCCTAATTTATCGGGAATTGTGTAAGTGCCGTTAATAGACGTGGCGCAGTCGGTAATGGTAGCTTCACCGTTCTCAATCTCATAGGTCAAATACCCGTCCTCGGACACCGCCGCAGAAACGGTTACCGGAAACGCTGAAAGAACTATAATTACCGTTAGCACAAGACCGAAAAGTTTTTTTAATTTTGACATAATGCCGCCCTCCAAAATAATATTTCGCAAACAAAAAAAGCACAGCCTTGGGCGAAAGACGCCTAAAGCCATGCGTTATCACAGGATTGTCGATAAAGAATAAATTGCAGTATTATTGCTTGCTCGCTTGCTTGCTTGCTTGCTTGCTTGCTTGCTTGCTTGCTTGCTTGCTTGC
>JAJQGK010000055.1 GCA_021200555.1 Clostridiales bacterium | reverse complement strand
GGCTACGCCCTTGCGGGCGGACACATGGGTCCGCCCCTACGGTGGGAGGTTATAATTTTCCCAATCAAAGGTTATTTGTACAAATTAAAATTTCAATTCATCGTACATTAAAAGGTTGAATTGCAGAAATCGAAATTTAATCAAACTCAATGAAATGCAGAAGCAAGTTTGCGTCGGTTTGCGTATTTAAGCCAAAAAAAAGAACGCCCAATAAGAGCGTCCGTTTTTCACTTGTTTTGAATTTTAAAGCGTTTCCAGACCTGCCGAAACTCTGAGAACAATTCTTGCGTCTGTTGCCGTAACGTTGCCGTCGCCGTCTACGTCAGCCAATTTATTCTGAGCGTCTGTGAAGGTTATAAGCTTTGCTGCTCTGCGGAGGATAAGCCTTGCGTCCGCCGCCGTTACCTTGCCGTCTCCGTCTACGTCTCCGGGGCCTATAACAAGCTCGTTGGGATCGTAGCTGTCATTGTTGTCGTCATCGTCTCCGTTGTTGTTGTCGTCATCGCCGTTTAAGTCAACGTCAAAAAGATTTGAGATAACCTTTTCGGGATCGTATCTGACAATGAGATCCTGATTTTCAAGAACCTGCGTAATCATAGCCGCAACGCTGTCAACGGTGCTTTCAATTACGCCCTCCGCCAATACCTCGGCGTCTTCCTGAAGCTCGCCCGACATAACCGTCATTACAACGTCCATAACGATTGAAGTAATGTCCGCTACTCCGTCGGAGCCCATGATTGTCTGGATAATATCGGAGCTTAAAATGCTGTTAAGGTCGATTGAATCCAGGGAAATGCCTGAGCTTGAGGCTGTGTCGGTGTCGGTTTCGGTTTCGGCTGCATCGTCTGCAAATACGGGTATTGCCATTGTAAGCACAAGTACAATGCTGACGATAAGAGCAAGAATTTTTTTCTTCATGAGAGAAACAACTCCTTAATATAATTTTACATTGTTATATATAAACCGCTTTGGGCAGCTTATCCTATTGAAGCGCACATCCTTTTAAGGGTGTTAAGCCCGAAGGAGGTGCCTGTAATTGAGCTTTCAATGCCCTCAAATTCAACGGTAACATAGCCGTCATAGCCGTTTGAAATAAGGGTTGAAAGGCATTGATAAACGGGAACGTCCCCGTGTCCGATAACAGCTCCCCTTAAATAAGAGCCGCCTCTTGTTTTGAAAAATCCGTCGCAGAAGAAGGGCGCATTGCCGCTTTTCTTGTGGAAATCCTTGGCGTGAACGTGAAAGGCGTAGGGAGCCAGTCTGCCGACGGCTTCGATTGGGTCCTCGTCTGCGCACATAAAATTGCCTATATCTATAAGCAGACCGAAATTATCGTTTTTAACGCCGTTTACTATTTTCTCCACTCTTTGACTGTCCTGACTGAAAAAACCGTGGTTCTCCGTCATAGTCTTAACGCCCTTTGAAGCGGCGTATTCCGTCACTTCACGGCAGCCCCTGATAATCCTCGGAAGAGCGTCGTCAAAGGATTTAAAGCCCCTGTCGCCCCTGTCGTAGCCTCTTGTGGCATCGTGACGCATTTTGTCCGTTCCCAAAAGGGAGGCGATGTCAACCTGAGACTTTAACCGGCGGATTTCCCCGTCAAGGTCGCCGCCGCTGCCGTAGAGAAAGTCCGCTCCGATGGTGTAGGCGGATATTTCAAGCCCCTCGCTTTGGCATTTTTCCTTAACTCTTTCGGCGTATTCCGGCAGACTCATACTCTCCGGCACGTCAAAATCTATAAATTCAATTCCGTCAAAGCCCGTTTCCTTAGCAACGGAGATACAGTCAAAAAGAGACTTTTCGCCTGAATTTATTAAACTGCTGTAGCTGTAGGAGCTGACTGAAAATTTCATATGAATTACCACCTTTGATTTTCCGCAAGACCGGTGAGAATTATGAGATTGGGCAGACCGTATAGAGAATTAGCAATTAGCGATTTACCCAATTAGCAATGAGCAATTAGCAATTAGCAATGAATGGCGGGGTATCCCCCGCACCCCATTATAAATAGAATTAATAGTTTGTACACATCGGTAAATTAAACCGCAAATTAGATTTTTATTAGAGCGAACGCAGTGAGCGGAGTAAGCCCGTAAGGGCTTCCGAAATTGCTAATTGCTCATTGCTAATTGCTAATTCTCCGAAGGGTGTGCAGGAATTAAAAATTCTATCGAGTCTTCCTGAAATTCCTCAAGGGGTTTTACAATTTTTTTATCTTATCCCAATACTCCTTAGCTGCTTGTTCGTGCTTATTGTCTCCGTACTCGTAATATGTCGTGTCCTTTAAAATGTCCGGAAGATACTGCTGCTTGAGCCAGCGGTTGGGATAATCATGGGGATATTCGTAAAACTGTCCCTTGACCGTAGCGTCCTCTCCGTCAAAGTGCTTGTTTTGGAGGTTCCTGGGAATGGGACCGTAATTTCCCTTTTCAATATCAGCCATTGCGCTGTTTATGGCGTTGTAGCCCGTATTTGATTTTGGGGACGTGGCAACCAATATAACCGCATCCGCAAGAGGTATCCTCGCTTCGGGAAGTCCCACCTTAAGGGCGATTTCCACCGCTGAGTGGACAATGGGTATTATCATAGGATAGGCAAGCCCCACGTCCTCGCAGGCGCAGACCATAAGTCTTCTGCAAGCCGAGGGAAGGTCGTTTGCCGCCAAAATTCTCCCCAAATAGTGTACCGCCGCATCCGGATCCGAGCCTCTCATGGACTTTTGAAAGGCGGAGAGCAGGTCGTAATGCTCGTCCCCGTCCTTGTCATAGCGCATGGATGTTTTTTGTGATATAAGCTTGGCGTTTTCAAGGGTGATAATACGCTTTTCCCCGGGCTTGGGCATATCGGAGCTGAGACAGAGCAGCTCAACCGTGTTGACGGATTTTCTCACGTCGCCGCCGCAGGCATAGGAGATGTGGTTTATAACGCCGTCTTCAATCTGAAGCTCACAGTTCATGTCGCGAGCCATAAAATCAAAAGCCCGCTTAACCGCCGGAGCCGTTTCCTCAGGCGAAACCGTTTTAAATTCAAACACCGTACACCGGCTGAGAACGGCGCTGTATATGTAAAAATAGGGATTTTCCGTTGTTGACGCTATAAGAGTGATAGAGCCGTTTTCTATGTATTCCAAAAGGGACTGCTGCTGCTTTTTGTTGAAATATTGAATTTCATCAAGATAAAGGAGTATTCCGTCGGGAGCCGCAACCGTGTCAATCTGAGCCACAATTCCCCTGATGTCGGCAATGGAGGCGTTTGTGCCGTTAAGCTTGCACAGCTTTTTGTTTGTCGCCGCAGCGATAATGTTGGCTACGGTGGTTTTGCCCGTTCCAGAAGGACCGTAAAAAATCAGGTTCGGGATAATGCCGGACTCTATGATGTTCCTTAAAGGCGCGCCCTTTGCGAGAAGGTGCTTTTGTCCTACCGCTTCATCCAGCGTCATAGGTCTTATTCTGTCAGCCAAAGGTGACGCCATAACCCTTTCCCTCTCAAATCATATAAATACACAAATTATTTTAACATATAATTCACAAAAAATAAAGAGCCATTTTTCATTTTATGCAACTATTTTTTCAAAATCCGAGAAAAAGCCGCTTTAAGCGGAGAATTTTTTAAAAATTTAAAAAATTTTGAAAAAACTATTGACAATTGAATATGTATTCAACTATAATGTAATTG
>JAJQGK010000070.1 GCA_021200555.1 Clostridiales bacterium | reverse complement strand
AGGAAGCCGCTTTGCGGCTTGCGGGCGGACACATGGGTCCGCCCCTACGGCGGGCGATTTTAAGTCGTGCGGGAAAAGAAAAAACTCCCGAAATTGTTCGAGAGTTTTATATAATTCGGTTCCGTTTACTTCTTAAGTTCAATCCCCATTTTACCCAATTCCCCGAGGATACTGTCAACCTGAGTTTGGGTTTCCTCCATGGAGAGGGTTCTGTCGGGCAGCGAGAAGGACAGGCGAAGGGTCATGCTTTTCGCTTTGCCCACGTCAAAGATGTCGATAACCTTAACCGACGCAAGAGAGGGAATGTTAAGGCTTTCCCATGCCGTCTTGATATCGGCGAACCTCTCGCCCTTTGTCAGCAGCAGCGACAGGTCGTAGTCTATAGCGGGGAATTTTGACGGATCCTTGTATTCCGCCTCCTTAACCTCAATTCCGAAGAAGTCGTCAAGGTCTATTTCAGCGCACACGATTGCGGCGTTCCTGTCTATTTTCTGATTATTCATTGGGTGAAGGGTAAACATCTCCCCAATCTTCTTGCCCTTGTAGGACATTACAGCGGTGTTTTTCGGGTGCTGATAAGGATGACTTACCTCCGCAGCCTTTGCAAATTCCGCCTCGTCATGCTTAATGTCGCTGAAGATGAATTTAAGCATATTGAGCGTCTTGAAGTAAAGCTCCTTTTCAGTTCCGACCTTATCGAAAAGCACAATTCCCAAGTGCCTTCTCTCTCTGCAATAGCCGTTTTCAAGATAGCCGTCAACCACTCTTCCGCACTCGAAAATGCCGAAGGAGGGAGCGTAGGACTTGTTTTCGTAAACCATTGTCAAAAGGGTGGGTATCATTGAATTTCTCAAGGTGCCGTTTTCGGGAGTGGGAATGTTGAGAATGCGGCAGTTCTCCTCCACCTCAATGCCCAGCTTTTTGTACTTTTTGCCGTCGCACCAGATATAAGAGTGAACCTCGTGAAGGTTGAATTTGTTTACAAGCAAATCCTTGATAAGAGCGTCCTCGCTTTTTACCGCTTCCGCTCTGACGGGGCGAAGAGGGCTTTTTGTGGTGGTTATCTCAAAGTTGTCGTAGCCGTAAATTCTCGTAATCTCCTCGATAATATCGGCTTTTATCGTAACGTCCTTAGTTGCTCTCCAGCTGGGAACGTCAACGGTGAACTCATCGTTTTCAAGCTTTACGCCGAAGCCCAAATCCGTAAGAGTCTCAACAATCATATCGTTTCCGATCTCTATTCCCGTGTACCTGTCAACGTAAGCCTTGTTGAATTTCAGCTCTACAGGCTCGTACTTTTTGACGTACTTGTCCGCAAGAGAGGACACCACCTTGCAGTCGGGATCGGTTTCCTTCATAAGCTTCATCATTCTGCGAATGGCTGTAACGGTCATCTCCGGGTCAAGGATTTTCTCGTAACGCATTGAGGCGTCCGTTCTCAGTCCCAGACGTGAGGAGGTCTTTCTTACGCTTATGCCGTTGAAGTTGGCGGACTCAATGACAACGCTGTCCGTATTCCCCACAATTTCGGAGTCCAGACCGCCCATAATTCCCGCAATTGCAACGGGCTCGTCATTGTTGTAGATTAAAAGAGTGTTCTCGTCAATTTCACGCTCCGTGCCGTCTAAGGTGGTAAATTTGCCCTTTTCGGCGGGAGTACCTATTGCTATGGAGTCAACCTTTTTGCCGTCAAAAGCGTGCATAGGCTGTCCCATTTCAAGCATTATATAGTTAGTCAAATCGGCAAGGAAGTTAATGCCTCTCATGCCGCAGTAGTAAAGCCGGATACGCATTGCCACCGGGCTGACCGTCTTTGTGATATTCTCAACTCTCAAGGCGGAGTATCTGTAAACAAGGTCGCTTTTTACCTCAACGGGGACCTCTTCGCCCTCGTAGACGCTTTCGTCAACGGGAATAGGCTTTAAGGGACGCTTTGTGATAGCCGCAAATTCCCTTGCAATGCCGTAATGTCCCCACAGGTCGGGACGGTTCGTCAGGGACTTGTTGTCAACCTCAAAAACAATATCCTTTATCGGGTATATATCGCAAATGTCGGCGCCTATTTTTACGTCATCCGCAATCTCCATAAGACCGGAGTGATCGTCGCTTATGCCCAGCTCCATTTCGGAGCAGCACATTCCCCTTGACTCGTAACCTGCGATAACGGCTTTCTTTATCTCTCCGGCGCAGACTCTGCCGCCCTCAAGAGCCACGGGAACAACCATACCCTCTCTGACGTTGGGCGCTCCGCATACTATGTCAAGGACTTCCTCTCCCACGTCAACCTTTAACAGGTGAAGCTTTTTTGAGTCCGGGTGCTTTTCCACGGACAGAATTTTACCTGCCACAACCTTGTCAATGTCGCTGCCCTTAAGGTAAATATCCTCAACCTCGGCGGTGGAGAGAGTGAAGCGGTGAATAAGCTCAACCAAATCAAGACCGCTCAAATCAACGTAATCATTAATCCAATTCATTGAAACAAACATTTGTTCTGCCTCCTTATTTACCCTTAAACTGCGAAAGAGCCTTTAAATTGCCCGAATTAAGCGTGCGAATATCCTTAATCTCATACTGCATCATAGCAAGCCTTGTAAGACCCAAGCCGAAAGCGAAGCCGGTGTACTTTTCGGAGTCGATTCCGCCGTACTTGAGAACGTTGGGATGTATCATGCCGCAGGGGCAAAGCTCCAGCCAGCCGGAGTTTTTGCAGGAGGGACAGCCCTCGCCGCCGCATATAAGGCACTGAATGTCAAGCTCGAAGCCCGGCTCAACAAAGGGGAAGAAGCCCGGACGGAGACGAACGGTAACGTCCTTGCCGAAAACCTCGGAAAGCATTGTTTTCATAAAGTAGATAAGGTTTGAAATTGAAATATCCTCGTCTATCATAATTCCTTCAACCTGGAAGAAGGTAGTCTCATGACATGCGTCGGTGGACTCGTTCCTGAAGCATCTTCCGGGGAAGATAGCCCTTAAGGGAGCGCCGTATTTTTTCATAATAGAATTTTGAGCCGCAGAGGTGTGAGTTTTGAGAAGCTGTCCGCTGCTTAAATAGTAGGTGTCCTGCATATCTCTTGCGGGGTGGTGCTTGGGAATGTTAAGGGCTTCAAAGCAGTTGTAATCGTCCGTAATCTCGGAGAAGTCCTCAACGGTAAAGCCCATTGAGCGGAAAATCTCCTCAATTTCTCTCATAACAAGGGTTATAGGGTGATATGAGCCCGTGTCGATGTCCATAGGGAGAGTAACGTCGTAATCCTCGGCTGAATTTATAAGCCTTTGCTCCTCCAAAGCGGCAATCCTGTCATGCGCCTCCTTAAGCTGTCCTTCAATTTCCTGCTTAAGTTGGTTTACAGACTGCCCGAAAGCCTTTTTCTGCTCGTTGGGTACTGTTTTAAGCTGACTCATAAGAGCCGAAACGTGCCCCTTTTTGCCTAAAAATTCAACACGAAGCTGCTCAATTTCATCGGAGGATTTCACCTTTTCGATAAGCTCTCCGAAGCTTTGACGCAGACTTGAGGTTTTGTCGTCCATATCTATCGTCCTTTCAAGTTTAATTAATAGTTAATAATTAATAGTTAATAATTAAATTTCCAACGGCTGTGCGGGAATTAAAATCGCCTGCCGTAGGGGCGGATCCATGTGTTTTGCACAAATTAAAATCGCCCGCCGTAGGGGCGGACCCATGTGTCCGCCCGCAAAGGG
>JAJQGK010000111.1 GCA_021200555.1 Clostridiales bacterium | reverse complement strand
TCTGAAAATCAGCAAAACCCAAGGATTCCCCCTCCCTTCGCTTTCGATCATATTTCTTGCAATTCCGCTTTTCCGTATAACTCTTTGAGTATTACCGCCGCCGGTATTTGCTCCCATAATATATTTCACCGAGAAAAGCAGAACTAAACCCACTATATTTATAACAAAAGACTCGACGGTTGAAAAAACCATAGCGGCAGCTACGCAAATAATAGAAATTGGGTACAGAGGAATGACGGATTTGATGAAATACATAAGCAGGATAACAAGTATAAGAAGCCATATGTTATCAATTGCCGCAATCTGATATTCGAGATCCGTCAGCCAAAGAATGTACTCCTCGTATTTCTCCTCAAGAAAATTTATCTGTGATACGAAGGACCATATTATAAGTAATACCGCAATCACAAAGCACGCGCATGACGCAAACAGCAGCAGTCTGCGTACCAATTTATCTTTTTTCAATAGCATCACCGATAATACACTTACTTGAAATTTTTCCGAAATCGTTAAAACACCGCACAGTATTATACCGCATAATCAGGTCACAAGTCAACGCCCGAAGGGGATAATTTTTCCGAAAAGACTTTAAACATTTTCAGCAGGTTAAACAGACACCGATTTTCTGTAAGCGCTTCTGACCGCTTCAAACACTCTTCCGCTTCTGAAGCTGTCGCCGATATTGAATACTTCATTTGCGGCGTGCTCCGAAACGCAGGCATAATACAGTTCATTCGAGCTTTTTACTCCGGATGCAAGGACAACCATATCCGCATCGAGCGTTCTTTCGCAGCACTCGTTTTTAATCGGTCTGAGCATATCCAGCGGGTTCACCACATTTTCGGGAAGTATGGGCGACCATGTATTGTAGGGATTGGGCACGTTTTTGTTTTTATTTTGAGAAACGATAACCTTTCCGCCGCCTATTTTTTTAAGCGTCGTGCAGTTCATAAGCTCCACGCCCTTTTCCTCAAGGTAATGTATAATATGCCCTCTGTTGGCGGTAAAAGCGTGGTTCATTATATATTTGTCCATCTCCACGACCTTGACGTTTTTATTATGCTCGTAAGCGAGGAAATACGCCGTTTCCGTTCCGACAACTCCTCCGCCGACAACAACTATTTTTTCAGCATTCTTAACAAGCTCCGGATTCATAAGCACGTCAACGGCAAACACCACATTATCATCGTCAATTCCTTTTATGGGCGGCTTGCATTGTTTCGTTCCTGCGGCAATGATTATTGAGTCATATCCCCTTAATTTCAGATCCTCCGCCGTGGGAGCGTTTTCAAGGTACAGGTTGAAACGCTCGTTTTTCTTGAGCTTTTCGACCACTCCGTTAAGGTAATCAAGATAATTTGCAAGGTCAAATTTAATTTTTGCCTGAGATCCGGGAACAAGACTGCCCCCTAATTTATCGGTTTTCTCATACAAATCGACAAAATGCCCTCTTGCGATAAGAGTTTCCGCTGCGGTAATTCCCGCAGGGCCTGCGCCGACCACTGCCACATGTTTTATTATATCCGCTTTCGGAACTTCTCTGGGGTACTCTTCCTCAAAGGCAGTTCTGGGATTTACGGCGCACTGAGGATGTCCGCCTTCTATAAATTCGTTAAAGCACGCTTCCTGGCAGCCGATGCAGGGTCTGATATCGGAAACCTTTCCGGCATACGCTTTATTGCACCATTCGGGATCCGCAAGAAGAGGTCTGCCAAGCATAACCATATCGCACTTATTATCTCTGAGAGCCTTTTCGGCAAGATCCGGATAGCCTAATTTTCCCACAGCCGCAACGGGAATTGGAAGTCCCTTGTTTGACAGGATTTTATTCTCCTCGAAATATTTTTTTGCGATATCCGCAATATCAAGGAAGCATCCGGCGGGCATTGACGCAGGAGGATGAGGCAACCACCAGTTATCATAGCAGCCTAAATCCACATCGAACATATCTACACCCGCTTTTACAAGCTTTCTCATATACTCCAGCGACTGCGCAACGGTTCTCTCATTCTTAAATTTGTTAAGAGGATTGACAAAGTCCATTTTGCTCTTGTAAGTGGCGTTAAGAGCAAGAGAGAGATCGATTCTGTACATAATGGGGTAATTCGGTCCCACTCTCTTTCTTATTTCCTTAACGGCTTCAATGCCGAAGGTCTCATAATTGGAAAATTTGCCTATTTTTCTGTGGTTAAATGCGGGATTTGAAAGCTGCTCCAGCAAATATCCCTCATGACCGTGAAGATAAATACCGTCAAGATTGCACTCTTTGGCATCGGCGCTGCTCTGTCCCATTCGCTTTATAATTCTTTCAAGGCTTAAATCCGAAAGTCTCATACAGGGTACATCGCTCATATACCAGTTAGGATTAAACGAAGCGCTTCTTGGGAATGTGTATTGAGTGGTAAGGCATTGAGGGTTTCCGACTCTGCCCAATCCGGGAGTAAGCTGAATAAAAACGGATGCGCCGTGAGAATGGCACATAGCGGCAAGATCTCTCCAGCCGGCGAACACGGTGCGTGAGCGGTCAATTCGAGGAAAATACGTCAAGTCCCCGCGTTCTGTAATCGAAGTGTCAATACCATAGGAAACGGGAATCAAACCGGTAGTGATAAGTCCTACTCCGCCTTTTGCGCGCTCTTCAAAATATTTGAGCATTTTCATATTGGGACGGCCCGTTTCATCGCACATGGAAATATTGCCCATTGGAGCCATTATAAGCCTGTTTTTAAGCGTAAGAGTATTTACGGTAATCGGAGAAAACATTTTATCATAAGGATAAAGCTCCGACGTCATCTTAGGCGTTTCAAAACAGCTCCACCATTCGCCGAAGGAGCTGTGCAGATCCCTTAATTTTTGTTCATAATTCATATAGAACCCTCCAATTCAATAACAGGCTGTATTTGTTTAAATTATAGCATAATCAAAGTATAAATATCAATAGGATTTCCGAATAATTTCAATGCGTCTTATCTGATTTTGACTTATTTCAATCGGCTGTTTGTGCTGTTTTTGTGTAATTCGCACTCCGAAGGCGGTTATAATGCGAAAAAGGCCGCCGAAGGAAATTAATCCAACGGCAGCATTCCGTATATTTGGTGAAAATAAGACCGTGTATTTTCGGCTAAACCAAATCAATCAAGATTTGCAGCCTTTCTTAAAATCGCTCTTGCATCGGAAGGAGTATTATAGGTATCTGCGTCACAATCTGCGGCAGCCGCATAAAATGTTTCGACCGTTTCAAGTCCCGCTGCAACTCTTAATGCAATTCTCGCATCGGCGGCAGTCACTTTTCCGTTTCCGTCTACATCCATAGGAACCACTGCGGTATACTCCAGAACTATTTCTCCGCTGTCATCCAAAACCTGAACCTTGCATCCCGTTCCAACGAGAGCCTCCGTTTCAAGCTCCGATCCGTCGGTATTTGTAACCGTTACCTGTTTGTCAAGAGTTTTTGCAAGCTCCGTAACCTTTGTATTTGCGGTTAAGGTAATTTCCTCTGCCTGAATTTCGATTACGGTGGCAGGATTTACATCAACGGCAATTTCTGTAGTTGAAACATCTGCCGCTTCTGTTGTTGCCATATCGGCTGTGCCTATTGTGGTGCTTTCCGCCGCTGTATCTGCAACGCTTCCTATTGTCTTAACACTCTTCTCAAGGATTGCGCCGGATACCGCTCCGATTTCATAGTCGTATTTGTTTGTGCTTGT
>JAJQGK010000028.1 GCA_021200555.1 Clostridiales bacterium | reverse complement strand
CCCCCCCCCCCCCCCCCCCCCCCCCCCCCCCCCCCCCACCCCCCCCCCCCCCCCACCCCCCCCCCCCCCCCCAACGAAATCATCATCTTTCGTCCTTGCGATATCCGGGATCGCGCCCGCCATATATTCCCGTATGCGGTAAATCTTTTCGATTACTCCGTCCGGATATTTAGGTCTGTAATACTCCTTTCGCAGCCGCTCCGTCTGAGCATCGGTAAATGGAAGCTCCCCTATCATTTTTAAAAATTTGCCCTCGGACAACGCCTTATCAGGCAGATTGATAATATTGTAAATCATGGCTCTGCTGACTCCGGCTGCTTTTGCTGCGGCAATTTGCGAAATTCCGGCCTCCTCAAGGCTCTTATTTAACACTTCACCGAAACTGTTCAAAATAATACTCCCCTTATTATTTTAAATTTTAAACTTTTTAGTTTATTTTTAACCATTATAATGCAATCTTACAAATTTGTCAATAATTTAACGAGCTAATATACAAATAAATTTTTCCGCCCTCTTGACATATAATGTATAATATATAAAAAGGAGATGTTTTTATGGCAATGAAAGAAATTTCAATTGACGAGCTTAATTTAAACCCGGTAAACGCTTTTGACAAAGGATGGGCTATCCTGACGGCGGGAGACAAGACGGGAGGCTTCAACGGCATGACCGTGTCCTGGGGCGCCATGGGAGAGATATGGGGCAAGCCGGCGGCATTCGTGTTTGTCCGTCCGCAAAGGTACACCCTTGAATTTTGCGAAAAAAGCGATTACTTCACGGTGAGCTTCTTTGACGGCAGCCGCAAAAAGGAGCTGGGCTTCTTCGGAAGCAAATCGGGAAGAGATTACGACAAATTCAAGGAGACGGGGCTTACTCCCGAAACGGACGGAGAATTTGTTTACTGCGGCGAGGCAAAAACGGTTCTGCTCTGCAAAAAGATAGCAAAAACGGAATTTATGCCGGAGAATTTTTACGACAGCGCAATCGAGGACTGCTACACCGAAAAGGATTATCATAAAATTTTTGTAGGCGAAATCGTAAAGGTTCTCAAGAATACGGATACGGATTAATTTTGCACAAAAATTTTGACAATTAAACCGAAATTTCAGCGTCAAAATAAAAATCAAAAAATTTTAAAAAAAACTATTGACTTTTCAGAAAACAGTGATATAATAATTCTTGTCTTCAGGGAGTAACACCTCTGGAAAGTTAATATCCGGTGTCTTTGGCGCAAAGGTTCCACCTGTTCCCATCCCGAACACAGTAGTTAAGCTTTGCAGTGCCGACAATACTTGGCTGGAAGCGGCCCGGGAAGATAGGGCGATGCCGGAATCAATTCAACTACCCAATAGGGTGGTTGTTTTTTTAAGTAACCACTGATTAAATCACGCCTAACGGCTGAGCACGCCGCTTGCTTGATCATTTTCCGCAATGCATCGTCACAAAGCCCCTCATACGCCGGTATTCCTTGTGCTTTGTTCCTTGTCTTGCAAAAAATTCTCTACGCATCCGACGCACTCGATTTAATCAGTGCTTACTTTTAAAGCGTATACCTTGGTATATGCTTTTTTCTTTTTAACGCTTTAACGCCTTGATAATGGAAAAAGGTCAAGCAAGCGGCGTACTTGGCGGGCGGGCGGAATTTTATCGGCGGTTGGCTGTCTGCTCCGATTGTTCCGATTATTGAAATTTAATCAAATAACCGCAGTTTGGCTTATGTGTTTTGGAAGAATTGCTACTTGATAATTCTTTCACAATATTATAAAATATAGAGTGGTATCTTAAGCATAAAAATAATTTTAAGGAGATAAAACAATGAGCCTTTTAAACAAAAAAACAATTGAAGACATTGACGTTGCCGGCAAAAAAGTACTTGTCCGCTGCGACTTCAATGTTAAAATGGAAAACGGCGTAATCACAAGCGACAAAAGAGTTGTAGCCGCTCTTCCCACAATCAAATATCTTCTGGAAAAGGGAGCAAGGGTTATTCTCTGCTCTCACTTAGGCAGACCCAAGGGTCAGGTAAATCCCGAATTTTCAATGGCTCCCGTTGCAGAGTGCCTTTCAAAGTATCTCGGCCGGGAAGTTAAGCTTGCCTCCGACGTAGTGGGCGACTCAGCTCACGCTCTTGCAGACTCACTCGGGGACGGCGAGGCAATGCTCCTTGAAAACGTGCGTTTTGAGCCGGGCGAAACAAAGAACGACGAGGAATTAAGCCGTAAATTCGCTTCTCTTGCGGATATTTACGTAAACGACGCTTTCGGATCAGCTCACAGAGCTCACTCCTCCACAGCCGGCGTTGCAGCTTTCGTTAAGGAGTCCGCTATCGGCTACCTTATGCAGAAAGAGGTTGACATAATGGGCAATGCTCTTGAAAATCCCAAGAAGCCCTTTGTTGCAATCTTAGGCGGTGCAAAGGTTTCCGACAAAATCGGCGTTATCGAAAACCTTATCGAAAAGTGCGATACTCTTATCATCGGCGGCGGAATGGCATACACATTTATGCGCGCAATGGGCAATTCAGTAGGCACGTCAATTTGCGAGGAGGACAAAATCGACCTTGCAAAGGGACTTATGGCAAAGGCTAAGGAAAAGAACGTAAACTTCCTTATTCCCGTAGACAATGTTATCGGCCGTGAGTACAAGCCCGACACACCCTGTATGCGTATTTACTCCGACTCTATTCCCGACGGCTGGATGGGACTTGACATCGGCGCAACCACGCAGGAGCTTTTCTCAAAGTCAATCATAGGCGCAGGCACCGTTATCTGGAACGGACCTATGGGCGTTTCCGAGTGGGACAACTTTGCGGCAGGCACAATTGCCGTTGCAAACGCAGTAGCGGAGGCCACCGACAACGGTGCTGTTTCAATTATCGGCGGCGGCGATTCTGCGGCGGCTGTTAAGAAGCTTGGCTTTAACGACAGAATGACTCACATTTCCACAGGCGGCGGAGCTTCTCTTGAGTTCCTTGAGGGCAAGGAGCTTCCCGGCATTGCTTGTATTGACAATAAATAATCACAGGAGTAAATTAATATGAACAAAGCTCTTCGTAAAGCAGTTATCGCTGGTAACTGGAAAATGAATAAGACTCCCTCTGAGGCAAAGGCTCTCATTGAGGAGATGAAGCCCCTTGTAAAGGACGCAGACTGCGACGTGGTTCTGTGTGTGCCTTATGTTGACGTTTTTGCGGCTATGGAGGCTGCGGAAGGCTCGAACATCAAAATCGGCGTTGAAAACTGCCACTGGGCGGAAAGCGGCGCATATACCGGAGAAATAAGCGCAAAAATGCTTAAGGAAATCGGAGTTCCCTACGTTATTGTAGGCCATTCCGAGAGAAGACAGTACTTCGGCGAGACGGACGTTACCGTTCAAAAGAGAGTAAGAGCCGCTCTTGACGCAGGTCTTACTGTTATCCTCTGTGTAGGCGAATATCTTGAGCAGAGGGAGCAGGGCATTACCGCAGAGGTTGTGCGTATGCAGACCAAAATCGCTCTCGGCGGCGTTTCGGAGGCTGAGCTTGACAATATTATTATCGCTTACGAACCTGTTTGGGCAATCGGCACGGGCAAAACCGCAACAGCCGACCAGGCAAACGAGGTAAATCACGAGATCAGAGCCTGTGTGGCGGAGCTGTACGGCAAGGCTGCGGGCGATAAGCTTGTGGTTCAGTACGGCGGCTCAATGAACGCCAAAAATGCAGACGAGCTTCTCTCCAAGGAAGATGTTGACGGCGGACTTATCGGCGGCGCATCTCTTAAGGCGGAAGATTTCTCCGTAATCGTAAAGGCTGCGTCCAAATAAATCGGCTTATGAGCCTCCGCAGCAAAAAGGAGCGCAATCAAATAATGAAAAAACCTTATGTTTTATGTATAATGGACGGCTTCGGCAACAATCCGGACTCCTACGGAAACGCCATTAAAGCCGCCAAAACTCCCAATCTTGACAAGCTTTTCGCAGATTGTCCCAACACCTTAATCGGCGCATCGGGCCTTGACGTAGGTCTTCCCGACGGTCAGATGGGCAACTCCGAGGTAGGCCACACCAACATCGGCGCAGGCAGAGTTGTTTATCAGGAGCTTACAAGAATAACAAAATCCATAGAGGACGGGGATTTCTTTGAAAATGAAGCCCTGGTGGGAGCTATGGAGAATTGCAAAAAGAACGGCACAGCTCTGCACATTATGGGGCTTATGTCCAACGGCGGTGTTCACAGTCACAACACCCATCTTTATGCAATAGTTGAAATGGCGAAAAAATACGGTCTTGAAAAGGTGTTCATCCACTGCTTTATGGACGGCAGAGACGTTCCTCCCACATCGGGCAAGGATTTCGTTTCGGAGCTTTTCCATAAGCTGAAGGACATCGGAGTAGGCAAGATTGCCACTATTGAGGGCAGATATTACGCCATGGACAGAGATAACCGCTGGGAGAGAGTCGTTAAGGCTTATGACGCCATTACAAAGTGCGAGGGCGTAAAATTCACCTGCGGCAAAGAGCTTATGGAGCAGTCATACGCCGACGGCGTAACGGACGAATTTGTTGTTCCCTCCGTAAATGAGGAAGCCGAGCCTGTAAAGGACGGAGACAGCGTTGTGTTTTTCAACTTCCGTCCCGACAGAGCAAGGGAGATAACAAGAGCCTTTGTAGATCCCGATTTCACAGGCTTTGAGAGAGAGCAAATAAAAAATCTTTACTATGTTTGCATGACTCAATACGACGCTTCAATGCCCAATGTTCATGTTGCATTTAAGCCCGAAAGCCTTGACAATACCTTCGGCGAATATCTTTCAGACAAGGGTATGACGCAGCTCAGAATTGCCGAAACGGAAAAATACGCTCATGTAACGTTTTTCTTCAACGGCGGCGTTGAGAAGCAGTATCCGGGAGAGGACAGGATCCTTGTAAATTCTCCAAAGGTTGCGACTTACGATTTACAGCCGGAAATGAGCGCATATGAAGTTACCGATAAGGTTGTGGAGCAGATTGAAAGCGGAAAGTTCGACGCTGTAATCCTGAACTTCGCAAACTGCGATATGGTAGGTCATACGGGCGTATTTGACGCAGCGGTCAAGGCTGTGGAAACGGTTGACGAATGTGTAGGCAGAACGGTTGAAGCGGTAAAAAAGATGGACGGCGTTATGCTGATAACCGCAGACCACGGCAATGCGGACAAGATGATGGAAGCGGACGGCTCGCCCTTTACGGCGCACACAACAAATCTCGTTCCTCTCATCGTTGTCAACAAGGACTGCCAATTGAGAGACGGCGGCAAGCTTTGCGACCTCTGCCCCACCCTGCTGGATATTATGGGACTGGAGCAGCCCCCTGAAATGACAGGCAAATCGCTTATCAAATAAATTTCAATTGCAGGAAATCCTCCTTAAGAAGAAAAAACGGTGACAGAACATGACGATTAAAGAAGCAAGAACAGCAGCAGGATTAACCCGCCAAGAGATGAGTGAAATGCTGGAAATACCCAAAAGAACTATTGAAGATTGGGAATGGGGAAAACGAACTCCCCCACCATATGTCGAAAAACTGGTGATTGAAAAACTGCTTTCGCTCAAAAAATAAAATAGCGCAGGGAGGGCTTACGGCTCTCCCTTTTTCATTCCGTCAAGAGGATTTTTACGCAAAAATTTCCATATCATCCGCCGAGTGCATTACCGGCGGAAGGGATATTCTATTGGATTGCCGGAGATTTACTCCTGCTTTTTAAGCTGTTTTGCAAGCTGATTCCCGTACACAGCGGCACCGGTAACGAGAACGCCTTGAATTATCCCGTCTGCGTTCCACCCCACAAGCGCTCCGCCGCCTAAAATTCCTATAGGCAAAAGAATTAAGGGAATCCATTTGTCGGGAATTTTTTCAACGCTTTTGACAATTTGCCCGATGACAATCAAAACCGGTATCAAAATCAAGGCGTTGTCAACAATGTAATTTAATATGTTCATTTTAATCATCCTTTCATTTATGCGCGCTTTGGTTTAAATGCTTTTCAAGCTTTTCCTTTGCAGCGGTTACGGCGTGGTTTGCCCCAAGCTGCTCCAGCCCGTCAAGACACGCCTGAAGCCCGTAGCAAATCATGGCGTTTTCCTCCTTCATTGCCTTAATGTCTTCATCCTGCTTATTCTGCTTGATATACCACCGAAAACAGGCGAATATAACGCCGAAAATAACGGAAATTGACGTAAGCACCTCCGCAATTGTCTTTATCGTATTAATATCAATGTTCATTTTTCACTTCCTCCCCTTTTTTACAGTCAGTCCGGAAAAAAATTTTTAATTCCTGCACACCCTGTAGAGATTAATAATTAATAATGAATAATTAATAATTCCGGAAGCCCTTCGGGCTTGTTCCGCTCGCTGCGTTCGCTCAAGCTTAACGCGTACAACCCTTTAATTTCCAACAATTATTAGCTATTAATTATTAATTATTAATTCGCTGCAAGGTGTGTACAATCATAAAATTCTATTGAGTTTCACGGAAAATTATGCAAATTAAACTAATCACTGCTCAGCCCTGCTGCTGTTCTCAATGCGGCTCTTGCGTCGGCGGCGGTGACTTTGCCGTCACCGTTTACATCAAGGTTATCCTCGGCTGCGGCGGTTCCGTCTTCCAATCCTGCGGCAACCCGCAAAATTGTCCTTGCGTCCGAAGCCGTGACCTTGCCGCTGCCGTCTGCGTCGCCTTTTATGAATGACGTGTAGCAATAATTCATATCAACATTGCCGCTTATGCCTGAAACCTTGCCTGTGCTTGAGTACTGCCACAAATCATAGCTGCCCGTGTATGTAACCGTTGAATTGTACTGCGCTATCCACTTTGTGTGCGTGTCGTACCAGCTGTCGGTCAGATAGTTCGTGAACCAGTTCTTGTTTGCATATGTTCCGTATGTATATCCTGCGTCTTCAATTGCCGTGCAGAATGTCTTTGCAATGGACAGGATTGCCGACTTACCCAGCGCCGATATGCTGCTTTCCTCAAGGTCAAGGAATACAGGATAGTCGGGCGTGTGTCCCTTCAAGAGCCTTATGGCGTGCGCCGCCTCGCTCTTTGCCTTTGCCGTCGTGGTAGCGTAGCTGTACAGATATACTCCGTAAGGTATGCCGTTGTCCTCGCAGCCCTTGACGTTGTTCAGCCACTGTTTGTCGTCCTGACTTGAATAGTCTCCGCCGTAGCCGCAGCGGATTATCACAAAATCAACATTGCCCTTGAGCTTTGTAAAATCAATCGTACCCTGCGCATAGGATACGTCAATGCCTTTTTTTAATACTGTCTTTGACATAAAATCTCCCCTTTACATATAATATATTATTCAGCAGACGCACGGCGATGAACACACCGCTCTCCTCCGCCGTGCAAGTCCCGCTTTTCGCTTATGCCTTGCCTGCATACCGAATATACCGATTTTACGGTTGTCCTACTTCATAGTATGCGGCAGCGGTTTGAATTGTGAAGCCTTAAAATAAGCCTCGATTACTCCTTCATTAAACAAGTTACCTTTGCCGTTTAAATATTTAGGATAACAGCTCCTTTCCGTTTATGCAGTTTACGATTTTAAAGTGGAAGTCCTTGGGCAACTTGTCCCTGCCACCCAAAATATTGTCGTAAAGCACTACATATTTCAGACTGCCGTAAATCTTGCTCTTTGCTTTTTTAAGGCAGCTTCTGACTTTTTCGGCGGAACATCCCAATTCAGCAGCAATCCGAGAGGTTTTTTCGTTTTTGAACCAGGCAAGAATTACTGTTTTCTGTTCCTGCTCCGTCAGCTCGTCTCTGATAACAGCCCAAAGAACGTCTTCAACGGCGATTTTTCCGGCTTCGTACATACAAGAGGAACACTCAAGATCGATTTTTCTAAATTCGCCCCGAGCAGCCGGATCCTCAAGTATTTTGTAATTTTCAACAGAAACCAAATTCATAAATATCTCTCCTTTCAATTTTTTTGAATTCACATTACGCCGATTCAAATGGAATATTCCCGTCCTTATGAAACATTTATTTGAATTAATCGAATGTTTGTTCTGTACGCTTATTATACAAACAAATGTTCGGTTTGTCAAGAGCATTTTCTTCACTAAGTTTTATAAGTCCGTTTTATCGGACATTTTAACATAATCACATTTTTACCGCAGAAAAAACGCCTGAATTTTTACTTTAAATTACATCTTTCGTCTGACCGTTTAGACATTTTATTTGTATTTGTAAATATAATATTCAAAATTTAAATTTTGTATGTTGACTGAAACATTGGGAATTTGTATAATCATAACGAGATTATGTATATATGCATTTGGAGAAAAAGAGAGAAAAGGTGATTGTTTTTGATAAATAAATTAGCCCGCGGGATAACCTCGCACCCAAAGACTGTTATCCTGATTGCGGTGCTTTTGCTTATTCCGTCGGCAATAGGATTTCTTTTAACAGGCGTAAATTATGACATTCTGTCGTACCTGCCCGACGATTTGGATTCATCACAGGGAATAGCAATTCTTGACGACTCATTTAACGAAGCGTCCATGTCAATAATTGTTATGAGCGATATGACCTGGGACGAAATGACCGAATTGGGAGATAATATTGAAGCTTTGGACAATGTCCGAGGAGTGCTGTGGCTGGGCTCTGTGCTTGAGTCTCCGATACCTATGTCAATGCTTCCCGAGTCGGTGACCTCCATGCTTTACAGCGCCGACGGAGACAGCACACTGATGTTGGTGCAGTTCAGGGCTTCCGGCGCATCCGAGGAAACTCTGAACACAATCAGCGAAATAAAGGACCTTATGCCTGAGCAGTGCTTAATGAGCGGAACCTCTGCGGTAACATATGATTTAAGCGTTCTTGTGGAAACCGAGGCTCCAAAATACGTAGCAATCGCAATTGTGTTGGCGCTCATTGCTCTGGCGCTGACAATGGACTCCTTTATTCTCCCGATTGTGCTGCTTATCGCCTTGGGAATGGCGGTAATTTACAATATGGGAACAAACTTTATGTTTGGAGAAATTTCATTTATAACGCAGTCTATTGCGGCAATTCTGCAATTGGGCGTTACCATGGATTATTCGGTATTTCTTATGGACAGATATTCAGAGGAAAAGCCGAAATACCGCACTCATGCAGCCGCTATGTCAAAGGCAATCACAAGCACCTTTACATCCCTTGCAGGCAGCTCGCTTACAACAATTTTCGGTTTCCTTGCGCTGTGCTTTATGAGCCTGACCTTAGGGCTTGACATAGGTCTTGTTATGGCAAAGGGCGTTCTGTTCGGCATAATTACGGTTGTGATTGTTCTGCCGGCTCTTATTCTACAGTGCGAAAAGCTTATTGACAAAACAAGGCACAAGAGCATTGTTCCGTCCTTCCGGGGATTAAATAAATTTACGCTGAAATTCAAGCCCGTATTTGCGGTTATATTCGTTTTGCTCCTTGTACCGAGCTGGATAGGGCAGCAAAACGTAAGCAAGTATTACAATATGATGGATGCAATTCCAGACGATATAGACTCCATTCAGGCGCTGGACGTACTAAAGGAAGATTTCAACATGGCAAGCACGTATTTTGCCATAATTGACGACTCCATGGACAGCAGCGAAAAGCTGCAGCTCCTTTCGGATTTAGGCGAAGTAGAGGGCGTTTCAAGCGTATTGGGCTTAAATTCCATTCTCGGAACAGCGTTTTCACAGGATATTCTGCCCGATTCGGTCAAAAGCATTTTCGTTGCCGACGGTAAGCAGATGATAATGGTCAATTCCGTCTACTCCCCCGCCACGGATGAGTGCAACGCTCAGGTTGACGAGCTGACCGCTCTGCTTAAGTCCTACGACTCCTCATCCCTTTTAACCGGCGAAGGCCCAATGTATAAGGATTTGATTGAGGTTGCCGACAGGGATTTCATAATTACGAACATAATTTCCATTGCCGCAATATTTGTTTTAATCGCAATAATATTCAAGTCAATATCAATTCCGTTTATTCTCGTGCTGTCAATTGAATTGGCAATCTGGATCAACGTTTCAATTTCATATCTTATGGGCGAGGAAATATGCTTTATCACGCCAACGATTATAAGCTGCGTTCAGCTTGGAGCAACGGTGGATTACGCAATTTTGCTGACAACACGCTTCCGAGAGGAGCTGAGCCGCGGCACGAAAAAAAAGCAAGCCATGCAAGCTGCCGCAGACTCCGCTCACAAGTCAATTTTCCAAAGCGCTCTTGTGTTTTTCGCCGCAACATTCGGCGTATATCTGATTTGCGACATCGATCTTGTCAGTTCAATATGCGCAATGCTGGCGAGAGGTTCGATTATAAGCGCTCTTGTAATAATGCTGTTCCTGACGCCGACTCTTGTAATTTGCGAAGGCTTGATCAATAAAACCACCGTAAATTGGCGTGTGGGCAAAAATCATCCCACGTCAATTACAAGTCCTCTGCTTGAAAAGATTGAAGAGCAGATAAAAAAGGCGGAGAAAAAAGCCGCAAAGCTGCAAAAAAAGCAGGAAAAAGCAAAAGCAAAGCCCGTGCCTGCCGAGCTTGTGGCGGATAAGCTGACAGACGAGGCCGCATTGGAAATAGAAAAAGCCATGAGCCGATCGGAGCAATCGGATGACGAAAACGAAGACTGATTTAATCCACACTGAGAAAGGAATTTTTATATGAAAAATACAAAAATAAAGCAGGGCATTGCCGTTTGTCTTACGGCTGCGATGGTTTTCCTCACGGCGTGCGGCAGCAATACCGTTACCGAAGAAACCTCCACCGGCGAAAGCGAGTCCGCATCGATTACCGAATACAACGCAACCACCGAAAACGTTACAAAAAGCGAGACTGTTTATGTCAACCTTGACAGCCTTGGAAATACGAAAAAAATCACTGTTTCAGACTGGCTCCATGCAGATCAAAGTCAGGTTCGGATAACGGACAGAACCACACTTACGGACTTCACGGTCACAAAGGGTCAGGCGGCCTCCGTAGCCGAAAACGGCAATTTAACATGGCATATGACAACGTCGGACGTCTATTACGAAGGTGAAACCGACGCCGATCTGCCCGTTGACATAAGCGTAAAATATTATCTTAACGATGCGGAGATAACTCCGGAGGAGCTTGCGGGACAAAGCGGTAAATTCCGAATGGAAGTCACAATGAAAAGCAACATTTCAAAGGAAGTTGAAATTGACGGGCAAACGGTAACCATGTACGCTCCGCTGGCTGTTGCGGGCGGAATGGTTCTGTCATATGAAAAATTTTCCGACATTGAAGTTACAAACGGCTTGTCAATCGGCGGCGGAAGCTATGAGGTCGTGGTTCTCGCAGGAATGCCCGGTCTGAACGAAAGCTTAAACCTGTCCGCTCTCGATATTGCGGGCTTTGAGGACTTCTCATTCCCCGAAACATTCACCGTTTCCGCAACAGTAACCGATTTCAGCCTTGGAGACACATATTACGCCGTGCTTCCGCTGTCGGCTCTGAGCCTTGATATGGATTTGCCCTCAACTCTTCAGGACGTAATGGACGTTCTCAATGAGGTCGAGGACTTACAGGATATTTTAGACACGATAGATCCCAACCAGGTCTTGGCAAATTTCATAACAGACGGCACTTCTCTCAATGAAATGATGGAGGCTCTTGACTCGGGAATTTCACTTTACGAGGACAACAGGGAGCTGCTGGAGGCTCTCTCCGAATTTATGACGCCTGAAAATATCGAAATACTTACGGAATTTATGAACTCCTTGGACTCTGAGGAAATGCAAAATCTTATCAGCCTGATGTCAAACGTTCCGGCGTTACAGTCGCTGGTGGATTCAATGCTCCAGCTTTCCACCGGACTTTCGGACGTAATGCCCATTTTGGAGGGGATGTCCGAAGCCCTCAGCGATCCCACCGTTGCGGCGCAGCTGGAAAATCTGCCGGAAACCCTGGAGTCCTTGGACGAGCTGATAAATTATCTTAACGAAAATCAAGAGGCGCTGAATATTTTATCTCAGCTTATGGCGTCGGAGGACATGGAGGATTTATCCGGAGTGCTGGACTCGATAATCTCATCAACCGGCTCTCTCGGCGATACGGATGTTTCCGAGCTGACGGGAGACGCTAAAGAGCTGGTGCTGAGAATGGACGAATGGCTGCAATTCGACTACAGCATTTTCACCGATGCTGCGGACTACATGGATACAAGCTGTATGTTCATTTACAAAACGGATCCTATTTCAGCCGAATAAAATACAAAAGCGGTGTGACATTTTATCATACCGCTTATTTTTTAACAAATTTCAATTAAGTATTTATTTTTCGGAATGTATATGGTATAATTAAAGCAATACATAGGAAAGGATTGTTATTAATGAAAAAAATAACAGCGCTTATAATCACACTGCTCCTTGCATTGGGGCTTTGCGCCTGCACATCATCGGACGGTGACGAGGAGTCCACTGCGGAGTCCGCTTCAGAGACCGTATCGGCTGTTTCATCCGACAGCGACAGCGAAAAGGTTACAGGCACTCTTTACGGAGTTATGGCAAGCGAAACAAGAACAAACGAGTTCTCCTTCTACGGCGGTACATATACGCCTGAAAGAATTGCCGCAGGTATGACCGGCTGGTCGGGACTGAAATTCAGAATTACAGCCGAAACCGACACCGACGGCAAAACCGTTAAAATCGACTGGTCCGAAGAGTCGGCATTCTATACCGGTGATTATTCGGAAGCAAATTCCGGCTTCACCTTTGAGAGTGCAGAGGAACTGAGAACCTTTATGATGGACAGCATGACAAAGACAATTCAGGAAAATATGGGCGATTACAGCGTTTACTTTACCGTAAATGGTGAGGATATCGGCACGGTCATGGACGGCTTGTCCTCCGAAAACGCCTATGAGATTGTAAATAATTCATAACCTTAACAAAAGAAAAAGCCCGGCTGCATTTGCGGTCGGGTTGTTTTTTACACAAAATAAAATAGTCCGCCTTAGGAGCGAACCCATGTGGGCTTATCGCTGTAGGGGCGGACCCATGTGTCCGCCCGCAAGCCGCTTGCGGCTTCCTTATTAAATTATAATTTCCGTAATCAAATTCGTAAGAATTTGACCAATCAATGTTTGCACAAGATTATGTTAAATCCTCACGGATTTAATTAAATGATTATATTTTTTATCGGAAAGGGCTAACGCCCTTTGCGGGCGGACACACGGGTCCGCCCCTACGGGAGAAGTGTATAACCCGTACAGCAACATAAAGAAATAGCCGCTCGTCCTTTGGCATAGCGAGCGGTTATTTTTAACCATTTTAGCTTCTTGAGGGCGTAACCGTTTAATCGGCTTCACCTTACATCTTTATTATATACAAATACATATCGTTTGTCAATAGTTATCCTCCACATTTTTCACACTAAACAGCAAATAACCGCCGACATTAAAATACCAACAGTTATTTTTAACCGCAGAAGTTTTGTGTATTATAATCATATTTATTGTTGACAATCAAATAAATTCAGGATATAATGTGCAAGTAAGGTGTTGACGATTAGCGAAGCGGTTACACTCTTTGCCCTCGTTAGGGGGTGATAGTATGGAATACCTTGTTATGACAGTTATCATATTATTGTTTGCAACGGGATACATAGTATCTATAAAGAAATAACCGCTCACAGTCTTCAGAACTGAGCGGTTATTTTAACCACAAAAAAGTTTCGTGAGGGCGTAACCGTTTAATCGGCTTCACCTTACATTTTTATTATATACGAAAGAAATTCAATTGTCAATAGCTGTACTTCACATTTTTCACATTAAAAGCAAATAACCGCCGGCATTTAAAACACCGAACGGATATCTGCAATCACAAATAAATTTACAAAGGAGTGACCGAATAATCGGGTACACCTTATGTATTAATTATACACAAAAGAAATTCGATTGTCAAGACCTTTTAAAAAAATCCCCAAGACTTTTTTGTCTCGGGGAAATTTTTATTTATCCGCTGTACAGAGCCGCAGGACACGGCTCAATACAATTTTGTCGGTTTTACGACATTCCGAACAGGCTTCTGAAGAAGTCCACAATTGCCTGGAAGAAGGCCCTCAGCTTTTCTATCAACAGCGCAAAGCCTGAAAGTGTGCTGTTGCTGCTTTCGCCTGCGTTCATAAGAGCGGTGATGTAGCTTGTGATATTGCTCATATCGCTGAACATATCGATAATGCTGAAGTCAACATTCTGGAACCTGTAGCCCAAGTTGCCGGTTATCTGAACAAGCACCGAATAAACCGTATAGAGGAGCTTCAATGTCTTGTCGGGATAATCATTGTTAAGGGCTTCGGAGTTCAGGTAAGTGAAAATCTCAATCAGTAAATCGTCGTTGTCGTACTCATCGTCAAGCTGGCAGTAGCCTATTAGGAAGTCGGCAATATTCATTGCGTTGTCCTCATAGAACAGCGTGTCAACTACGAGACGCAGCAGCAAGGTCAGCAGATCCGCACCGCCGGAGGAGTCAAGGTAAATTATGAGGTTATAGGATTTAGATACCATCTCCGTTACTGTGCCTGCGCAGAAGGTGGTCAGGTCGATGTACGGCAGCGTGATATTCAGCGTACCTACAGCGTACTGTTCCTTTGTAACGGTCTGAGTCACATACTCGCCGATTACTGCGCCGTTCTCATCGATTTGCTCATTGCCCTCATCGTCAAGGGTCGGTACAAATACCTCTTCCTCCGCCTCATAGGTGCCTAAAACGATATTTTTGTTCTCAATATCAAATGAGAGCAGGTCGCCTAACAGTCCTTCAATCAAGTCGTTTACAAGCTGGTTGAAGTCAAAGTCAAGAGGAATGGCAATGTTAAGTACGATATCGCCTATACGGATGTTGGACAGCAGGCTGTTCAGCAAGGGGTAAACATCGTAAATGGGCTGAATCATGTCAAGCAGTACGTACGCAAAGTGAAGCAGGTTGTTTAGTATGTCATTCAAGCCGCCGATAGACAGCACGAACATAACATTGGGAATAATATCGAACAGGAACTCAACGGGTGATGCGATAAGGTTGTCAACAAAGCTCATAATGGGCTTAAGGAGATAGTAGAACGCATCGCAGTTCTGAGTCGTTTCGTTTGTGCCGGCAAATACCTTCTCATAGTACTGATCGTAGGAGAGAAGATCCTGATCCGCTCCGAGAGCTTCCATAAAGGGAATCCATGCGTAGTAGTAGGTGTCGTAGCCGGGGATTGTGATAACTTCAAGAAGTGACAGATCCTCGCCGCAAAGGAGATACTCAATAATGATTGAGAAGGGTGAAAGTATTGCGGACAAGCCCCTGAGGAATATTTCAGAATTGGAGTATTTGGCCGTAACAGTCTCGTTGTCAAAGCCCCAGTCGTATGAGGTATAGATTACGATATCCCCGCCTGTGCCCACATCGGTAACAGTGTCCACATGGTAGAAGGTCGTATCATCGTATGCCGTTTTGCCCTGGTTACCACTCTGGATGGTAAGCATTTGTGAAACTTCAACCGTTGTGCCGAACTCGTAATCAAGAGCCTTTGCAAGGGTCTTCTTTGAGTAATCGATATCGAACACCGCATCGAGAAGTCCCGAAAGATCGAAGGAGTCTATGCTGTCAAGAAGTCCGTAAAGAGCGCCTGCTATGGTGCTGAGCATTTCATTGTTGAACAGGTACTGATCCAGGAGATCCTCAAGGAATCCGCCGATGGAGTCAAAGCTGCTGCCCAGAACGTCCAGCTTAAGCATTGAGAGAACGTCCTCAATCATATCGTCAAGGTTGTCGATAACATATTCGCTGTTTTCCTTGGTCCAATACTCTGTGTAAAGGACGGAGGAGCCGTAGGTTGTATCTCCCGTTTCCTTAACAGCCGCCATAATCTCATCATGGTAGTAGTTGACGTAATCCATGTCATAGACATAATCGGAACCGCTGACAACTTTGCCGTTGGCGTCAACTGTGTACATGCTGCCGGTCTCATTGGGATAGAACAGCTCGTAGAACGCCGCTATTGCCTCATCGGGTTCAAGGGCGATATTGTCGATAATATCCTGAAGCTTAAATCCGCTGAACAGCTCGCTTTCAAGGATGTCCCTTAATCCGCTGATAGCGTCAAGGATTGAGTAATCGCCGACAAACGAACCATCGGAGTAGGCTCTGTACTCAAGAGCGCAGAACAGGTAGCGGAACACATAGAGCAGCACAAGACCGGAGGTCTCCTCGCCTGAGGAGGCTTCAAGCTTGATATACTTTCTTGTATAGGCAGCCCATGTTTCGGATTCGCCGTTTTCATTGGTTAGCGCCCAGCTTGAAGTACGTGCGGAGGTTGTAGTGGTTAATGTGCCGCACGCCTGGAGCTTATAGTCCATAATTGCGGGCAGCTCCGCTGTGGAGGTGGCGTTGACCGTAGACTGCACAAGGGTGTACTCCGTGCCGTCTGTAGGCGCGGTGGTTCTTCTTATGGTATACTCTTCTCCGTCTTCATATTGCTCGGTCCACTCGTAATAATAGTAAACCTCGGTGGTGTGAGTTGACACCTGATCCTCGGTACGCTGCGTTACGACATAGCCGCTTGAGTTGGCGTAGCCCACAACGTTGAATATTGCGTAATCGGAATATGAGCCGTCGTCGTTATAGGCGGTTATGTAGGTGGTGAACTCGCCGTCCTTCCATATCTGCATTTCACCGCTAGCGCTTAGGTAGGCGCCTGTTGCCTCTTCGGTCATGGTATCGGCGTTATAGTAGGAGTCGTCCGGCCGGTAAACTCTGCCGTTGCCCGACGGGTCATAGTAGCCCACTATGGCTATTCCCGTATCAACGCTTAAACCGATAAGGTCAAGTATGCCTTGGATTGAGTATAGGAAGTCAAGAGCATCGCCAAGTAGGTCGCCTACACTAAGAGTGGAAACTGTTCCCCAACTGAATATATAATAGACACCAATTGGAATATCAAGCTGTTTTATAGACTCCACCAGCTGTCCGGAAGTCAAATAGTAGGACAGATTAGGAAGGAGCTCGGCGATAACAGTAATAGGATCTGCAAGAACAACATCTGTTACCCAATTAAGTATTGGATTAAGAAGTCCTTCATTAAGGAATGTTTCAATATCATCTTTAGTTCTATTACCTGAATTAACAGCACTTGCGTATGTTTCAAATGTGCTTACAGGGCAAAGATCTGTTATTCCCAAAGTTTCCAGCAGAGGAACAAGCACATCATCATAAAGAGCTATGTTATTAAGCACAAGATATAAATCGAATCCTAAAGCACCAATCTCAAGCTTCATTTCCTGATTTCCGAGAAGAACGTCAAGCAGGGGGGCAATAGGAGCAAGGACAGCATCAAGATATGTTAAAAACTTATCCTGATCACCGTTTATATTCCAAACAAGCTTATCGTAATCAACATCTTTCCAACGATCTCCGCAGTATTCATCTGTTTCCGTACCTATGGCATTGTAATCGTCGGTTGTATATCCGCCTTTAGCCACACTACTTACGCCGCCGTTTGCTGCCTTAAGAACATCATGATTATTCTGCATAATCGTATCAAACTCGGTATTGCCCGTGTTCAAGTAACCATCGGTAGTCGCCCAAATATAGGCGATACCTGCAGGAGTAAGCGCTATATCCGGATTACCTATCAATGCGCCGTAAATAAGAGCCTGCCATCCATCTCCGGTATTAGCAACTGCTAGAATTACGGAGTTTATTAAGCTGTCTAAAGCGGAGGATCCGGTTAAATTTCCTAAAGCACCGTTTATAAAATCATCGGTTATATACTGGTCAATAAGGTTACATACAGTGGAGTAAAGATATTTAATAACAAGATTAAGAACATCATCCGAGAAAAGATAATACTGAATAATCTGAACAAGAACCTCCTGAGCGGTGTTTGCCTCAACGCCGAAAAGCACGGAATCGGGATCATCACTGACGTCTATAAACAGCTTGATAATATCGCCAACCTTTGTGCTTTGCAGCAGGTTGTCAAGAGTCTGTACGATAGTGGTAACCTTTTCGGTAGTAACCTCATAAGTAACGTTATTGCCGCTTGAGTCAACGTACTTTTCGTATGTATGGCTGGGAGTGTACTCGTCAAGAGAAGTATTGCCGATAATAGGCGTCAGCTGAGTTACAAGGTTCATGTAGCTGTAGGCGTCCGCACCGAAAACGGCAATCTTCGCCTCGTTTGAAATGGACTCGAAGGTATCGTAATAGGTCATTATGTCCGCATAATAGCCGTTTAACAAATCGTCGTTGGTGGTTGCGGCAAGAACGCCGTCGGCATAGTATTTGCTGAAATAGTTGTTCATTACACCCTGGAGGCTTGTCAACTCCATTCTTGTGGTGTCCGTTGTTGTATCGGCGGCATCAATAACATAACCGTTGTTGTAATACTGAGCCTTTGTTCCTGACTCGTCATAGCTTCTGTTCATGGTCCATGTAACCGTGCGGTTGTATATGGTGAGATTTCTGTTTTGAAGAGTCTCTGTGATAAGAACGGTTTCAACATCGGTGTAGACGTTGAACACAAAGTCATGGAACCAGTTGCCGGAATTGACGGTGGTCATATTTCCGCTGAAATACTGGAGAACGGTCTTAACATTGCACGCCTCGAAAAGCGTAACCTCGTTAATGGTGGAGAGGTCAATCTCTCTGCCCGATGAGGTTGTTCTCGTGTTTGAGAAAAGCTCGGAAAGGGTGCCGGTATTGCCGTACTCGTCATAGAAAATAACGTCATCCGAGGAGTCGGAATAATAGCTCGCCTCGCCGTTCTTAACTGTGTAGGTCTTGTCAACGGATCTGCCCACGAAATCGCCGTAAGCGTCAATGATATAGGTATATCCGTCAAGGAAAAGATACTCGCCGTTAAGCTTAACGGTTTTAAGAGTATCCGCCACAGCATCGGTAACCATAGGTACGGTGTAGTTGCCCGTGCCGTACTCATAGCTCATAAGGGTGCTTGCAATGCCCAGATAAGTATTTGCGGCATTCCAAATCTGGTTGGTGGAGTTGTCCTTAGCCGTTACGGTATGAGTGTAGGAAATGGCACGGATTGCGCTGCCCGAATCGTCGGCGTACTCGTAATCGCCGGATTCGTTGCTTACCTCATACTGATCCATATCGCCCACGATAGTCAACGACGGGAAGCCGTTGGAATCGGTGTTTATGGTATAAGTGGTTGTAGCGCCGGACGTGGACGTACTATACTTGAAGAATGCAAGAGCAAGACTCGTATATTCCGCAGATGTGGCTGCATCAGCCGCAAAAGCCACTATGCCGGCAGACAGACCGGTCATAATGAACAGAAGAGAGAGTATAACGCACAAGCTCTTTTTCATAATCTTCATAAATTTCATCCCCTTTTTATTTTTGGAACTCTGAAACTCAGGCGTGAATAAGCAGACTTGCCCATAATTTCGGTTAATACCATTATAATTAATCAAATCAATTTTTTCAAGGTTTATTTAAAAAAAGTTCACAATCATACGCAAAATTGCCCTTTTGACCATAAACGCCACGAGGATTTTGTTAATGTTGAACAGATAATCACATGCACTGTTGTAGGGCGCACTCATGTGGGCTAATCTCCGTAGGGGCGGGCTATCCTAATTTGTGCAAAGACCCAATCCCCGCCGCAGCGGAACATCTTATACATATATTGCGTAAAAACTCCGCCGATTTGGAAAGTTTTTTCGGATTGAGAGTAAAAAGTATTGATTTTGGGGAAGTTTTTCGGTATAATACAGCTTAGAAGCGGGAGGGAAAGCAAATGATTTTACGGCCGAAATATATGGAAACGCTGAAAACCTATCGTGATATACCCTTGGTAAAAATTCTTGCGGGGATCAGGCGTTCCGGAAAATCCACAATTTTAAAAATGCTGCGGGAGGAGCTTATCCAAAGCGGAATTGACGAAAAGCATATCGTCTGTATGAATTATACATCGGGATATTTTGACGAGGAATTAACCGCAAAGGAAATGTACGAGGGCATCAAGGAGCAGATGACCGACAAACGCCGTTACTATCTCCTTCTTGACGAGGTGCAGGAGGTTTCAGGCTGGGAAAAGGCGGTCAACAGCCTTCTTGAAAACGACGACACGGATATTTACGTAACCGGCTCAAATTCAAAGCTGATGTCGGGAGAGATTTCAACGTATCTGACGGGGAGATATATTTCAATTCCCGTTTACACATTATCCTTTGCCGAATATCTTGATTTTAAAAAAACAAGCGGACGAAGCAAAAAAGAGCTTTTGAACGAATACATCCGCATGGGCGGCTTTCCCGTTATTGCGCTGGGGGATTTTGACGAGCAATCGGCGTATCAGATAGCGGAAGGGATTTACAATTCCGTTATCACCGGCGACATTACAAGGCGGCACAACATTGCAAATATAGATCTTTTTAACCGTGTGGTGCGGTACGTTATCGAAAATGTTGGGAAAACCTTTTCGGCGAACGCTATCGTCAAATTTCTGAAAAGCGAAGGGCGTTCTCTTTCCGTTGAAGCCGTGTACAATTATCTGGAGTGGCTGGAAAAGGCGTTTGTTATCTACCGCTGCCGGCGTTATGACTTACAGGGCAAAGCCGTACTGAAAACGCAGGAAAAATTTTATTTGGCGGATCCTTCTCTGAAATATTCCGTTATGGGCTTTAACCCGAAATCAACGACGGCAATGCTTGAGAATATCGTGTACTTTGAGCTGCGGCGCAGAGGATATGAGGTTTACGTAGGAAAAACCGACACGAGGGAAATTGACTTTGCGGCGGTAAGGCGTGACGAGCGTATATATGTTCAGGTTTGCCGAAGTCTTCCGGAAAACTCCGACAGGGAAATTGCAAATCTTCTTGAGATAAAGGACAACTTCCCGAAATATGTGGTAACTCTCGATGAGCTTGGCACGGGAAATGTCAACGGCGTTAAAATCGTACACTTGGCGGATTTTCTTTTAAGCGGGGAATATTAAAAAGCCCGCAAATCCCGAAACGAAAGCTTCAAAATTTGCGGGCTGCCTTGGTGCCGGTGGTGGGACTCGAACCCACACGATGTCGCCATCAACGGATTTTGAGTCCGTCACGTCTGCCAATTCCATCACACCGGCGTATTGCAATACCGTTTAATAATTATATATTCCTCGAATAAAAAAATCAAGTCCCCTTATATTTTTCGGCATTATGAATAAATTAGCCATTCATATTTTATGCAAAATGGCTTAGAAGATATGCTCATAAAAATACTTGACAAATGAGATGAACAGTGATACAATAAAAATGCAAAAAGGACAGCCGTAAAAACGGTTAGCTCCGAATATTTCTAATTAATGAATAAAAAGAACCGTCCGGGTGCGTACAGGGCGGTTACTTTATTTTTACCTGTATAGTCAGAGTTTTCTTTCCTATATGTATAGTAAAAGTAAAAGTCATGGTATCACCTCCTTTCGGAAGTGGCGCCAACCGTTTTTTCATTACAGCAAAAAGCTGCAACGCCTGTCTATCCTCTTTGCAGGTAAATTTTACAATATATATCGAATTATGTCAAGCATTATTACAAATAAACGCACTTGACAAAGAGGACAGATGATGATACAATATTATTGTAAGGGGAATAGCCGTAAAAACGGTTAGCCCCGAATGATTTTGTTGTTTAATGAAATAAACAAAAAAACCGTCCCGATGCACACAGGGCGGTTTACTTTTTATCCTAAGGCAAAGCACAGCGAGGTGACTTATGAAAAAAGCGGTTGTACTTAACGCATCGCCAAATCCCGACGGCTCCACGGCTCAGCTTATATCGGCGTTCACACATATATATAATGAAAAGCTCATCGTTTACAATATGTATAACGAAAAAATTGCGCCTTGTATCGGATGCAACAGATGTGCGGACGGCGGCAAATGCTTTATGAGCGACACGAACGGGATTTTGAATGATATTTTTACGGCGGATTTTTTGATTTTCGCCTCTCCGGTGTACAATTACTCCTTCCCCTCGCCTATGAAGGCTTTTTTGGACAGATTGCAGCCCTATTTTTTCAGCGAAAGCTCTCAAATTGAGCGTAAAGGCTTTTTACTTGTCACCTGCGGCAAAAGCGGGAAATATTCAATCGAAATTATGGAAAAACAGACTAAAACAGCCTTTTCGGAGCTTTCGGCGGAATTTTGCGGGTCGTATGTTTTTGCAAATACCGACAAGCGAAATACTTTACAGCAGAATGAAATCCGTAAAGCGGAAAGCCTTGCAAAGGAATTTTTCGGCATTGTGTGAATTTGCGGATTTTTACCGTTTCAGCTCAAATCTGCCGGCTGCAAGCTCCGTCCTAAGCTCCGCAGAGGTGTGAATTTGCTTTTCAAGATACACTCCGCCCTGAGCCAAATCCTCCTTTTCGTGGAAATCCGAGCCGGAGGTCTGCATAAGCCCGTACATTTCAGCCCAAGCCGCCGCAATGGGATTGGAGGAATTGTGCCTTTTGTTGCCGTTAAAAGTCTCTATTCCGTTAAGATAGCGGGGATCGGACACGGTCATACCGACTCTGAAGGGGTGAGCCTGGATAATCATAAGCCCCAAATCGTCCGCAAGAGCTTTGAAGTTTTTAAGCCCTAAGGAGACGAAATTTTCCCTCTCGTAAAAAAAGCTCTCATCCATACCGAAAACAAGGTAGTCGTTTTCGTTTTCCTCCTCAAAACGCAGCTCCATTCCCAAAATCACGGAGAAATCCTCGGTTTCAAAGCTTTTTGCGGTTCTGTAGCCCTTGAGGAAATAGTCGATCTGCTCCCGCCATGTATCGCCCTCGTAGCGGTAATTCAGATAAGCGGAGGATATATGGTCCGTTACCGCAAGTCCCGAATATCCGGCCTGCTTGTACATTTTCACGCCCTGCTCGGCAGGCACGTGGCCGCAGGGACTGACTTCGGCAGTATGGAAATGGGTTTCATATAAATACTTCATCTTTTTCACTTCTCAAAAAAATTTCTATCATCATTATATATGTTTTTCCGAATTTTTCAACAATTTTCAAAAATTTCAAAAAATTATTGCAATCCCTTGAAAACTCTGCTAATATGAGATTGAATTTGAGCAATTGCTCAATTGGAGGGAAATGCTGTGAAACAATTAAAAGCTGCCGTAATAGGCGTAGGAAGCATAAGTCAGGAGCATATCAACGGTTACATCAACAACCCCAACACCGAGCTTTACGCCTTTTGCGACATAAATGAGAAGAGACTGTACGAAAAAGCCGAAAAGTACGGCGTGCCTAAGGAAAGGTGCTTTACGGACAAGGATGAAATGCTTGCAAAGCTGCCCGAAATCGATATTGTCAGCATAACCACCTGGAATGCGGCTCATGCGGAATGCACGATTGCGGCTCTTAACGCCGGAA
The DNA here is from genome assembly GCA_021200555.1 of Clostridiales bacterium. Classification (GTDB taxonomy): domain Bacteria; phylum Bacillota; class Clostridia; order Oscillospirales; family Acutalibacteraceae; genus UBA1081. Next base: position 916 of record JAJQGK010000028.1, on the reverse strand, counting down.
AAGACGTTATATGCGAAAAGCCCATGGCAATTAACGCCGAGCAGGCAATCGCCATGAAGGAGGCTGCGGACAAAAACGGAAGACTGCTTCAAATAGGCTTTGTAAGACGCTACGGCAACGACTGCAAGGTTGTTAAGGATTTTATGGACTCCGACACCTTCGGGGATATTTACTACGCCAAGGCGACATATCTCAGGCGTCACGGCAACCCCGGCGGCTGGTTCGGCGACAAGTCACGCTCCGGCGGCGGTCCGCTTATTGATTTGGGCGTTCACGTTATAGATTTGGTTCGCTATCTTGTGGGCTGTCCTCAGCCTGTTTCCGTTTACGGCGCAACATTCCAAAAGCTCTTTAACAGACCCAATTTAAAGGACAAAAAGGGCTACTATGCGGCTGACGCAGGTGAAGGCGACATATGCGACGTAGAGGATCTGGCGTCTGCGATGATACGCTTTGACAACGGCACGGTACTCAGCATTGAGGCAAGCTTCAGCCTTAACATAAAGAAGCCTGAGGGCAACATTCAGCTTTTCGGCACAAAAGCCGGCTGCAAGCTGGATCCCGACGTTGAAATATTCACCGATATGAACGGCTATCTTGTAAATCTCGACTTCGACTCCCCTACGGGCTTGTCCTTTGACGGACTTTTCCAGAGAGAGATCGACCACTTTGTGGACTGCGTGCTTAACGGCACAAAATGCATTGCTCCCGCTCAGGACGGCGTGGATATGATGAGAATTTTGGATGCGGTTTATAAGTCCGCCGAAACGGGACATGAGGTAATACTGTAATATTGTAAAGGCACAAATGCCGATGTAAGACGACACCATTCCAATGTACAATGGAATAGAATTTTAATTCGTGCAAATGCCGATTGGTTTTGAAAATTACAACAACCTCCGTAGGGGCGGACCCA
>JAJQGK010000119.1 GCA_021200555.1 Clostridiales bacterium | reverse complement strand
CTTATGAGGAGTGGAAACAGAAATTTGTTGACATTGATGATGAAAGTGATATAATAAAAGCGGATGTTACAATAAGCAGCCGGTCTTCAGGAAAAGGCAACGCTAATGCTATCTTACACTTTGATGTGGATTTAAACAACAGACAACAAAAATTGCTTGATTCGCTGCCTGAGTTTGACAGCAAAGTTGTTGTTAAAAAATCAGATGTAAAGTTATCAGATTTAAGCGCCTTAACCGCTAAAACAGGGGATGAATTTGCCATGTTTACAAAACAAGGTAAAAGGCTTATAGTCCGTGGCAACAATACAATGGTCAATATAACCGCAGAAAAAGCAGCGGAACTTGCTCAAGCCGGTTATCACTGGAGCGGGCATACGCACCCCGGAACGGATGTGTTATGTTTAATTCCCTCAGACGGCGATAAAAAAATTTTAGCCGCTTTCGGACAGAGCACAAGCGTAATATATAACTCAAAAGGAGATAACAGCACCTTCGGAGAGGAGTAATATTTATGTCAAGTTTCGTAATTGACAAATGGGGAAAAGAAATTCAAAATTATTGCGAACAAAATAATCTTGACTTTGAAAAAGTTGTGCATATGCCCAAAAGCTGGGGCGAGAATTTTTTTGCAATTTTGTTCCATGACAAGGAAAAAGGACGGCAAGGGCTGCTTGATGAAACGCCTATGCCGATTGTGCTAATGGCGCATATTAGGGACGGCGTACCTATTTTTGAGCAAACGGAATATACTCAAAAATATATAGGAAAGTAGATAAGAAGATATTTCAATACAAGCACTTACAGCGATGTAGGTGCTATTTTTATGCTCCGATATGTTCGGATATATTCGGATACGTTCGGATATGTCCAAGCCGATCCAAGTCATAAACAAGTAGTCCAAGTTCGGACATTTCGGACAAATTCGGACAAATTCGGACAAAACATAGGACAAACGCAGGACAAACATAGGACAGATAGGACAAAACGTAGGACAGAAATATAAGTGATTAGTGAACAGTGGACAGTATTTTAAAAAATTTAGTCTGAACGCTAACCACTGAACACTGAACACTAAATGGACGGGCAGCACTTTCCGATGAAAGCCTACCAAGCAGGCGTAACCGCTCCGCCGTTCCACGTTTGGTGCAGAAGCACAACAGCCCCGTACTTCGATGAACAGTTTGACATTGGAGAACGGGCGGCAAGGGATGAAAATGGGAACACTGTTGAAGTCCCTGCGGATATGACTTATGAGGAGTGGAAGAAAAAGTTTGTTGACATTGACGATGAAAGTGATATAATAAATGAGAAAAGCAAAAAGTCGATTACCGCTATTACCGATAACGCAATTGACAGGGTTCCGAATGTTTCAATTTCAGGGCTAACCGATACGCAGAACGCTTTCATACAAGAGCAGCACAAAGAGCTGCTGCGGTATGCACGGGACAACAACGAAAACAAAGAAGTCGCTTTTGTTTATAATTCGGATTTGGAGAAAATCGGTACATATGTGGGCAGCGATGATACCATTGACTTCGGGAACGCTCTTTACGGCAAGGATTTAACTGTTTTACATAATCATCCGAGGAATAGCAGTTATTCAATTACCGATATACAATTCTTTTTAACTCATAAAAATGTAAAGACACTGACAATTATTAAAAACACCGGAAGTGTCGAGGTTTTAACTAAAACAGCAGGCTTTGACGAACAACAAGCGATAGTATTATTCAAGAGAACGTATAAAACATCAGTTAAGGCAAATAGTGAAGCAGAAATATCAAAAGCTCTTTCCAAGTTTTTGGCAAAATATAAGGAGGGCTTGACATGGGAAAAGTGATAAATAGGCTTGACGGAAAACTGGAAGATCAAATAGCGGATCTGAAAGATTTTTTCGGTTTGCGACCCGACCAGACTTTTCAAGATTTGGATGTTGAACCGCTTGAAGACGATGAAGATGATGAATAACAAAGCACTTGCTGAAAAGTAGGTGCTATTTTTATGCTTAAAATCAGGAGGTAAGGCATGGCGGGTACAAACGGTTTAAAAGAGCTTGAGCAGCAGCTGAAGGCGTTGCAGAACAGTGAGCGTGAAGCGTTTATGGAAGCGTGCACAAAAGAGCTTGCAGCCCGTTTGCTTGGAAAGGTTATCAAGCGCACTCCCGTCGGTGACTATCCGAACAGCTCAGGCAAGAAAGGCGGAACCCTGCGCCGTGGGTGGACGGCAGGCGGGCGATGTCTCTGCCGTCAGGCGTGATTTAATCAGGTGGTTACCAAGACTATTACACGGCAAATAAAAACATATGAAAGTAAAAAAAACAAAAAATGCTACATTTTCCCGAAAAAGAGGCAGTACAATTCCTTTAAAGAATTATAATATGCGATATACAGCTCACAATTCAACAAAATACTGTATTTTTAAACGCAAAATCAAGGAGAAGCCCCAACAAAATGACAAAATCTGACTTCATGTTCAGTTAATCTACATATTGCTAAAATATGAGTCATTTATTATAATTAACTTACAAGAACGGAAAGCGTAAATGCCAAGCAGAGGAGCTTTTTAAAGCGAAAATAACATAACAGGCTCTGATTTTTTAGCACTTATATTGGGGTTATATGGTATTCGTGCCGTAATATGGTTGGATTGTATGTAAATCAAATTCGATGTTATATTTATACTAAAAAGCCTTAAATTGGCATTTACGCAAATTCAGGAAGGAGGGAGAAAGGTGATAACGGAGAAGTTTATTGTTGCGGAGAACAGCGAAAAGGTCAAAACCTACGGCATCTGTGGGGTTTGCGGCGGAAATGAATATCACTTTGACGATATCTCTGTTGACAGGCGTAACGCTGAGATTGTGGATAAAATGCTGTCTTCGGCTGAAATTCCGGAGCATCTTGTCGAACGCATAGCTGCGGCAGTTACGGGAATACTCACTGAGCCGGACATACGGTAACTTAAACGCCTTCAAAAACACCCCTGCAAAGATCGCTCTGTAGCCTTTGCTGGAATTGTTTTGTATTTGAATTGAATAACCGGCGCTTGCTAAAGTACAACTCAGAAGTTGTTCAAAATAAATACAGTGCAATTTTTTAAAGTACTTGATCAACGAAAATCCCCCTGCCGAAACAGGGGGTTATGTATTGTTAAAATACTCCTAATCAAGCTTTGCCGCAGCTCGGATAACAACAAAATTTCTTATATCACAGTCATAAAATTGAAACACCAAACAGCGCTGTAAGGCTTGCTGTGTCCTCATAAACGGATATATCAAATTCACTGTCCGAAATGTCGGTATAAAACTCGTCAAACATGAATTTTTTCTGCACAAATCCGGCTGTACTGTATTTAATAACCGAGGCAATTCCGTCTTCGTCAAAGTAGAATTTAACCATGCCGTCGGATGTATCTGCGGAATAAACGGTATATTCAACTCCGTCAGTCCCTGTTTCGGTTGTGACATAAGCGTGCAGAGAATCGGTATCCTCGTCAATTTCTACGGTATAATCCTCTATATTAAGCTCATCAAGTTCTCCGCCGCCCAAAATTTCAACAGCTGCCTGAAGTGTGGATAAGGGCATTTTCTTGCCTGTGTTATCGCAAGCTATATAGGTAGTGGTTGTCTCATTGCCCAAAAGGTCGGTTGAGGGTACCGTAATTACCGAAATTGCATATTCGCCGAAGCTGTCCATATCCATGGTTGTAGTCATTTTTATGTTTTTCCCGTCTGTTTTCAGAGTAACACTTTCGCTTGAACCGTC
>JAJQGK010000107.1 GCA_021200555.1 Clostridiales bacterium | reverse complement strand
CTTACCTATGTGCTGACACATTCACTTACCCATGTGCTGACACTTTACACTTACCGATGTGCTGAAACCGGACAGGAAGCCCTTACGGGCTTGTTCCGCTCATTTCATTCGCTCTAATATAAAATTAAAATTTCATTTTCAAAATCAGATATGCACAAGCTTTAAATTTTAAAATAACCGTTTGAAAATGTAGAACTGCGTTATAAATGGGTTAAAGGGCTTGCCCTTTCCATCATTGCTCATTGCTAATTGCTCATTGCTAATTGGGTGAATTGCTAATTGCTCATTGCTAATTCTCCAACGGGTGTGCAGAGATTTATATTTTCGCAAAAGGCTTACAATCGATTGAGAGGAAGTGACCGCATGATTCGGGATTTATGGAATACGGCGAAGGGAATACTGACCGACGTAAAAGTTCACTGGAAAAGGCCTGCGAAGGGGAATTACGTCTCATACAAGGAGATACTCAACTTAGGCATCGGCGGAATGGGTCAGCAGATTCTCATTCTCTTTATCAGCTGCATGGGGCTGGGAGCTGGCAACACCTTATTGGGCGGCACTTTGGGCTTGAAGCCTCTTCATTTGCAGTACATGGCGATGATACAGACCGTTCTGGGACTGCTTTTCACCGTTATCAGGGGAGTAATAGTTGACAACACACGGACAAAAATCGGCAGATTTCGCCCGTATATAGCGATTATGGGCTTTCCCGTGTTTATCCTTATTACCGTTTTTATGTTCCTGCCCTTTGAAACAATGTCATACAACGAAAAGCTTATGTGCACCTTTGCTTTCGCCGTGGCGTTGAGTATGATTTCGCCTTTATTGACGGACACCTACACGGAGCTGACGACTGTTATTACGCCAAATTCCGCCGAGCGTGCAAAGGTTATGAGCATAAATTCGATACTTTATTCCCTTGCTCCCACGGTTTACAGCATTGTTCTGCCTCTTATGGCGGATAAATTAGGCGGCTATACGAACATCAACACCTACCGCTACGCTTACGTTCCCTTTGCCTTTGCGGGACTTGTTCTGAATATGTTCACGGCTTTCGGCTGCAAGGAGAGGATTGTCACCTCAAAGGATTACAAGCCCAAGGTCAACGTGATACAGGGCGTTCGGGAGATATGGAGAAACAAGCACTGGTGGATTAGAAATATTGCCGGCTACATAGGCTTTCTCGAGTCCGCCTGCACAGTGCTATTCTCCTGGATTTACATTTACGGCACACAGGATATGACAACCTACGCCATTCTCAATACCGTTCTGGGCACCGCTTCGGGAATTGCAATGGCAATAACTCCCTGGCTTCTGAAAAAGCTGGGCAACAGACGGCTCCTGCTTCTGCACAACGGGCTGAACGTTCTCTTTGTGGGATGTATGACCTTTACTTATAAAATTCCGATTTTGCTGTTTGTCTTTATTTACCTTAACGCTCTTGTAAACGCCTTGACAATAGTATATAATCAGACTATGCATTCGGAGGTCAAGGACTATCAGCAGTATTTAAGCGGCAAGAGAATGGACTTTATGTTCGGCACGGCAGGGCTTATAGGAACTCCCATAACAATGCTTACGGGGCTTGTGGTTCCTTATGTTTACGAGTGCATGGGAATTACCACAAATTACGATATTCTCTTTGACCCCGTCGTCCGGAACAACATCTTCTACGTCCTCTGCGTAATGTCTATTTTGGGCGCAGTTCTCAATCTCATACCCTACTTCTTTTATGACTTGTCAAGAGAAAAGCACGGATATGTTATCAGAGTGCTGTATTACAGGGCAATATACGATGATTACAAAAACGGCGAATTGACGATTGACTCTGTGTCATCCTCCGTTCCCGATATAAGAAAGGGACTTGACTTTATAAACGCTCCCATGCCCGATATTCCCGCATTAAAGGAAAGCCTGAAACAGGCGAAGGGCGTTAAAGCTTCAACCGATGAGGAAAAGGCTGCGAGGAAGGACGGAATAAAGGCGGCGAAAAAAGTTCTGTCCGAAGGGAAGCGGCTTGTGCTTGAGAAAAACGCCTCCTACATTCTCTCCGACGAGCTTGTGAAATACGATACATATTATTACAGGACGCTTGTCAAACAGGCTGAAATGCTCCTTGAAACGCCTGCGGAGAGGGTTCCCTTCGCCGATTTCGGAGAGATTGAAAAGCTTGCGGAGAGCCTGCCCGAAAGCACCAAGGAGGAGCAAAAGGCGAAAAAGGCGGCTATTGCAAACGCCCGCAGAATTGTAAAAATGCAAAGGGACGCCGCAAGGGCTTATCCCGGCGGAGTAAAGGTTCCCGACCCCGAAAGGCTGAAAAACGCCCTTGATATGCCTCAGGACACCAAAGAGGAGATAAAGGCGAAAAAGGCTGCGGTAAAGTCCGCCGAAAAGGAAAAAATGAAGTACGACAAAATTATGGGAGCCTACACCGAAGCCCGTGAGCTGGCGGACAGAAGCAAAAACAGCGGAAAGGCATTTGAAGAAGCTGCAAGAATTTACGATGAAAGCTTTGAAGGGGAGGCGGAAGGAGCATGAGACGCAAGCGGATAATATCTTGTCTTTTAAGCCTTTGCAGCCTTACGCTTTGCCTTGCGGGGTTTTCCTCCTGCGAAGCCCAAACAAGTCTTGACGAAGGGGAGCAAATATTTGCGGACGCTCTTGCCCTGACAGCCGAGCAGGCGGTGTTTTACTGGGAGGAAACCGTATCGGACGGGGATAATTCATACTTCAGACAGGTAAGCTCCTACGCCGAAAAGGACAATGACGGGAATATTCTCCTTGACGATGAGGGAGAGTATAAAAGCCGAAAAATTCAGGTTATTGAGAATGTGAACCAAAAAACCGTTCTTGAGATTTATTGCGGACTGTCAGAGGCAAAGGACAAATCGGACAGCGTGAATATGCTTTTTTTGACGGAATATGACGAAAATCAAAATGTCGTCAATGAGCTGACCCGGGAGATGACGGCAAGGGAGTTTTACGAAAGCGGGGACTTTGAAGAATATCTTCCCGTAAACGTTCTCTCGGAGCTGTACGGAATGGATTTTTCGGATATGGATTTTGACTTTGAGGACGGCGGAATAGCCTCAAAGGGATATGTTGCCGAGATTACCTTCAGACCCACAGGGGAATACCTTGACCGTTACGAAGAGGAGACGGGGAAAAGCTCAATGTTCGCAAATGCGGATAAGGTCTTTGTTGAGATCTCATACGGCAGAATTGCAAGCCTTGTGGTTTACTCCGAAAAGCAAATCAGCGGCTCCTCCCTTACCTATGAGCAGGAGGATTATTGCTTCCAAATAGTGTATTTGGGACCGAAGTTCGACGTGCCGAAGCATTGAACTTTGCGGAGCGGTGATTTTCACGGAGAGCTTGTGCGAAATTTTAATGGTTGCACACCCGTTGGAGAATTAGCAATGAGCAATGAGCAATTAGCAATTCACCCAATTAGCAATGAGCAATTAGCAATTAGCAATGAATGGCGGGGTTGCCCTCTTGCGGTGCCCGGCTCTGTCTGCGGCAAAGGGTTGCCTTGCCAGTCGCCGACCGCTGCGCCAGCACGTCCTCACTTCATCCGCCACCGGCGGCGTTCGGATGTGCTGCCCGCACCCGATTTATAATAATTTGAATTGTAAATTTTACTTTTCAAATCTTAATATGTAAAAACTTTTGAATTTGCATTTGCCGCCTGAATATTACAATCTGCATTATAATGGGTTAAAGGGCAAAGCCCTTTCATCAACTCCACACTCCACACTCCACACTTCACACTTTTCACTGAAGTTCAGAAATCAAAATTTATTC
>JAJQGK010000133.1 GCA_021200555.1 Clostridiales bacterium | reverse complement strand
CTTTTTTGTTGCACTTGAATTGTACAACTAAGATTAGGAATTAGGAATTAGGAATGAATGGTGGGGTAAACCCCACACCCCATTATAGAATTAATAGTTTGTACGTATTAGCAAATTGAACAGCAAATCAGATTTTTTATTAGAGCGAACGCAGTGAGCGGAGTAAGCCGCAGAGCGGCTTCCGAAATTCCTAATTCCTAATTCCTAATTCCTCATTCATCAAAGTTGTTGAAGTACAGAGATTAACAAATTTAATCAATCTTAATGAAATGCAGAAGTAGAGCGAACGTAGTGAGCGGAATAAGCCCGAAGGGCATCCGAAATTCCTAATTCCTAATTCCTCATTCCTAATTCATCAAAGTTGTTAAAGTCCTGAGATTAACAATTTTACTCAATCTTACTGAAGTGCAGAAGCGGAAGAGCCTCCGTTTGTCAGCTGTATCTGTCCATTATCAAATTGAAGCTCGGCATAATTGTACTGACTGCCGCTTGACGCTGTGACCTCCAGCGTAACCGTATCCGTTAAATTCCTTGAAACAACAACCGTATACGTACCCTCATTCAGGGACAAGGAGATTGTCTCTCCCGTGTCTACGGTATAAGTGCTGCTTGTTAACGAAGCCGAGCCGCTTTCGGAAACCTTAATCGTGTACTCGCTTCCCGAAGTGGAGTCCGAAATGCAGAAATCAAAGTCCGTCTGCACCGTAAAGGAGCCTTCATAAGCTATGGCGTCGGCACTTGTATCGTCCGCGCCGTTTGAGGACATTACTATCGCCATTAAAGCAATTGCGAAAATTCCGAAAAGTACGCCTAAAATAATAAATACGATTTTTACGGAATTATCCTTTTTAGCGGGAGCCTCCGCATTTGCCTGATGCATACGGGCTGCGCTTTCATATCCGAAATAATCGTTCCCAACGCTTTTCCCGCAATAGGGACAGCTTATACTGTTGTCGTCGATAATGCTTCCGCACTGATCACATCTCATAATTTCAACCTCCGCTGCATAGGGTCCGCAGGCTGTAGAAGTGCAAAACAACCCGCAGCCCCTGTACAATTCTTCTATTTCAATTCATTATCCCAATCTGAATATATTCGAGCTGTCCGCAAGCTGGATTTCCGTGCCTATGGGTACGTCCACGGGAACATTGTAAACAAGCTTTGCGGCTTTTGTCGAGGTTCCGTTTTTGGACAAATCCGTAACGGTAAAGCAATTCTTGTCGGCGTTAAAGGCTACCGAGCAGTGAACTCTGCTGACCTTTGCCTTGTCCTCCGTTATAACAAGGTTGCAGGAAACGGGGTCTCTTCCTATCGTCACGGTTTCGCCGCTGTTTACGCTGAGGGAGTCTCCTCTGTAAGAGCCGGATACGCCGTAAATCGTGCCGCAGCTCGTAACAAGCACCGGGATATCGCTGCCTGCCGCTCCCACATCCGAAGCAAATCTGTCTATTCCGGCGGGAGTTTCATATTCATTGTAATTTTGATTTTCATTGTCGTCATCGTCATCATCGTCCGCAACGGGAAGCACAACGGGAAGGGGAGATGTGGGAGTCGTACCTGCCTTCGGCTTTTTCGTAAGCAAAACAATCAGCAGCGTTGCAATACCGCCCAAGCCTACAACGGCGACTGCGGCAATGCCGACCTTTGCGCCTGTGCTCATGCCTGAAAACCTCTGAGAAATTCTGCTGCTTAAAGCAACATTGTCGGAAATCACGGCGCTTGTTTCTTCCGCTGTTGTCGTTTCAGCCGTAGTTTCCTCCTCTGTGGTGGTTTCGGGAACGGTTGTTGTCTCCGGAGCCTTTGTTGTGGTTTCGGGGGCCTTCGTTGTGGTAACGGGAGCCTTGGTTGTTGTTTCCGGAGCCTTTGTTGTTGTAACGGGAGCGGCTGTGGTGGTTTCCGCCGCAGCTATGGCAGCCTGAGCAGCATCGTCAAACATATTCTGGGATGATGTGGGGAAATAGGAGCTGGCGTTTGCCAAGTCGTTCATAAACTCCACACAAAGCTTTTCATCTTCATAAGTTGGATTGCTTGAGTTAAATCTGTAATATCCCACGGTGTAAACGCTTGCTATGGGATGTATATTTGATGAAACATAGCTGTAAATTGAATTGCAATATGTTGTTGCAGATGTAGTATATCCTTCATTGGTATATTTACCGTTGGCAGAGGTCGTTCCGGAACAAGGATAACCATCCGCCATAATAATCAAATTCTTTATGCTGTTTGTTGACGCAGAAGATGTGATAAGATCGTAAGCTATTACAACAGCGTCGTACATATTTGTCAGGTTGCCGGAGCTGATACCGTTTATTGCGGAGGTGACCGTACTCAAGTCGCTTGTAAAGGAGCATATGGTTTTTGCGCTTGTTTCAAATGTCACTACCGCAATTTGATTGCTGCTGTTGCTGTTTAATATTTGAGTGCAAAAGCTGATTGCGGAGGATTTCATATCGCTGATATCCGAGGACATACTGCCCGAAACATCCAGCACCAGAACGGTGTCAAAGGCTCCTGTAGCCGCAAAGGCGGGAAGTGCGGAGCAAACAAGAATCATCACCGCAACCGTAATCTGTAAAATCGAACGAATAATTTTTTTCATAATAAACTGCACCGTCTTTCACGAGGTTTAATATTTGTTTTTTAACTGATAATAATATACTTCATTCAAAAGGCTTTTTGCGAAAATTGTAAAACTTTGCAGGATTTTTGTAAAAATCGGCATAGCGGCAATTACGCAATTCGGTTATCATACAAACGGGAGAAGAAGCTCAGAGGATGTAATCATATCGAGAGAGCCGCCGCCAAGGGAAGACATTACAAACATAAGCATTGTAACAACGAACACCACCGCCGCAATTATTCCGGAGGTTATCGCCGCGGCGTGGCTGCCCTTGCTTTTTGCCGGCTCCGGTCTGTACAGCCTGTTAAGCTCATAAAAAAGCTCCTTGCAGTTTGCATATCTGCTCCGGCTGTCTATGTTCGTGCATTTGTCTATTATCGCTTCAAGCTCCGGAGAGAGACTCGGATCTATTTGCCGTATTGGCTTAAGTCCCATAAAAGCGTCCGTAGGGTCAACGCCTGTTAAGAGATAATGCATTGTAACGCCTAAGCTGTAAATATCCGTTCTTGCGTCCGTTATTCCGTTTTGCAGCTGTTCGGGAGCGGCGTAGCCCCTTGTGCCGTAATTTGACGCCATATCAGCTTCCTTGACGGAGCTTTTGTATTCCTTTGCCGCGCCGAAGTCTATAAGCCTTATGGAGCCGTCGGGAGTGAGAATTATATTTGAGGGCTTTAAGTCTCTGAAAATAATGGGCGGATTTGAAGTGTGAAGATACGTAAGCACCTCGCAAAGCTGACGGAACCAGTGAACAACGTATTTTTCGGGTATTTTGCCCCTTTGTGCAACCACCTTATTGAGCGGCTGTCCCTGAATATAATCCATAACGACGTAAACGTATTTCGGTCTGTCGATAACGTCAATAATTCTCGGCAAAAGAGGATGATTGAGCCTGTTCATTATGTTTGCTTCATCTATAAGACTTTGCGTCATGTCCGAGGAATTAACCACATATTCCTTGCAAATTTCTTTTATAGCAAAATTTTTATTAAGGTGATTGTCCGAAGCAAGATAAACAACAGACGTTCCCCCGCTGCCTATCTCCTTTATAACCGTGTACCGGTCTGCAATTACCTGTCCTCTTTGAACCATTATTTTCACTGTCCTTACAATGTACCCCGTAGGGGCGTAGCCATGTGTCGCCAAGTACCCCGTAGGGGCGGACCCATGTGTCCGCCCGCAAGCCGCAAAGCGGCTTCCTTTT
>JAJQGK010000027.1 GCA_021200555.1 Clostridiales bacterium | reverse complement strand
GGAAAGGGCTAACGCCCTTTGCGGGCGGACACACGGGTCCGCCCCTACGGCGGGCGATTTTAATTTGTGAAAAACACTCGGTCCGCCCCTACGGTGCTTGGCAAAATCGGTGGCACAAGTTACCGTGTAGGGAAAGGCGGCTTTTAAGCCTTTCCCGTAACGGAACTTCCAAATAAGGAAAATTATATATATAGTCGCTTTTCTTCCGGAAAAGCGGAAAAATCGCCGCTTTTCCCTCATAGGGAAAACCGAAGAGTGAAATTGTGAAATCGTGAAAAATTAATAAGTACCGACAATACTGTTTTTACACCAATACACATCTTCCAATTCTTTTAAACGGTCACGGACGCATCGTTCCGTAACTCCGAGGTACCCTGCCAAACCGGATAAAGTAACGGGCGGGTTTCTCATGCAAAATTCATACGCCGAATTAATAGCGTCTCTCCGCTCGCTGTCTGTTGTAAACTTGCTGCTCTTCATCAAATTCGACTGCGGGCTGCCCCAGGCGCCCAATGACGACAGCACGCCTTCATCGTCAAGTCTGTGCAGGGAATATCCCGCACCCCATTATAAAATGTACGATGTACAATGTACAACGAATGAAAGGGCAAGCCCCACACCCTATTTTTAAGTGATTAGTGGATAGTGAACAGTGAACAGTATTTTGAAAATTTCAGGCTGACCACTAAACACTGACCACTGAACACTAAATTAGAGCGAGCGTTAGCGAGCGGAACAAGCCTGTTAGGGCTTCCGAAATTCCTAATTCCTCATTCCTCATTCCTAATTTTCCAACGGGTGTGCACAAATTAAAATTTTATTTCATTGTACATTGTACATTCCCGAAGGGTTTGCGGAGAAATTCGACATGTGTCAAAAAAATCAATATTTGTTCAAGCTTTTCAATTTATTATATTAATGCAGTAAGGAGAGTGATTTTATGGGCAGAAGCGGCGGCGGAGGCGGCGGTCATTCCGGAGGAGGATTCGGCGGCGGCCACAGCTCAGGAGGCTTTTCCGGCGGCGGCAGAAGCTCAGGCGGCTTTTCCGGCGGCGGATTTTCAGGCGGCGGTTTTTCGGGCGGCGGACGTCCCGGAGGACCCGGAGGTCCCCGAGGAGGAGGCTTCGGCGGTCCCGGCGGCGGGTACAGACCTCCCCCACCACCTCGAAGACGGAGATATTGGGGCAGGCGGTATTACGGAGGCGGCGGCTGCGGCAGCGGCATAATTATTACGATCGCGGTAATAGTCCTTGCGGTGCTTTTGATGGTTGCGTCTTTATTCAGCGCAATAGGCGTATCGGATAATGATGACGGGCTGACGAACACCACGGAGAGAACGGCGCTTTCGGGACAGGTAAACAAAACCGACTGGTACGAGGATCAAATCGGCTGGGTATCCAGCAAAAGCGTTATGATATCGGGGCTTGAGGATTTCTACAATGAAACGGGAGTTCAGCCCTATGTGCTGCTTGTGTCCTATTCCGAGGATTACTGGAACGAGGACGGTACTCTTAACGCCGACAGCGCAGACGAATACCTTGAAACGGTGTATTCCGATACCTTTACGGACGAGGCGCATTTTATCTTTGCATATTTTCAATGCGAGAATGACTCCCGCTCCGAAATGGACGGCGAGTTCAGGTATCTGAGCGGTTATTCCGCCGATACCGTAATGGACAGCGAAGCGATAAGCATACTTTGGGGATATTTTGAGATTAATTACTACGATACCTCCCTTTCCATGGAGCAGATGATTTCCAACACCTTTTCAAGCACTGCCGAGCTTATTATGAGCAGTCCCACAAACGGCTGGGATGCGGCAAAGGTTGCAATTATAGTCGTTGGAGTAATCGCCGTGGCGGTTTGCGTTGTGATACTTGTCAAAAACATTCATAAACGCAATAAGGAAAAGGCTGAGGAAAATGAAAAAATCCTCAATACTCCCTTGAATACGTTCGGAAACGATACAAGCGACCTTGAAGACAAATACAAATAAAATTAATTCAGAAAAGAGGATTTACAATGGGAATTTTATCAAGATTTAAGGACATCATGTCCGCAAACATCAACGCCTTGCTTGACAAATGTGAGGACCCTGCGAAAATGATTGACGAATATATGCGCAAGCTCATGGATCAGCTGGCGGAGGTAAAAAAAGAGACTTCGGCTGTAATGGCGGAGGAAAAAAGAGCAAAGAGAGCTTTGGACGAGAACAGCGAGCAGATTAAAAAGTATGAGGATCTCGCCAAAAAGGCTTTGACCGCAGGCAATGAGGAGGACGCCAAGGTCTTCATTGCAAAGAAGCAGTCCTATGACGCCAAAACCGCAACACTTACGGAAACCTACGAAGCGGCAAAGGCAAATTCCGACAAAATGCGTCAGATGCACGACAAGCTCACAAAGGATATTCAGGAGCTTCAGTCCAGACGGGAGCAGATAAAGGCAAAGACCGCCGTGGCAAAGACTCAGCAGAGACTTAACGACCTTGCGGGCAATGTTGACAAGACAAGCGACGTTATGGCAGCCTTTGACCGTATGGAAGCGAAAGCCGACAATATGCTTGACAAAGCCGAGGCAATGTCCGAGCTTAACGAAAGCGCAGCGGATCCCGCCGATAAGCTGGAAAAGAAGTACACGGACGCCTCCGACGCCTCTGTGGAAAGTGAGCTTGAAAAAATGAAAGCCGAAATGGGCTTGAGCTGAGGGCTTGACAAAAAGAACAGCCGGCAAAAAAAGAACAGCCTACAAAAAGAATAACTTACAAAACAGCATAACCAATCAAAACAATTGCCTTCCGAGCCTTCGGAGGGCAATTTTGCAGCCGACGGGCGAGATGTAATCGGAGTACAAAAGCAATCGGCAAACAAAGCGTAGTCGGCGAACAAAGCGTAGTTTGCGGGCAAAGTATAATCGGAGTGCAAAAAGTAGTCGGCGGGTAAAGCGTAATCGGCGGAAAAGTAACGCCGCCCGAATGCAGCCGGATTTTCCTTGCGGTACAGTCTTTGGATTTTTGATTTTGCGGCTTAAATTATGAAGTTCGCATGTTTTATTTAATTTAATATGTGATTTTCCACAAATCCCCCCCCCGTAAACAAAAAAATTATGTTGACAATTTACTGATTTTGTTGTAAACTGAGCTTAAGACAAGCACATACGGGAAAAATTCTGCCGTGTTTGCCGCAGGGAGGGGTGCTTATGACCTGACGAAAGCTTAAGTAACGACATTTTTGCTTGAGAATGATATTTTAAGAAAGGACGAAATTATTTATGAAAAAGATTATATCGATAATTCTGGCGGCTGTGATTTTCTGTTCCTTGGGAATATACGGCTTTGCCGATGATGCTGCCGAAAACACCGATGAAGCTTCCGCAAGAATCGCCGTCTACGGAGACGGACGTATAACGGCAACGGTCGGCGGTGAAGAACGGTGCATGATTTTCAACGAGTACTACACCGTTTACTATAACGACCTTCTTGAGCAGAGCTATTCTCTCGGGACGGATGAGACGGGGCTTCAGTCCGCTGTATTGGACGCTGTGACAGAGGGAACGTTTGCCTACGTAACCGTTATTTTAAAGGATAAAACCGGCGGGGAAAGCTATGCCGATTACAACAGGGAAATTCTCGGAAAAATCCTCAGCGAGGATGAGATACTCTATGCTGCGGACACCGTTCCCGCTGCCGTGATCAAGCTCACTTACGAAAAGAAAGCCGCCGTGACGGAATGTGAGGATATAGTATTTGTCAGAGAGGCGTTTTTCAACAATCAATTCCTGATTAACTATATAGTATATTCAAACACCTTGGGCAACGTAAAAAATGATGAGTCAGGCGTTACCGCTTCAAGTGCAAGGTACATTTTAAGATTTTCCGCCGGACTTGATACGGTTGAGAGAAACGGCGCAAAGCAATTTTACTTCCTTGCGGATGTCAACCTTGACAATAAAGTGACCACAGCGGACGCAAGGCATGCTCTGAGAGCTGCCGCAGGACTGGACGAAGCCGTTGAGTTTTCAATGTCCTATGCGGATTACATGACTGATTTTGATTGATAAATTTTGCTCTCCGGCTCATTCGGAGGGCTTTTTTATCGTTTTGAATATATAAAACGCTTGAGATTTTTATACGATTGTTGCCAAAATGAAAATATTTTGTTTTTTATTTTTAAAGTTTATTGACAGATTTGTTTTTATGGGGTATAATTCAAGAGAATACATTATCATTATCTTAGGTAACCACTGAACTCGATTTAATCAGCACTTACCTTATAAGTAATGATGTTATTGAGGGATTGCAAAAATTATATGGGAGGCCTTCAAATGAAATCCATGAAAAAGCACACAAGAGTTATCTCTTTTATACTCACAGTTATGATGCTTTTCAGTATCGTTTCCGTTTCCGCCTATGCAAGTGATTACTCATTCGCTTACTACTTTGCGGACGAAGCCATGACTGAAATATACGTAACCGGATTTAAAGGAGATGTTCCCGAAAGCGGCGAGGTTGAAGTTCCCGACACCATAGACGGCTATACCGTTATAGGCATCGGAGAGTACACATTCTACAATCTCGAAACGCTTACAAGCGTTCTTATTCCTTCAACGGTTATCTACATTGACGAAAACGCTTTCTACGGATGCAATAATATCGCAAACGTTGAAATTAAAAATCAAAATGAAATCGATGTGGGAGAGGACGTATTTGACGCTACAGAGTGGTATGAGAACCATAAACAGGATTATGTAATCAGCGGAACTACTCTTGTAAGCTACAAGGGTACGGATGAAATCGTTACAATTCCCGCTAACTGCACCACGGTTTCCGACGGCGCATTTAAGGGCAACGAGTATATCACAACTCTTTACATCGAAAACGGCGTAACGAAAATCGGCGCAAACGCTTTTGCCGGCTGTACAAATCTTGCGGAGATCAACATCGGCGACAAGATTGACGTACTTGAAATCGGCGCAGACGCCTTCAGCGGCACGGCTTGGCTTGAGAATTATCCCGGACCCTTTGCGGTATTGGGCTCAACTCTCGTAAAATACACGGGCTCCGAGTCTTATGTTTCAATACCCAACGTAATCACCGCCATTGCGGACGGCGCCTTTACGGTTGACGAAGGCACGCCTTCCTTTAAGGTTAAGGTTCCCGTAACCGTTACGGCCTTCGGCGACAACTGCTTCTATCTCTATAAGTCCGCCAGCGACGTTTATCCCGAAATCCTTGTTTACGCAGGCAGCGCAGCAGAGGATTACTGCAAGAGCACAGGACTTAACTACAGCTATGCCCTTCTTCCCGGTGACGCTGATGAAAACGGCACTGTAACCGCTTCCGACGCCCGTTATGTTCTCCGTGTTGCGGCAAAGCTCGAAAGCCCCATACTTACAGAGGACGTTCTTGAAGCCGTTGATATTTCCGGAGACGGCTCCGTAGGCGCAGACGACGCAAGACTTATATTGAGAATTGTAGCAAAGCTCAGCGAGTATTCCTCCGAGGATCTTCTTACAATGCCCAGAACGGATTATGAGGTTCTTCTTACGGCGGCTAAGGCTGTTTCCCTTGCAAAGGCATACGGCTGCGCATATTCAAAGACCTCTTATCAGAAAATCACGGACTACAGCATGAACGTGAACACTCAGACCTATCTTGCTCAGTTTAAGAATGAGCTTACGTCCGAAAGCAAGGCGACAACGGTAACATATAACCAGGATTCGCAGGAGGCTTATGACAACCTGTTTGATATCACTCTCGTTGATTCAAGCATGATTAAGTCCTACAGCTGCGTTATAGAGGACGGCAACTATGTTATCAAAATCGTTCTTGACGATGAAACAGTCAGCGGCGATGACGTTGATACGGTATCCGCCACAGAGAAAATGTTCCCTGTTGAGACTGTCGCTCACTTCACAAATACAATCAAGAACCAGTATTGGTATAAGCTCAACTCCACAACGTTTGATTACGATATGACTTATACGGACTGCACTCTTGAGCTTGTTGTCGCTATAGACACAATGCTTATCCAGTCAATGACTCTTACCATGAATTACAATTTTGAGATTACCGGTAAGATTCTCGGCATCGGCATTAAGAACAGCAGCGGCGACAGCCCCGCAACAGCCACAAGACAGGATGTTGTTAAATATACAAGCTTCGTATACTTTTCAAAATAAAACCTTAAAATGAAAATGTCCCCGTCCGTCAAAGGCGGGGCTTTTTTATTTGCGTCGGAACTGATAATCCGGCCGGCTTATATGAATTTTCCGGAAAAGCAAAACAGCCCAAACCTTAGTTGGAATTGGACTGTTCTGCTATTGTGTATACTGTAAAACTTGTGAGCAAGAAAATGCTATTCATTGAAAGCAAGCAGGATTTCTTCCGCTGCTTTGCCGCAGGGCTTTATGCTTATTACGGTGTTCGGGAGGACAATTTTGGTGAGAAAGGCTTTGCCGTCAAAATACAAATCACAGCCGCTGTCGGGATTATCTCTTATTTCAATGTCATTTCCCGCAACCAGTACAAGCCCCTGCCTTTGGGAAACGGCGGATGAAGGGATAACGATGTCATTTAAAGGCGAGCTGCCGAAGGTTAAGACGCTTTTGCCGAAGGAGCGGAGATTTACAACGCCGATTTTGGTGTTGTTTTTTAATATTTCCATAAAATTAACCGGCATATGATATGCGGTTGTATTCTCATTAGTTTGAGACTTCTGTTCGTCCAAATTGAAAGCAGTCATAGCTAAACCTCTGAAAAGCGTCTGCTTTTCATTTTATTATCAGCATTATACATCAAAAGATATGTTTTGTCAATATCAATAGATGATTTTTATCAACTTTAGATTGGAGTATATTATATCTATAGGTAAGCACTCGATTTAATCAGTGACTGCTAAGGGAGATGATGCTGATGAAAAAAGAAAACATCGAATGCGGAAAAAGAATACGGGCAGTGCGTGAATTTCAGCATTTATCCCGAGAAAAGCTTGCCGAAAAAGCCAACATTTCCACACAGTTTTTGTCTGACATCGAAACGGGCAAAAAGGGAATGACAGTCGTGACGCTTAAAAAGCTGTGCAATGCGTTAAGCGTGTCCTCGGACAGCATTATTTTCGGAGTAGACAACGATACCGAACCGGAGCTTGTGTCGATGATTTTGTCTGTTCCATCTGAAAAATGGGAGGACTTTCGCCAGGCGATAAATTATATAATTAAGCTGCTGCAATAAAAAAAGATAAATATAAAAACAGCCCCCGCATTATATATACGGGGGTTATCGGCGTTATGTCTGCCGCCTGCTGTGGGAATGTGATAAACAGGCAGGCGTTTTTTTATTTTATCCGCAGACTGCCGCAACGGATACCTGTGAAATATTCGGTGTATAGGAAGCCGTGTTGTTAAAGGTTGTTTCGCCGCTGTTTGTCAGGGTTACGGTATTCTCTCCGGCGGTCAGCTCCACATTCATTGTGACGGTCTTGAAGGTCTCCGTGCTTTGGGTGTTCCTGCACCAGAGATCCTTTGTCGTGCCGTTTACTGTGACTGTCACATAGCACTCAATCAGGTCTACATTATACGAGTGAACGCCGCCCTCTCTGTTGTTTGAGTATGTAAAAGTCATTCTGTATGTGCCGCTTGCGGGAACGCTTACCGTAAATTCAGCTGAGCCGCCTTCGGAGGAAATGCCGTCAACATATACGGTTCCTCCCGCCTCATTGAGATATGCACCGTCCGAAAGGGTCATATCGGAGGCTGTTACGGTGTAAAGCTCTCCCTCATCCGCAGACTTGAGAATTGTACACTCTGTAATATCGGGATTTTTTATTTCAATGTAATTAAGTCCTCTTGCAAGATATACGGTTGCAGTTCCGTTTTCATCTGTGCCGCACTGCGCTCCGTCCAAAAGGAATGTTACACTGTCCGATACGGTCAGAGTATAAAAGCCGTCGTAGGGCGCCACAGCCAAAAATGCTGCCGTTTCGCTGTCGCTTCTGTCGCTGTCGGGCAGAACCTCGATTGTGTCGGAGTCCTCATAAAGGGACATAAGCAGGCTGTCAAGGGTATATGTTCCGTCCTTGTGGGTAAAGGTCAGCGTGTGGGTTCCCTTTGTCAGATATGCCGTTAAGGTTACGGTTGAGGTGTACTCGCTTTTAATGGAGTTGGGAAGGGTGACTTCCGTTTCCTCACCGTCAACGGAGAAAACCGCCTCTGCGCTTATTCTGTCGTCCGAGGATGAGCCGTCGTTTGCCTTGCCGTAGATGACCTTGAATTGATACAGTCCCTCTGTGTCGGCTTTAACGGTTATGCTTACTCCGTCTCCGTCATTTTCAATTCCGCCTACCATTCCCGCAGTCTTTCCGGTGGTTGCATATGCGCTGTCGTAGGTGTACGCCAATCCCAAAAGCTCGCCGTTTTCAAATTCGTATCTTACAGGTATATTTGAGTTTGTACAGCTACTTTTTTCCGTGCTTTCGGACTGACTGACGGTAATCCTGTAAACAGCCGAGGAATCGCTGCACTCGACCTTGATTTTCATCGTATCCTTAAGCTTTGCCGTGTATTCGGAAACGGTTACCGGTTCGTATACCTCACCGCTGAGTCCTTCGTAGTAAACGGCTTCAATTTTAACGTCTACATATCCGGAAAGGGAAGTGGATTTCAGATTTTTAAGCACGGCGTAGCTTGTGTAATCGCAGCCGCCTAAAATTACCGTAACCTCATCGCCCTCATCGTTTATTGAGGACAAGCCGTTAAGCTGGGTGTAGTGGAACCTGTCTCTGTTGTACTTTATGACGTTGGCAAAATCCGAATGGAGAATATCGATAACCTGAGAGTCAAGGCGCTGTCCCTCCATATCGGCGTACCATCTGTACAGCCACCAGTTGGAGTTGGGTGTGTTGCTGTCGGCTGCGGTGTCGTTTAAGTTGTTTGCAAGCCGCCAGAACGCCACGTTTCCGTATGTTCCCGATTTTTCGATGGAGCAGATGTATTGCAGCATATCTCCGGGATTGCCGCACTCGTCCATGCAGCCGTATTCCGTGACGATTACGGGCAGCTCTTCAATTCCAAGCTCCTGCTCGATTTCCCTGTATTCTTCGGTGTGATCCTCCCAAAACGATGCGGAGGTTTCGGAGAGCTCATGGTAAATCATAACGTCGGGAATACAGCCGTTTTCGCAGCAGTATGATAAAAATGAGCTTATTTTTTCGGCGTTGTATTCGTAATAGCCGGGACCGCCTATCATGGCGTCGGGATCTACGGACTTTACAAGCTCATAGGTCATTTTCCACGCTTCATAGAAGTTTTCCCTGCCCACGTCGTCAAATTGCAGGTTTCCGTTTTCGTCCTCATTGCCGAACCAAACGCTGTTGTCGCACTCATTGTAAAGGCAGTAAACTATTCTGCCGCTGTAATCCTCATTGCTGAGAGCTTCAACCTGAGATATGACCTCCGGAAAGAAATTCTCCTCGATAAAGCTTTTCCAGTCGTACTCTCCGCTTTCACGCAGACTCATTATCTCATCGTAGCAGTAATACCATGTGTCAAAGCAGTCCTGCATATAAACCACGATATAATCGCAGCTGTCGAGATTTTCGGCAACGTTTGTGACGTCGCCCACAGGGTGCTGAAGTCCGTCCGCCGTTTTTTGGGATGCGGAGGAAATGTCAAGGCTTTCCGCCATATTTGACGACGGTACGCCGCTTTCCGCAAGGCCGTAAAGATAACCGGAGGCACGGGAGCTTATCTCTCCCACCTCATCGGCGCAGTCAATTTCAATTACCGGCTGAAGAGCGTACTTGAAGCCGGGAAGAGTAAGGCTTATAAGGGTGATAAGACTCATAAAAAAGCTGATAATTTGTGTCATTTAGAAACGCCCCTTTTTGATAATCGTCATAATCGTGAAAATATTCCGTGCAGCTCTGTGTTAAACCAAATTTCGGCTGTGGGGAAAATGCCAAGGGACGGCGCAGTGATGTCCGAACCGTCCCAAATTGTAAATCTTTGTTAATATTTGCTTCTTGCCGTATAACCCGTATGCAGCACCTCGTGAGCCTTATGGCTGTTGGGCTCGCCGAAAAATTCCTCATAAACTCGCTTAATGTCGGGGTTCTCATGAGATTTTCTTACGGGGAGATTTCTATCGTCCTCGTAAAGTCCCGCAGCACGGAGAGCTTTAATATCGCAATTGTTTCTGACGGATGCGGGCTGAATGGGCTGACCGCCGCCGTTTACGCAGCCGCCGGGACACGCCATAACCTCAATAAAGTCATAGGTCTTTTCGCCTGATTTAACCATATTGAGAAGCTTGCCTGCGTTGGCTGTGCCGGAGCAAACCGCAACTCTGATCTCGTTGCCGGCTATGGTATAAGTGGCTTCCTTAATACCCTGTGTGCCTCTTACATCTGTAAATTCAAGCTCTTTAAGCTCCTCGCCCGTAAGGGTTTCGTAAGCCGTTCTGAGAGCAGCCTCCATAACGCCGCCTGTTGCGCCGAAGATTGTTCCTGCGCCGGAGCCTAAGCCGAAGGGGCTGTCAAATTGACCGTCGGGGAGCATATCCCAAATAATGCCCATTTTCTTGATCATTCTCGCAAGCTCTCTTACGGTGAGAACCGCATCTATGTCGGGCAAGCCCTTGACTGCGGTGTGATCCATACGCTGAGCCTCAAATTTTTTGGCTGTGCAGGGCATAACGCTTACCATATATATGTTTGCGGGATCAATGCCCTCTTTCTGAGCGTAATAGGTCTTTGCCGTTGCTCCGAACATACCCTGGGGAGATTTGCATGTTGAAAGATTGGGTATCATATCGGGGTGATAATGCTCGCAGTACTTTATCCAGCCGGGAGAGCAGGAGGTGATCAGGGGAAGATTTTCCTTCCTTGTATATCTTGTGATAAATTCCGTCGCTTCCTCCATGATTGTCAGGTCTGCGGAGAAGTTTGTGTCAAACACTTTGTCTACGCCCAAAGCCCTTATGGCGGATATCATTTTGCCCGTAACCACTGTGCCGATTTTCTCGCCGAATTCCTCGCCCAAGCCCACTCTTACTGCGGGGGCTGTCTGAACGAGAACTATCTTCTCCGGATCGTTTATGGCGTCGAATACCTTTTGTGTGTCGTCCTTTTCGGAGAGAGCGCCTGTGGGACATGCGGTTATGCACTGTCCGCAGGAAATACAAGCCACGTTGCCCAGGTCATAGTCAAAGGCGCAGCTTATGTTTGTGTCAAAGCCTCTGTCGTTTGCTCCGATAACGGCAACGCCCTGGTTCTTTTCGCAAACTGCCACGCAGCGGCGGCAAAGGATACATTTTTCGTTATCCCTGATCATGTGGATTGCGGAATCGTCAATCGTATATTTGTTTGAAACGCCTGCAAAAGCGTGAGCATCCTCAATGCCGTATTCCTTGCACAGCGCCTGAAGCTCGCAGTTTTCGCTTCTGACGCAGGAGAGACATTCCTTTTTGTGGTTGGAGAGAATAAGCTCAAGGGTCATTTTTCTCGCTTCGATAACCTTGGGGGAGTTTGTCTGAATTTCCATTCCCTCGTTTACCGGATATACGCAGGCAGCCACAAGGCTCTTTGCGCCCTTTACCTCTACAACGCAAATACGGCAGGCGCCTATTTCATTTATATCTTTTAAATAGCAAAGTGTGGGAATGCTTATTCCCGACATGCGAGCAGCCTGTAAAATTGTACTGCCTGCCGGAACGGTGTAATCGTTACCGTTGATTTTAATATTAACATCAGCCATTTTATCCGTTCCTCCTTATTTCTTGGAAATTGCGCCGAATTTACATTTTTCCATACAAGCGCCGCACTTGATACATTTGGCAGCGTCGATTGAATGGGGATTTTTAACCGAGCCTGAAATTGCTCCTACGGGACATACTCTTGCGCAAGCCGTACAGCCCTTGCACTTTTCGGGGTCGATGCTTATGGTCAGGAGCTTCTTGCATACGCCGGCGGGACATTTCTTGTCCACAACGTGCGCTATGTACTCCTCACGGAAACGCTTATATGTTGAAAGCACCGGGTTGGGAGCGGTCTGCCCCAAGCCGCAGAGGGAGTTGTCCTTAATATAGTAGCAAAGCTTTTCCATTGTGTCCAAATCCTCAAGTGTTCCGCGGCCGTCCGTAATCTTTTCAAGGATTTCATAAAGCCTTCTTGTGCCTATTCGGCAGGGGGTACATTTTCCGCAGGACTCGTCAACCGTGAAGTTCAGGAAGAACTTTGCGATGTCAACCATACATGTGTCCTCGTCCATGACTATAAGTCCGCCTGAGCCCATCATTGCGCCCTGAGCAACAAGGTTGTCATAGTCAATTTCAATATCAATCATTGAAGCGGGAATACATCCGCCGGAAGGACCGCCTGTCTGAGCCGCCTTGAATTTTTTGCCGTTGGGTATTCCGCCGCCGATATCCTCAACAATCTGACGGAGCGTGGTGCCCATGGGAACCTCAACAAGTCCCGTGTTGTTTATCTTGCCGCCTAAGGCGAAAACCTTTGTGCCCTTTGATTTTTCTGTGCCCATTGAGTTAAAGAACTCTGCGCCCTTAAGTATAATCTGAGGAACGTTGGCAAAAGTCTCAACGTTGTTCTCCGTTGTGGGCTTTCCGAAAAGTCCCTTTACCGCCGGATAAGGGGGACGGGGACGGGGTTCGCCTCGGTTGCCCTCGATAGAAGTCATAAGAGCCGTTTCCTCGCCGCATACGAATGCGCCTGCGCCGAGACGGACGAACAAATCAAAATCAAAGCCGGAGTCGAAAATATTTTTGCCCAAAAGCCCGTATTCTCTTGCGTCCTTAATTGCCTTCTGAAGTCTTGCAACCGCTATGGGGTACTCCGCACGGACGTAAATATATCCTTCGGATGCGCCTGTTGCGTAGCCGCATATTGCCATTGCTTCAACGATACAATGGGGATCTCCTTCAAGTACGGAACGATCCATAAACGCTCCGGGGTCGCCCTCATCCGCATTGCATACAACGTATTTTTGATCGGCTTCGTTCTTTGCCGTAAAGCTCCATTTAAGTCCTGTGGGGAAGCCGCCGCCGCCTCTTCCTCTGAGTCCGGAATCCTTTATTGTCTGAATAACCTCGTCCGGAGTCATTTCCGTAAGAGCCTTGCCCAATGCAGCATAGCCGTCCATGGCGATGTACTCGTCAATGCTTTCCGGATTTATCACGCCGCAGTTACGCAGCGCAACTCTCTTCTGCGCCTTGTAGAACGTTGTGTCGTTAAGGGATACGTGAGCAATTTCATCCTTAACCTTCTCGTCAACGTCCGCATAAACAAGCCTGTCTACGATACGGCCTTTAAGAAGATGCTCGCCGACAATTTCCGCTACGTCGTCCTTTTGAACTCTGCTGTAAAATGTGCCGTCGGGATAGACTATAACCACGGGGCCTAAAGCGCAAAGACCGAAGCAGCCTGTTCTGACTACTTTGACTTCCTCGGCAAGTCCGTTTTTGTCAATCTGGTCTTCAAATTCTTCGATAAGCGCCTTGCTGCCCGATGACGTACAGCCTGTGCCGCCGCATATCAGAACCTGGGAACGAATCATATTTTTTACCTCCAACCTGTATTACCTTTGAATATTTGAGATTTTACGCCTTGGCGTTTGTAATGGTATACTCTTCTATAACCTTGCCGCCCTTAAGGTGCTTTTCGACAACCTCTTTTGCTTTTTCGGCATTCATTTTCACATAGGTTACCTTATCCTTGCCCGCTTCAAAAACCTCCACAACAGGCTCGTATTGGCAAATGCCTATACATCCCGTCTGGGTAACCATAACCTTGTCGGCAAGTCCCTGACTGCTGACCTCCTCAACAAATGTGTTAAGGACGGGACGGGCGCCGGCCGCTATACCGCAGGTCGCCATACCGACTACTACGCGGATGTCGCTGCTGCCCTCACGCAAAACTACCTTGTCCTGCATTTTTTCCTTGATCGCTGCAAGCTCAGCCAATGATTTCATAATCTTATCTTATCCTTTCATATGATATACATTTTAAATATATATTTTCGGGAGAAGGAGTATGCCCCTCCGAAATATCCTGATTTTACCGAAAACCGTATTCCATATCGGAATAGGCTTCCTTTAAATAATCCCGAACCCACATAATGACCTCCGTGTTGTCAAGAGGAACGTCTCCCAAAACGGCTTTAAGCTCGTCTGTGTCAAGCTCCGCCGAACCCTTGGGAGTTGTGTGGACAAAAATCCACCTGATGTCGGGACTGCCCTGAATGAGCGTTACGATTGTTGAAATTATATCTCCCAGCGGAGTAAAGTCTATGCTGGTTTTGTCAAAAACGGCGGTTGTTTCGGTGCCGTGATTTTCCGGAAATTCGCTTTCGTGCCGCGAGTCGATGGAAAACGATCCGCCGGTCTGCTCCGCCGCAAGCTTAAGGAAGGGAATGCCCATTCCCACCTTGCGGGTTGTTCTCGTGGTGCTGAAGGGATCCGTTACGGTTGCAAGGAAATCACGCTTCATTCCGCAGCCGTTGTCCCTGATTGTCATTGTAAAGCTCGTTTCCGTTTCCGTAAGGCCGATTTCGATTTTTGTCGCCTTTGCTTTAACGGAATTCATGGCTATGTCAAGAATGTTTAATGACAGCTCTTTCATAAATCCAACCCTAATGCTTTAAATAAATTTCTTCTTACAAGACTGCCGCTGTAGGGCTCGTCCTCAAGAGTAAAATACTCTTTTTTCTCCTTTATTTTCCAGAGATAATGCGCATCCGAGGACACTATGATTTTTTTGTCGGCGGTTTCCGGATATTTTTCCGCATAGGGCTTAATGTTTGCCCCGTCGTTGAACTCGGCTAAGGAAAATCCGCTGTCCTTGGGAAAATCTCCCAAAACGGCGATAATGCCGTTGGCTTCTCTGTCGATATGCGCCGGATAGCATATGCCGCCCATGCTTTTTACGATTTCGGGAACCTTTTCAATGGGTATGTCCGTGGCGTTTAAAAGGAGAAATTCCTCGCTGCCTATAACGTTGTCCTCTTCGTCCAAAATCAGCTGATCGCCGAAAATCTCGGCTCTGTTGGGGATTTTGACCCTGTGGCCGTCAACATAGTCGTCAAATTCCATGGCGTTTTCAAGCTCCGGAAAAAGACACACAACATGTATATCCTCCGCAGTGGTAAGCTCCATGCCGGCAACGGGGATAATTCCGTTTGCCTTTGCCGCTTTGAAAAATGCCGGACAGTTCTTTGACGAGTTGTGATCGGTGAGAGCCATAATATTCAAGCCGTTCAGCGTACCCATTCCGGCTATGTTGTTGGGCGTCATATCGTTGTCGCCGCAGGGGGACAGACAGGAGTGTATATGAAGGTCGTAGTAGTATTTGTTCATATTCCTCAAATGCTTTCGTAAAGCTTTACAGCCGTTTCATAGGCGGGAAGGGGAGACGAGAGTATGTTAATGTCCTTTTCCGCCGCCGTTGTCTTTACGCTGTCCTCAAGCTCTACTCCCTCCGCAAGGATTACGCAGGATACGTCCGCAAGAGACGCAACCGCCGCAATATTTATGTTTGACATAATGGTTATCCATGCGTTGCCCTCTTCGGCTCTTCCCATGACCCAGCTTAAAAGATCGCCGATGTAGCAGCCGTTGATTTCACGGCCGCCGTCGGGCAGAGTTATCGCCGTAAAATTACACTTTTCGCACAGCTCTTTAACAGTCATGGCAGCCTCCGGTAAAATTTATTGGTAATTTATTGATTGCTTTCGTTATCTTTCTTATTTTCCTCTTCGCCGCCGTTTCTTTTTAAAACGGGACAAAGACTTATATCGGAAACGGTTCCCTTGACAAGATCCTCCGCAAAGGCTCTGCATCCGGGAGAGCCGCAGGCGCCGCAGTCTATGCCGGGAAGAGTCTCCCTTATACGCTGAATTTCCGCCATCATCCGCATGGATTCGCTGAAATTTGCGCTGAGCCTTGAAATGGGCGTATATGTGGGAAGCTCGGAGCAGTAGCAGTTTTCGGGCACATAGTGCATATCCTTGGACAGCCTGTTCAGCGATACGGGACGGTACCGCCTGACGGTCTGGAGCCTTGTCCTTGCGATAAAGGGATTTTCTATCGTCATAACGCCGCCTACGCAGCCGCCGCTGCAGGCGTTCAGCTCGATAAATTCAAGCTGCGGGATGTTTCCGTTTTCAATGGCGTCAAGAACCTTGTTTACGTTTTCGATTCCGTCCGCCGCAAGATAGTTGTCGTTCAGTATTGCCGAGGATTCGCCGCCGCTGGAAGCCCATCCGATGCCGATCATGCCCGCCTCGGACGCTTTGCTTGGCGTGTTGCCCTTTTTCATTGCGCCCAAAAGCATAAAGTATATGTCCTTCAGCGATACCACAACGTCGATTTTGCTTTTGTAATCTCCGAAGCCGTTCCGTATGTAGCTTACCTTTGCGGCACAGGGAGATATAAAGTAAATGCCTATCTCATCGTCCTTCAGCTCCGGGTGCTCCTCCTTTGCCCGCTGCCTTGCAAGTCCGGCTGCGACCTCAATTGGAGGAAGTATGGGCATAATATTATCTCTTAAATAAGGGTACCTTAAGGAGATAAGGCGAACCACAACGGGACAGGCCGAGCTGATAACGGGCTTTTTAATGCCCTCGGTTTTAAGGTACAGCCTTGTGTATTCCGTCACAAGCTCCGCTGCCTTTGCCACCTCGTAAACATCGTCAAAGCCTATGTCCAAAAGCCCCTGGAGTATGGTGTCCACATCGTCCACTCCCTCAAACTGTCCGTAGAGAGTGGGAGCGGGAAGAGCGATTTTCCACTTGAAGTTTTGGTAATGTTCAAATTTTGAGCACATGGCTTTTTTGGCGTTGCTTGGGCAGACCCTTATACATTCGCCGCAGTCAATGCAGCGTTCGCTGTTGATTACCGCATGGCCGTTTCTTATTCTGATGGCTTCTGTGGGACAGTGACGCAGGCAGGTTGTGCAGCCGGTGCATTTGCTTACATCCAGCTCAACGGAATGCATATACATTTGCCCCGCCTCCTTTTTTTGGGGAAACCGGTGAAGCAGGCGTTTAAGCGAGCTTAACGGTCATTTTAATGGTTGTGCCTTGACCTACAACCGACTCTATGGTCATTTCGTCCGTGTACCGTTTCATATTGGGAAGTCCCATTCCTGCGCCGAAGCCTAAGGAACGCACGCTGTCGGGAGCGGTGGAGTAGCCCTCCTGCATTGCAAGGGAGACGTCCGCAATTCCGGGACCCTTGTCCGCAAGGATAATTTCAATTTTATCCTCGGTTACAATAACGTCCGCTTTTCCGCCGCCCGCATGAATGACCATGTTTATTTCGCCCTCATACATGGCTATGGACACCTGCCGTATTATATCGGGAGATATTCCGAGCCTGCGCAGGTTTTTCTTTACCTGAACCGATGCCTGACCGGCTGAGGTAAAATCCTCGCCGTCCACATCGTAATGAAAAGTCAGACTTTCGCTCATAATTTCCTGCCGTTTCCGACAAGCCCGTTTACGTAAAGCTTTCCGCAAGCCTCGTAAAGGCGCATGTCTGTGGTCAGAACAGCCATGGAGCTCTCCTTTGCAAGCTCAACCATTTCATCGGTGGGATGCTTTGAGCGGACGAATACGATACATACCATATCCATCATTTCGGCGGTTCTTATTACCTGTGAGTTTACAAGTCCTGTGAGCAGCACCGCTTGATCCTTTACGTATGCCAGCACGTCGCTCATCATATCGCTTCCGCAGGCCGAGTAAACGTCATTGTCAAGCAAATCGTCTCCGCAGATAACCTCTGCGTTAAGCAGCTCTTTAATAGTTCTGATTTTCATGGCACAGATTTCCTTTCGGCGAAAAAATCGGCTGAGATTTATTCGTATTTTGCGAGAATGCCGGCAACGTCGTCGGGTACGAGTCTGCCGTAAACATCGTCGTTAATCATCATTACGGGAGCAAGTCCGCAGGCTCCTATGCAGCGGCAGGCCTCAATTGAGAATTTGCCGTCCGAAGAACATCCGCCGGCCTCAACGCCCAAAAGCTCCTCAATTTTGTCAAGCACCTGCTGAGAGCCTTTAACGTAGCAAGCCGTTCCGAGACATACGGAGATGTTGTACTTGCCCTTGGGCGACAGCGCAAACTGAGCGTAGAAGGTAGCCACGCCGTACACCTTTTCAAGGGGAACGCCCATGCCCTCGGCAATCATAATCTGAACCTCTCTGGGCAGATAGCCGTAAATGCTCTGAGCCTCCTGCATAACCGCCATAAGACGGCTCTTGTCGTCTTTGTTTTCGGCTATTACAGCCTGAAGGGCAGCCTCCTGCTCAGCGGTGCCGGAAAAAGGAATGTTGCTTATTTTCTTCTTCATCGAGAATTATCCTCCGTTCGATTATCGTTCGATTGTTTTATATCCGTCTTCATATATCGGTATATATGAATTGCATTTTTTATGCACTAATAAATTATAACACACTTTTTTTAATAAATCTACTGTTTTGTGATATTTTCGTTACTTTTTTAACAAGGAATTTTTGTATTTTTCTAAAAATTAAAGTTGGTATGCAATTTTTATTTATTCCATAATGGAAAAATAACAGAGAAACGGTTACAAAAAGGTAACAATTTCTGCACAAATGTTTACAAGATTGTAACTTTTCCATACCTCATATTGTGGCATTCCTACAAATATTCGTTTAGCCTGTTGACCACATTGACTAAAAGTGTTAGAATATAAGAAAATACGAGCGAAAATTCTCCATAGGACAGGAGATTTGCTATGAAAAAATATAATTTGCGGAATCGGCGTTTTACAGCCGTTATTCTTGCTTTGATTTTGGCTTTGGCGTCATTTCCCTGCATGGCTTTTGCCGAGTCTGTTACATACGACCAGATTGTATATGCGGCAATGACCATAATTATTGAAAACGAGGGCTATTATTCCACCGTTGTCAGAAACGATAACGGAGCCTTGAGCATAGGCATTATCGGCTGGCACGCAACAAATGCGCTGAATTTGCTGAAGGATATTATTGCGAGAAATCCCACTCAAGCGCTGAGCATTTTGGGCGCAGACCTTTATAATGAAATTGTCACGTCGTCTTATTGGGAGTCAAAAATTCCCACCTCTGCGGAGGCATCCGCCATATCCGTTTTGATTTCCACAACGGAGGGAACGGAGGCTCAAAACGAGTCTGCTTACGAGTACATAAGCGGATATGTGGATCATGCGATTGCTCTGGGAATAACGGATCCGGCGGCGATGGTTTTCTTTGCCGATTATCAGAACCAAAACGGCTACACGGGAGCGTCAAATTTCTATTCGAGCGTACTCTCCTCATACGGCTATGTGACGCTGGGAACTCTTTACAGCGGAAGCAGCCAAAATACAAGGCGTACAAGAACCTATAACTTTTGTGTAAATCTAAATTGGAGCCTGTATACGAACAGTCCCTACAGCGGCGGAGACAGCGAAGCTCCGGAAATATCAAACGTGGTAATAAGCAATCTGACGTCGGATGGCTATACAGTATCCTGCGAGGTTGAGGACAACACGGCGGTTACGGCGGTTTATTTTGCCGTTTATTACCTGTCGGACGGGGAGAGCGGAATAATCTGGTATGAGCAGACTCCCGAAAACGGCGCTGCGTCCCACACCGTCAATATCAGTGAATTTAACGGAAGATACGGGGAGTACTGCACGTTTATATACGCTTTTGACGAAGCGGGAAATTACGCTTACGTTGAGCTTAACACCGTAAACGTCGCAGAGGAAGAGAAGGACAGCTTTTCCGTTACCGTTTCCTCAAGCATATCCATAGGCGAGCCGGGCAGCACCGTAAGATGGTCCGCTGCATCCTCCGGCGGAAGCGGGAGCTACGAGTATTCCTTTGAGCTTTACATAGACGGAGTTCTCATTGACAAAAGAGCTCAAATAGATTACGCCGATTGGAGCTACACTGCGTCGGTTACGGGCGAATACCAAGCGGTGGTTACGGCTTACGATACGGCAACGGGGCAGACGGCAACGGCGGAAAGCAAAATTACCGACATCTGCAACCCTATAACAGCCGAGTCGGTTGCAGCCGATGCGGAGGCGGTGGCTTTGGGACAGTCGGTTACGTGGACTGTGGAAGCGTCCGGCGGCGGAACCCTGTATTATCAGTACAATGTTTACAATAACGGCGAAATTGTCTACAGCTCAAGCTATACTTCAAGCAATTCGCTGCACTATAAAGCAAGAACCGGCGGAGTTTATTCCGTGGTTGTGAATATTACGGACGAACACTCTCAGGCGGCTTCCGTATCCGGCGGAACGGTAACGGTTGTGGCGGCTCTTACAGTGGAAAATATTGCTTTTTCCTCGGATTATGCCGTAGTGGGAGCGGACGTGGACTGTACCGTTGACATATCCGGCGGAATAGGCGTCTACTCCTGCATATTTACGGTTTACTGTGACGGCGAGGCGGTTGCCGTTTCCGAGGAGCTTGAACAGGGGAGCTTTACCTTTACCGTCTCCGAAAGCGGCGAATATACCGTTGGTGTTTCCGTTACCTCCGATGAGACGACAGTTACCCTGACAGGGGGAGAGCTTACCGCAGACGAGACCGCTCAAAGGGGCGACGCCAACTGCGACGGCAAAGTCAACGCCGCAGACGCTCGGTACGCCTTGAGAATTGCCGCAAAGCTTGAGTATTGCAATCCGGCTCTCGAATATGCCGTTGACGCAAACGGCGACGGAAAAACAACCTCGGCGGATGCAAGGCTGATTTTGCGTGTCTCGGCTAAATTGGAAAGTTTTTAATTTTTCCTATTTATGGAATTTATATATACCAAAACAACAACGGAACGGTAAATCAGAAGCCGTTCTATTGAAAGCAGAGGTTTTTTGATGAAAAAAATTATTGCGGCGCTAATTGCCGCAGTCGTTATGATTTCCGCATATGCAGCACTTTTCGCTTCGGCAGCGTCCGTTGACGGGGATCTTCTTGACAGTATTACAGAAACATATTCGGCAGCCTTAAAGGAAGCCGGCAGATCCTCATTCCACGGCAGCTGCAACCTTGCCACCGCATATCAGCTTAAGGTTATGGGAATTTACAAGGACGGTCTTGACTGCTCCGAATCGGGCGATAAATGGTACGATTACTTTCAGAACGTAAGCACTACCTCCGGCGGCTATACCGTAACCACAATAGGCGGCGCAGACTGCCTTACGGAGCTTATAAAAACATACGGCAACGAGATTTACAACGTGGTTTACTCTCTTGGCACCGGCGGCACCAGCGGCTGCGTTCACGTTCTTTATATCAGAGCGATAATTGACGGATACGTTTACTTTGCGGACTCCTTCGGCTGCACCTACGGCTCGACATATTACCCTGAGGGCAAGGGGACGGTTTTGACCGTGGAAAAATTCATTTCCTCTTACCGCTCAATGAACGGCAATCCTTACGGGCTTGTGTATTTTACTCAGGGCGATCCCTCGGAAGCGGCAGTATCGGTTTCTGCGGGCAGCTCGTCCTCCGCTGATTTGACGGAAGGGGAGTATGTAATCAATGCAAGCGTTCTCAATGTCAGATCCGGCGGGTCCACGGACGATAACGTTATAGGCAGCCTTATATGCGGCACCATAGTGACGGTGTATGAAATCAACGGCAATTGGGGACTTATCGATTATAACGGTAACGACGGCTGGATTTGCCTCGATTATGCGGATTATATCGAGCCTTCCTCGGATGAGGATGCCGAGACTGCGGTTTCGGGACTGCTGAACGCTCAAATTGAAGATGAAAGCGGCGCGGTTATAGGCGACGTTGACGGCAACGGAAAAGCCTCCGCATCCGATGCGAGACTTGTTTTGAGAATAGCGGCAAACCTTGCGGACGCTACGGAGGAGCAGCTCAGCAGAGCGGATATTAACGGCGACGGACAGGTAACCGGATCTGACGCCAGAATGCTCATAAGATACGTCGCAGGCTTGCAGGATATATAAAAGATATATAAAATTTGAAATTTATATAAAATTTGAAATTTCCCGAAAAAGCTTGATAAATCAAATGACGCAATGCAATTGAAACGGTGATTGCTTTAAAATTCTAAAACAGAATATTTATCGAAAAATAAAATCCCCTGTTTCGGCAGGGGGTTTTGATTTAAGCGGAGATTTTTATCAAGCGGCGGAAGCTCGGGCGTGATTTAATCAGCGGTTACTTAATCGGCGGCTGCTTGCTCCGTATATTTTGCGATAAATTTTTCAACCGTATCCCAATAAAGCTTATTGTCGGCAGCGACTGAGGCGGCGTGGAGGGCGTCGGGAACTGCCAGCTTTTCCTTTTCGGCGGTGCAGGCGTTGAACATTACGTCCATCATCTCAAAGGGGACGGTTGTGTCTCCCGTGCCGTGAATGAAAAGAGTGGGAGTGACGGATTTTGCGGCGGCGTCAACGGCAGAGCATTTTTTGAAGTCCACGTTTCCTCTGAGCTTTGAGATTGCGTCAACCGCATTTAAGATTGGGAAGGTGGGTATGTGCATTGACTTCATAACCGAGGCGTAAGCGTCCCAGCAGCTTGTGTACCCGCAGTCCGCAACGGCGCATTTTACGTTTTCGGGGAGCGTTTCTCCCGTGGTCAGCACCACCGTGGAGCTTCCCATGGAAACGCCGTGGAGAATAATTTCACTGTCCGGATATGTACCGGCGATCCACTCCGCCCATGTTTTTACAATATCCTTTTCACGGTAGCCCATGGAGCAGTATTTGCTTGTATCGTGACCGAAACCGCACATACAGGGAAGAAGAACGTTATAGCCCTCTTCGTAAAAATGCTTGGCGTAGGGAGCCATATCCTCGGGAATTGCCCTGTAGCCGTGAACGCTTATGACCCATTTGTTTGATTTTTCGGGGTTTTCAAGAATGTAGCCGTGAACCTCTTTTCCGTTTTCATCGGTTAAAGCCGTGTCGGTTAAGTGAAGCTCTCTTATCCATTTTCTCGCTTCGGAAAATACGGGATGATGCAGGTAAATTTCCATTGCCCTTTCATCGTCAAGGGGTACGAACTTTGCCGTCACTGCCGCAGCCTTTGTGTTTAAAGCGCACTCGTAAACGGCTTCGCCTGCGGCAAAAACTCCCGCCGCAGCGCCCGCTCCGATTTTCAACAGTGTTTTTATATTGCTTTTCATATCGACAACCTCTTTTCTTTTTTGCATTTTAACATAATTATGAAAATATATCAAGCTTTGGAAATGTTTTTCTTGACAACCCTTTCAATATATATTAAAATCGAATAAATTAAACCGGTGATAGGGTGATAATTATGATTTTAAGAAACGGAAACACAATTCATTTACAGGGGAAAACCGTAAGCTATGTTATGTTCGTTGACGAATACGGCGACCTTCTCCATTTTTATTTCGGCAAAAAAATCGGCGACAGGGATTATTCCCTTATGAAAAATGAGTGGAGCCGAGGCGGCGGCTTTTCCTCCAATTTTTTCGGTCTTGACGGTCAGGCTCAGGAATACCCGTCCTACGGCAGAACGGATTTGCGTGTTCCCGCTTATGAGCTTTGCAATAAATTCAACAACACAGTGGGCGAGCTTAAATTTAAAGACGCAGCCGTGCATTTGGGCGAAACGGCGGAAATTCCCGATATGCCTTGTCTTTTTAAGGGGAATGAACACGCCGACACGCTGGAGGTTATCCTTGCGGACGAAGCTGTTGATTTTGAAGTCAGGCTTTATTACACAGTGTTTGACGAATACGATATTATTGCAAGAAATGCCGTGCTTGTAAATAATTCCCAATCGGAGACCGCCTTAAACAGTGCTTTTTCCCTTTGCCTTGATTTGCCTATGGGCGGCTATGACTTTATATATTTCCCCGGCGCTTGGGGTCGTGAAAGGGAGATGCGGCGTACTCCGTTAAATTTGGGCTTGGAGGCGAGAGCCTCTGCCGCAAGGGGAGGCAGCAGCAGTCAGATGAGCCCCTTTGTTATGATAGCCGACAGAGGCGCAGATGAAACCTGCGGGAGCGTTTACGGCTTTTCCCTTATTTACAGCGGCAATCACGCTTCAATAGCCGCCATGGATCACAACGGCAATCTGCGTGTGCTTCAGGGGATAAATCCCGATACCTTCGCTTGGAATTTAAAGCCGGGGGAGAGCTTCTGCACTCCTCAGTCGGTAATGTGCTATTCCTGCGAGGGCTTCGGCAAAATGTCAAGACAGTACCACGACCTTTTCAGGAACAACCTTATGCAAAGCTCTTGGACTCACAGGGACAGACCCGTTCTTGTAAACAACTGGGAGGGTACTTATTTTGACTTTACGGAGGAAAAGCTTTTAAGCATTGCAAAGAGAGCGAAAGAGGCGGATATAGAGCTGTTTGTCCTTGACGACGGCTGGTTCGGCGAAAGAGACGACGACACGAAAGGCTTGGGCGATTGGTTCGTAAATACAAAAAAGCTCCCCGGCGGAATAAAAGGACTTGCGGAAAAGGTCAACGCAGCAGGGCTTGATTTCGGGCTTTGGGTTGAGCCTGAAATGGTAAATCCAGACTCGGATTTGTTCAGAGCCCATCCCGATTGGGCGGTAAGCGTAAAGGAGCGGACTCCCGTTGAAGCAAGAAATCAGCTTATTCTCGATTTAAGCCGCCGTGATGTGTGCGATTATGTGATTAAAGCAATATGCGATGTTATAGGCAGCGCAAACATAAAATACATTAAATGGGATATGAACCGTCAGATGACGGATATGCCCCGTGCAGGCTATAACCACGAGTATAC
>JAJQGK010000024.1 GCA_021200555.1 Clostridiales bacterium | reverse complement strand
GGCTTGCCCTTTCATTCATTGTACATTGTACATTGTACATCGTACATTTTATAATCGGGTGCGGGTGTCCCGCCATTCATTGCTAATTGCTAATTGCTCATTGCTAATTAATTCTAAAGGGTGTGCAGCAATTAAAAATCTCATCAAAACTTTATAAAAAAATGAAAAGAAAAAATTATAAGGGTGAAATAAATGAAATTTACAAAAATGCACGGAGCGGGGAACGATTATATTTACGTGAACTGCTTTGAAGAGAAAA
Source organism: Clostridiales bacterium (assembly GCA_021200555.1). Classification (GTDB taxonomy): domain Bacteria; phylum Bacillota; class Clostridia; order Oscillospirales; family Acutalibacteraceae; genus UBA1081. Next base: position 3,659 of record JAJQGK010000024.1, on the reverse strand, counting down.
TCAAGGACAGGAGCAAAACTGCCGTTAAAGTCAGCGACCGTCATTTCGGCATTGGCGCAGACGGGCTTATATGTATTGACCCTTCCGAAATCGCCGACTGCAAAATGGATATGTACAATGCGGACGGCTCCCAAGGCAAAATGTGCGGCAACGGCGTAAGATGCGTTGCAAAGTTCGCTTATGACAACGGTATTGCAAAAAAGGATGAGATTGCAGTTGAAACTCTCAGCGGAATAAAGTACATCAAGGTGTTTACGGGAGAGGACGGAAAGGTCTGCGAGGCGACCGTAAATATGGGACAGCCCGTTTTTAAGCCCTCCGACATTCCCGCCTTGTTTGACGGAGACAGAGCCGTAGATGAAAAAATGACCGTCTGCGGCAAAGAGTACGGAGTTACTCTCGTTTCTATGGGCAATCCCCACTGCATTACATACGTAGACGACGTTTACGGCATAGACATTGAAAAAATCGGACCCGTGTTTGAAAATTACGAGAAATTCCCCGACAGGATTAACACCGAATTTATCAAGGTCGTAAGTCCCGAAATGTTGGAAATGCGCGTCTGGGAAAGAGGCTCAGGGGAAACTCTCGCCTGCGGAACGGGTGCCTGCGCAAGCGTCGCCGCCTCCGTGCTTAACGGCTATTGCAAAAAGGATACCCTTGTAACCGTTAAGCTGCTGGGAGGAGAGCTGAAAATAAAATGGTCCTCGGAAGACGGCAATATTTACATGACGGGACCCGCCGCAACAGTCTGTACGGGCGAAACGGACGAATGAGTTAAATAATTTAAGTGAAAAATCTTGAAAGGGAATGATATAAATGAAAATCAATGAAAACTTTTTGAAAATCCAAAACAATTATCTTTTTTCCGATATAGCAAAAAAGGTAAAGCAGTATTCCGCCGAAAATCCCGACGCCGATATAATCCGTCTGGGAATAGGCGACGTTACAAAGCCTCTTTGTCCGGCTGTCTGCGACGCCATGAGAAAAGCGGTTGACGAGATGTCTCAAGAGTCAACCTTCAGAGGGTACCCGCCCGAGTGGGGCTACGACTTCCTTAAAAGTGCAATCAACAGCAATGATTTTGCAAGCCGGGGAGTGGTATTAAGCGATGATGAAATTTTTGTCAGCGACGGTGCAAAAAGCGACTGCGGAAATATAGTCGATATTTTTGCCGAGGACAATATTGTTGCGGTGTGCGATCCCGTTTACCCCGTTTACGTTGACACAAACGTTATGTCCGGCAGATCCGGAGAGCTTTCCGGTGACGGCAAGTGGAGCAATTTCTGCTATATGCCCTGCACCAAGGAAAACAACTTTGTGCCTGAAATACCCGATAAAAAAGTTGATTTGATTTATCTTTGCTTCCCCAATAACCCCACGGGAATGACCATAAGCAGGGACGATCTGAAAAAGTGGGTCGATTACGCCAATGAAAACGAAGCCGTTATACTTTACGATGCGGCTTACGAGGCGTTTATAACAGACGATAATGTTCCTCACAGCATTTTTGAGATTGAAGGGGCAAAAACCTGCGCAATTGAGTTCAGGAGCTTTTCCAAAACGGCGGGCTTTACGGGAACGAGATGCGCTTATACGGTTATTCCCCATGAATTGAAAAGAAATGGAACGGAGCTTAACGCTCTTTGGGCAAGACGGCAGGCGACAAAATTCAACGGCGTGTCCTACGTCACTCAAAGGGGAGCGGAAGCCGTTTATTCCGAAGAGGGCAAAAAGCAGGTTCGTGAAACCATAAATTACTACAGGAAAAATGCGGGCGTTATTTACAACGGACTTAAAAATCTGGGATATGAGGTTTTCGGCGCCGTAAATTCCCCCTATATCTGGCTTAAAACACCCGACAATTTAACCTCTTGGGAATTTTTTGACAGACTTCTTAAGGGCGTTCAGGTCGTCGGTACTCCCGGATCGGGCTTCGGACCCTCCGGCGAGGGATATTTCCGCTTGACGGCATTCGGTTCGGCCGAAAAAACAAAGGAAGCCGTTGAGAGAATAGCAAAGCTTTAATATCAGCTGAAATTACCCGTTGAATACAGGCAGTACAAGGAGATTACGCTTAATGAAAAATACATATGAAACACCATTTAATTCGAGATACGCAAGCCCCGAAATGCAGTATCTCTTCTCTCCCGACTTTAAGTTTAAAAGCTGGAGAAGACTTTGGATAGTTTTGGCGGAAAGCGAAAAGGAGCTGGGACTTCCCATTACCGATGAGCAGATAGAGGAGCTTAAAGCCCATGCGGAGGATATAAATTACGAAACAGCCGAAGCAAGGGAAAAGGAGTGCCGCCATGACGTTATGTCCCATGTTTACGCTTACGGCGTTCAGTGTCCCAAGGCGAAGGGAATTATCCATTTGGGCGCTACGTCCTGTTATGTCGGGGACAATACGGACATAATAATTATGACGGAGGGATTAAAGCTCATCTCAAAGAAAATAGCGAATATCCTGTCCGTTTTGGCGGATTTTGCGGAGAAGTACAAGGGTATGCCATGTCTTGCGTATACCCATTACCAGCCGGCTCAGCCCACAACCGTAGGCAAGCGGGCGGCTCTTTGGATGATGGACTTGCTCCTTGATTTAAAAGCCGTTGAACACCAAATAGACAATATGCTGCTGTTGGGCTCAAAGGGAACCACAGGCACTCAGGCAAGCTTTATGGAGCTGTTTGACGGAGATGCGGATAAAATTCGGGCTTTGGATAAAAAGATTGCCGAAAAAACAGGCTTTAAGGGAGTTCTGCCCGTATCGGGACAGACCTACACGAGAAAAATAGATTCACAGGTTCTGTCCGTGCTTTCGGGAATTGCCCAGTCTGCCGCAAAGTTTTCCAACGACATAAGACTTTTGCAGCATATGAAGGAGATTGAAGAGCCTTTTGAAAAAGGACAGATAGGCTCCTCCGCCATGGCGTACAAACGCAATCCCATGAGAAGCGAGAGAATTGCCGGACTTGCCAGATACGTAATAAGCGACGCTCAAAATCCCGCAATAACTGCGGCGGCCCAGTGGTTCGAGAGAACTCTTGACGACTCAGCCAACCGCAGAATAAGCATAGCCGAGGGATTTCTTGCCGTTGACGGTATTCTCAGCCTTTACCTTAACGTTGCGGACGGCCTTGTTGTTTACGACAAGATGATTGAACGGCACCTTTCGGATGAGCTGCCCTTTATGGCGACTGAAAATATTATGATGGACGCAGTGAAGTACAGAGGCGGCGACCGTCAGAGCCTTCACGAAAAGATAAGGGTTCACTCCATGAACGCAGGTATGCAGGTTAAAAATGGAGGCAAAAACGATCTTGTGGACAGAATTGCCGCAGATCCCGCCTTCGGAATGACAAAGGACGAGATTATTGCGGTGCTTAAGCCCGAAAACTTTGTGGGACTTGCACCGGTTCAGGTTGAGGATTTCCTCAATAACGAAATAAAACCCGCCTTGGAAAAATATTCGGATGATTTGGGACTTAAAGCGGAAATAAACGTTTAATTCAATTAGCAATTAGCAATGAGCAATTAGCAATGACCGGTGGACAGAGTTTGGAGTTTAAATTAAAAATAGCCTGCCGTAGGGGCGGACCCATGTGTCCGCCCGCAAGCCGCAAAGCGGCTTCCTTATATAATTTATAATTTCCGTA
>JAJQGK010000126.1 GCA_021200555.1 Clostridiales bacterium | reverse complement strand
AATAATCACGGCAAGTGAAATAAGTATTGCTGCCGATATTAATATTGCTTTCTTGGCTTTACTTTTCATAACCTCACCTCATTTTTTAATTTTCCGCAATTCATGTTTCGGCTAATTAATACATATATTCAACATCTGCGTAAATCGACTCGTCCTCCGCCAACGTGTAGGAAAATTCCAGAATATCGCTTTCCAGAAAAGCCGCCTGTATAACAGCCTGCGCCGTGTCGGAAAAATTTCTCGCTATCCTGTAACAGTCCGCACCGTCAAAGGCATTTTGCACTATCAGAACCCTGTCGGAAGGGCTGTAATAGCAAATGCTTTCCTCAAGTCTGTCCAGAACGTTATCATACACCTGCGATACAGTACCGGATGATTGACTGTAGTAAATATAGCTGTCCGCCGATGTTCCGGAGTTAATTGTTACTTCAATAATGTCGGTGCTTTCTGTAATTTGCGGCTTCTTCCATTCGGTGCCGCCGGCTATTACAACATTGAGCTCCGTATCAAAAATGCGGTACCAATAGTATGTATGCTCATCGGACACGGAGTTGAAAATCATATATGACTGCCCGCTTTCAATGAGCTCCGGCGCCTCCAATGTGTCATATGTCATTTCACTGCCGCCGAAAATGACGGTATCCGCCGTTTCTGCGGGATAATTCTCCTGCGTGGAACATCCGGAAACAACAACCGTATACAATAATGCAAAAAATATAAGAATACAGCTTTTCTTCATATAATCACTCCCAAAATTCAAAATGTGCAATCAATTATTCATACGCAACGATAAAATGATATTGTTTTTCTGCCGGACTGAATATTATTATATAGTACGACCAATTAAGGCTGTTATCGTTTGTGGTAACATATTCATCATCCGTATTTATGTACCTGTTTTCAAATTTATCAAACACGGACAGCCGGCAGGATGACAAATCCGTACTTGCAAGTATATTCTGAATTTCCGAATTATACGGAACAACCTGCAATATTTTCTTATCATTTTCACAATAACTGTGCCAATGACCGTTGCTGCGAATATCAGCCTCTATCGCTTCTGTTTCCGAATTACTTAAAGTAAAGGTTCGGCAGGATATGCCGTCGGTTAAGTTTATTTCTTTTATGTAATTTTCCGCTCCGTATTTCGGCAAAAACACATCAAGCATTTCTCTTTCCGCATTTGAAATTCTGCCGAAAAATACATTCACGAATGTTACGCTTGCCGTAACAATCAGTATGATGCACAGCGCAATCGAGCAAATTATTATCTTTTTAGTATTTCTTTTATGTGTCACATGTTCAGCTCCCCGCAATATCTGTCAAACAAGCTGAAAAACAAATCGAGATTATCCAAATCCGTTTTCCCGCTGTCGGTTATCACATCCGACCACAGCCTTTCATCATTTTTTGTATCAAGTTGTTCTTTTACAAAATTGCTGAAGCCTTCAAAAACCGTGCTTTGTGGCGCTTCAATATTTGTGTCAAACAGCCACGGAAAATCGGGCTTAATCAGATTGACAAGCTGCGAAAATGTTTTTATTAAGCCTGCATATCTCAAGTAATTTATCTGCAAGTAAAAGGTGTCTCTTTTTAAATCCGGCAGCAACAGGTATTTATCATACAAACCGAAAAAAGTATCATAAGCCTCCCTGTCGGTTTTTGTGTTTCGCCTGATTATTTCATACCAAGGAATGATTTCATCCTTACAATTATAGTACTCCGCCGCAAACTCCCCGAACCCCGGCAAAAGCTTATGGCTTTGGTCGGTAATATGGGCTATTCCGTTGCAATCGCAATAACACCAATCCCAGCCTTCCAATAAACTCACAAGGCACTTAAGTAACCACTGATTAAATCACGCCTGACGGCTGAGCACGCCGCCTGTTTGATTATTTTCCGCAATACATCGTCACAAATGCTCACAATACGACAGTATTCCTTGCGCTTTGTTCCTTGTCTTGCAAAAAATCCTCTAAGCATCCGTCGCACTCGATTTAATCAGTGCTTACTTAAAAGACTGCTCTCTGCTCCCTAAAAAAGCAGAACGGTGTTCTCTGATTATGTTAATAAAATTATCAATATCGTTCATAATACTCATCCTATTTTGACGGTACACAGCAATAAAAAACAAAAAAACCGTCGAATAATTTGTTTTTTTGAAGGATATGTCTAATTACGGCAAGCGTAATCTATTAAGTTGATTCATAAAAATTACACTCCCTTTTCGTAACCAAAGATATGATTTTCTTTGCACCATTTTCTTGCGCAGGAGTCCAGCCTTTCATCATAAAAATCGTTCCAGCACCTTCTCTCCGTTCCGACGGGAAACATTTTGTCAAACTCAACCCAATACCCAACGCTGTCGGACTTGTCCGCAGATTTAAAGTAATTGGATATTTTTTTGTTATTCAAAGTCTCGATAAAAGTATCTATTAATTCAACCATATTCAGCGAAGGCAAAGGAATAAAGCCGCAGGAGTAAGGATTGTCCTCAAACAGGCTCATCTCCTCCGAGGCGTCGCTTTGTATCTGATCGATCCGCTTAAATTCATTATTTGGTTCATAAAAGTACCATACCTCATTTCCCCAACTGTTGCATCCTATTAACGTTTTTAATTCTTTATATTGTTCGCAGTTCATACGGCGGCTCTCCAATCAATGCACAATCACAACCGGCTGCTTTTCGGTGACTATTCATATTTGTAATATGCGTACACTTAATTTTTTCAAATGGCTTTAACCATACAGCCCGCACAAACAGATTTTCGTTTCATAAAATCACCCTCAAATATAATTTTGCCGTTATGATATTATTTGTATTTGAGAATTATTCGGATCGATTGAAAAAACGGTATTGCTTAATTTGAAAAATATTTGATTGTCTAAAATAAACATGGTGTCGGGATATACAGAGCAAACGTCGCTGACTTCACCGGTGTTCAAATCAAGCATTTCAATTCCTTCACAGGTTGAAAAGCAGATAAAATTATCGGCAGCGCAAATCAAGCCTTCTATTCCTCCGGAATTATCAAAGGATATATCGGGATTGTCGCATACAAAATCACCGGTAAACACATCGATAATTTCATAATACCCGCTTCCGACAGATACAAGATATTTATTTGTAAGCGCCGAAAATACGCTGTCGGAATTAAAATCCAAAAGCTCCGAAGCTGTTCCGTCTGCGGTTTTGCTGTAAATGCGTCCCGCATATTCGTACACTATTCCGTTGTCAACAATCTGAAATTGCGAGCAATTTTCAACAAATAAAGAGTATGCGCCGTCACCGTTCATCACATATATTTCATGAATGGGTTCGCCTTCATTTTCAACAGCCGCAGTCATATCAAGAAAAACGGTTTCTTCCAAAAAATACGGCTCAAGCCGAATAACGGTATTGTTCGAGTCTATATCGGGGAAAACCTCGGAAGCTTCGCCTGTAACAAGGTTTAAATTGATGTACGACAAATTGCTTTCGGCTGTTATCACACAAAGCTCATTATTGCTTATGGGCTTTATTGAAGAGATATTTTCGCCGCAGTCGTATACGATGCTTTCGCTTTTGTCTTTCTTATTAATCATTATTATTCTATCCGTATTGCCGAAATTGACATGCTTAACCGCAACGTAATAATTCTCATAAAGGCATACGCTCGCATTTGAATTAAGAGAACCGATATTATCGGCAAAGACCTGTTCATTGCCGAAGCTTTCGGGAAATAACGTATCGGGGCTTGCGTTGCCGCAGGCAGTCAGCTGCAATGCAAACAGCAATACAACAGTAAGAGCTGTAATTTTTTTCATATTTGTTCACCTGTTTTCCATATTGTTCATAGCACTTAAACTTCCGACATCCACAGCCCGAAAAACAACTAAGCTTTCGGCTGCTTGCACCGTCAATATAATTTTGCCGTTATGATATTATTTGTATTCTTAGTTGTACAATTCAAGTGCAACAAAAAAGAAAAAAGAATAGACTCAAAGAG
>JAJQGK010000001.1 GCA_021200555.1 Clostridiales bacterium | reverse complement strand
CCTCTTAATTATATAACTTATTAAATAATACAATAAGGCAAGCTAAATGTCAAGGCAAATGCATTAAGTAAGCGCTGATTAAATCGAGTGATTGGTTAAAAATAACCGGCGGAAAACAGCATTGTGAGCATTTGTACACAAAAAATCGGGACTGCCGTTTTTGACAGACCCGATTAACTTTAAACCTATATTACGCCTTGTTCTTTGTTGCAAGCCTTTGGAAAGCCTTGACAATTTCAACTATGGGTATGATGCTTACCGCCAAGAGAAGTGCCACGCCGTAGTGGGACAAATCAAGGTTGATAAAGTCGAATATGTCCGCCATAAAGGGAATTTCGATAACAACTGTGGTAAGAACAAGAGATGCGAGCATGGATGCGAAAAGCGCAACGTTGTGGCTTCCCTTTACCATCATCTTCAGTACCGATCCTCTCTGCGAGCGCATGTTTATCGAATGGAAAATTTCACACATTGACATTGTAAGGAATGCCATCGTTGTGCCTGTAAGCGCACTGTCCGTTCCCGCCGCAATGTTCATGAACTGCCAATCCGCAAAGGGAACGCCCCAGTTTACGCCTATAAAATAAGCGGAAAGAGTGAGGATTGTAACAAGCGCACCCTGATAGAGAGCGTCAACTCCCAATCCGCCCGCAAATACTCCGGCGGATGCGCTTCTGGGCTTGCGTTTCATAATGTTGCTCTCCGCTTTTTCAACGCCCAGCGCCAATGCGGGGAAGCAGTCGGTTATAAGATTAATCCAAAGCAGATGGGGCGCTTCCAGAATTGTAAAGCCCAAAAGTGTCGCAAAGAAGATGGAAAGCACTTCCGAAAGGTTGGAGCCGAGAAGGAATTGGATTGCTTTTCTGATATTGTCGTAAATTCTTCTTCCCTCTCCGACAGCATGTACGATTGTGGCAAAGTTGTCGTCGGCAAGAACCATATCCGCCACGTTCTTTGTTACGTCGGTTCCGGTTATTCCCATTCCTACGCCGATATCGGCGCTTTTAATTGAGGGCGCATCGTTTACGCCGTCGCCGGTCATGGCCGTTACATAGCCTTTTTCTTTCCAAGCGTTGACAATCCTCGTTTTGTGTTCGGGCTGAACTCTTGCATATACAAATATATCGGAAACTCTTTGAGAAAATTCCTCATCGCTCATTTTTTCAAGCTCGGAGCCTGTAACAGCCTGACTTGTGTCCGTAAGAATGCCAAGCTCCTTTGCAATCGCAACGGCTGTATCCTTATGGTCGCCGGTAATCATTATGGGCGTAATTCCTGCGCCTCTGCACTCTGTAATCGCATCCTTAACCTCGGGACGTACAGGGTCAATCATGCCGGTAAGACCTATGAAAATCATATCCTTTTCCAAATCCTCCGGCTCTTGGGACGAAGGTATATCCGGATACTGTCTCATTGCGCACGCCAAAACTCTCAGAGCTTTGTCCGCCATACGCTTGTTTTCGCTTTCGATTTTGGCCTTGACTTCATCGGTCATAGGCACGACTTTTCCGTCAATCTCGGCGGCTCTGCACCTGTTTATAACCACATCGGGAGCGCCCTTTGTAAATTGTACGAACTTGTTTCCCGTTTTGTGAATTGTGGACATCATCTTCCTGCCGGAGTCGAAGGGAGCCTCGCCGACTCTGGGCATTTTTGCCTCAAGGTCGTTTTTGTTAAGACCTAATTTCGTGGCAAAGTTTACAAGCGCAGCCTCGGTGGGTTCGCCCGTTATGGAACCGTCGGGGTTAAGCTTTACGTCTGTGCAAAGGGACATCATTGTCGCTAAGTTCTTCTCGTCCGAGCAGTAGGAATCCACAACCGTCATAACGTTTTGGGTGAGAGTTCCCGTCTTGTCCGAACAGATTATCTGAGCGCAGCCCAGTGTTTCAACGGCTGTAAGCTTTCTGATAATTGCGTTTTTCTTTGACATCGTTGTTACGCCCATGGAGAGAACGATTGTAACAACGGCGGCAAGTCCTTCCGGAATTGCTGCCACTGCCAGCGAGACGGCCACCATAAAGAAATTGAGTACGGTATTGAAATCTACGTTGTTTCCGCTGATAATATCCTTGATAATCTGAAAGGCAAATATGAAAATACAAATTCCCACAACAAGAATGGTAAGTGTCTTGCTCAGCTGGTTAAGCTTTTTCTGAAGGGGAGTTTCGCTGTCCTCGGCTGTGGCGATGGCGTCTGCAATTTTGCCCATTTCCGTATCCATGCCGGTTGCTACAACAACCGCTTTGCCTCTGCCGTAAACAAGTGTGCTTCCCATGTACGCCATATTCTTGCGGTCGCCTAAGGGAACTTCGTCGGATTTTGTCCCGTTAATAACGTCAAGCATCTTCGTAACGGGAACGGATTCGCCGGTTAATGCGGACTCTTCGATTTTCATGCTTGCACATTCGATAATTCGGCAGTCTGCGGGGATTGCGTCGCCTGCGTCCAGAACTATAACGTCGCCTACTACAAGCTCTTCGCTTTTAACGCTTACCACATTTCCGTCCCTGATTGTCTTTGTGGTGGCGGCGGACATTTCCTGCAGCGCCTCAATGGCTTTTTCGGCTTTGCTCTCCTGGTAAACGCCTAAAACGGAGTTCACGATAACAACAAACAAAATGATGATTACGTCCCATGGAAATTCCTGTTCCACAATCGCAAGCACTGCGGAGATTGCAGCCGCCGCAAGAAGGATAATAATCATGGGATCCGTAAGCTGTGCAAGAAAACGCTTGATAAGCGAGTCCTTCGGAGCCTCATCCAATTTGTTCCTGCCGTTTTGCTCAAGTCTTTTTGCCGCTTCTTCCGACGTCAGACCGCCGGGAGAGCTTTTGACCTCTTTTAAGACGGTATCGACTTCTTCCTTGTAGAAATTCATTGTAACAACCTCTCTTGTTTTGATTTCCGAAGTTTTAACAGCGTATTTTAGGAAAATAAAAAGCCCGTGCACAGGATTTCTATTTTAGAAACTGTACACGAGTCTGGTTTTTTAATTCATGCCAAGCTGTTAAGCAACAGCCATGATGTTGACAGTGAAACGCAAAACATACTTGCGCAAACTACTCCCTCATAGCAACTGTTAAATTGTAGATAAATCTTACCATATATTTATACATATGTCAAGCATTTTTTTGAATTTTCAAAAAATTAGCTGTTTACATTTTGTTTGAAGTTTTATATAATGTATACGGTCGAAAAGAGGAAAAATCAATGCAGAAGTTAATGAGCCGAATGCGGGCGGCTATGGAAAAATATAATATGGTGCAGGACGGGGATAAAATCGCCGTAGGGCTTTCGGGCGGCAAGGATTCCGTTGCGCTGCTTGCTGCTCTTGCGGATATGAGAAGGTATTATCCTCAAAAATTCCGTCTTGCGGCAATTACGGTGGATATGAGATTTGACGGCGTAGATACGGATTATTCCGTTTTGGAGGAGTTATGCAAAAATCTCGATGTGGAATATGTTATAAAGCGGACGGAGCTTGCGGAGATTGTTTTTAATGATAGCCGCGAGAGCAATCCCTGTTCGCTGTGCGCAAAGATGAGGCGGGGAATATTACACGACTCGGCAAAGGAAATCGGCTGCAATAAGGTCGCTTTGGGGCACCATATGGACGATGCCGTTGAAACCTTTTTTATGAATTTGCTCAAAGGCGGAAATATCGATTGCTTTTGTCCCGTCACCTATATGTCAAGGAAGGATTTGTACGTTATCCGCCCCATGGTTCTGGCGTCCGAAGCTCTTGTTGCCGGAGCCGTCAATAAAAACGGGCTGCCGGTTGTAAAAACAAAATGCCCTGCGGATAAAACAGGCGAAAGGGCAAAGACAAAGGCCCTTGTCTGCGAGCTTAACAAGGAATATCCGGCTCTGCGTGAAAAGGTTATAGGAGCGCTTCAGAGAAAAGGCATAGATAATTGGTAAGTATGTTCATTTGTCAATGATGTGAGACTAAAAAAGAGAAAGTTTGAAAGTTTAGAGAGATGATTTTGCTGACGGAGGGAGGGC
>JAJQGK010000088.1 GCA_021200555.1 Clostridiales bacterium | reverse complement strand
ATTGGTAGTCAATGGGTGATTGTCGGAGATTTATGAACTTCATAATATCAAATTCACCAGTTAATCTATCAGGACTGACATTGTATATATTTGCGAGTGTTTCTATTTCGGCTTCGCTCGGTATTGCCGTTCCTATTTCGTATTTGCGGTAAGTATCCGGATCTATGCCCAATATTTCCGCCACCTGCTCCTGCGACAGCTCGCAGTAAGCTCTGAACACTCTTAGATTGTCATGTAACATAATTTTTCCCTGTAAAATCCAAATTTATTTGGTAACATATGATTACCTTTCTCAGTATACGCAATCCGATAGAAAAAAGCAAGAGCAAAACCGACATTTTCCGGTTAGCTTCTCAAAATAAACGCAGTGCAATTTAGAGCTGCATTTTAGTAAGCGCCGGTTATTCAATTCAAATACAAAACAATCCCCGCAAAGGCTACAGAGTAATCCTTGCAGGCTTTATATTTTCCTTTTCAGATTTGGCAAACCGAAAAGGCTCTCAAAAAAGGCAAATTATAAAATTAAATGCAAAACTAAATTGCGCAATTGTATTAATCCTGCGGATTTATCTCATTAAAAAAGTTTTAAATGTCCAATTTATGGCATTGACAAAAATTTAAGTTCGTCATACAATTATTAAGTAAGCACGGATTAAATCAAGTGCGTCGGATGCATGAAAAAATTGTTCGCTATGATAAAGAACGGAATGATTTTGTGAATGTAGAATCCAAAACAGGGCATTGCCACAATGTTCAAGCCCAAAGATAGTGAGGAATATCACACAAGAAAGAATATAAGAAGGTAGATGACACAATATGAGTTTGACGGTGAATTTATATTATACCGGTACAAACGGGAATGCCAAAAAATTTGCCGATGAGATGGAAAGTACCGGAGTTGCCGATGCTATCAGGGCGGAAAATGGCAATCTGAGATATGATTATTTTATTCCAATGGCTGACTCGGAAACAGTTCTTCTCATTGATAGTTGGGAAAGCCAAGAGGCTCTTGATGCACACCATGCATCACCAATGATGGAGCAGATAGCAACGCTCAGAGAAAAATACGATTTACACATGAGCGTTGAAAGGTTCATTTCATCCGGTGATGATGACCATGACAGCAATTGGGTTAGGAAATAAGAGAGCCGCTTTTGGCTTTTCTTTTTGAAGAAATGCAGTCAAAGCGTGCTGCGAAGGCAGCGAGCGATGATTTTTCCAAAGGTAATGCGAAAGTCATTGGCAATATAAAAATTTAAATTAGGAAGGTTTTTCTATGGATTGGATCGGAATTATTGCGGATGTTGCGCAGATTGCATGCTGTGTGGCAATAATCGTATACATTGTAAGAGGAGGCAGAAATGGAGGAAAAGAAGGATAAAAGAATATGTTTGCTTGATTTGAACTACACATTGGTAAGCAATCAGCAGGACACAAAATATTTACGCCCATTTGAAAAGCGGCTGGCTGCCGAAGAGTACAGGCAAGACCTTATTGACACCATAAGGACCGATTATGTTATCATTATCACTGCAAGACCTGACCACCAGCAAAATCAAACATTGCAGAATTTACTTAAAAAAACGGGCTGGCAGCCGGATGAAGCATATTTCAACGACATTGACGCAGCGCCGCCCGAATTTAAGGAATCGGCGTTAAAGCGTTTCGTTTTTCCCAAGCACGGAGAGGACGGCAGCTTATATTATGCTGTGGAAAGCAATCCGAAAACGAGAGCAATGTATGCAAAATACGAAATATCGGCACAGCCCTATGATGTGTTCATAAAACAGTTTGACAAATAAGATGAATATTACGCCAAAAACATCTTGACTTTTCAAAAAAATTATGATAATATAATGTCACCATAAAGAGTGCGTGAGGGACAAGCCCGTTGACCGCACAGCAACCTACTGTAAAAAGTAAGGTGCTAAGGCTTGATTCGATGGGATAAAACAGCAAACTACAGCTCCCGTCGGAAACGATGGGAGTTTTTCTGCCGCTTTTTATGGAATTATACGACTATAAGGAGCGTAAAATCATGGAAAGAAAAATTCGAGATCTAATCTCAACGACGAATGATGTCTACATCATACTGAAAAGTGCAGAAATTGCAGAGCGGTTTGTAAATGATGCTGATGCACAGGGAATCACCTTTGGTGATGGCGTGTCGCCAAAAGAACGATCAACCGGCGATATTTACAGACTATACCAAGACGGAACAATATCATATGTGGGCTTTGTAGGTCATGTTCGAGTTGCCAATGACCATACAATTTGCCGTGTAGACTATGAGAAATATATCAATGGTGTTGCAGATGTATAAAAGCTGAAAAATTAAATCAAGCAAGGGGCGGTAAAATACCTTCTCCTTGCTTGTTTTTGTTGTTCCGATTTCATTTAGAACATAACGCAGTACATAACAGCATGTGGCGGACTCGTTGATTGTAAATTGCGAAAATTCCATAATAAAAATTCTACTTCGGCGGCTGTGTTATGCAATCATCGATTGGTTCGGCGCTGCAATTTCCGAAATCACATACAGCGGGCTTATTTTAATCCGATGATTTAAAGTTATAAATCGGTTTCAGAACCTCAATAACATCCACAGTTTCATTAATTACGCCAATAATATCCTCCAGCGACTTATAAGCCATAGGCGCTTCATCAATGGTTGAGGCATTTACCGAGGTAGTATAAATACCTTTCATCGTCTTCCTGTAAGAGTCCAGAGTCAGAGTTTCCTTCGCCTGCTTACGGGACATAATTCTGCCTGCTCCGTGAGGTGCAGAGAAGTTCCAATCGGGATTGCCTTTGCCTCTTGCAATAACGCTTCCGTCCCGCATATTGATAGGAATCAGCACTAACTCCCCTTTGTGTGCGGCAATGGCTCCTTTTCGGAGAATCATTTCCTCTGTGTCTATATAATTATGTATGGTATGAAAAGAGAAAACAGAGCTCATCTTTGTGCGGTCGAGAATAATTTCCGCCATTTTTTCTCTGCTGCGTTTTGCAAATTTTTGACAAATCTCCACATCATGAAGATAATCGTCCAGATATGTTCCGTAAAGATAACAGATATCGGCGGGCATATCGGGCTCTTTTTCATTATATTCCTGTTTCAGCTTTTGCAATGCCGCTTGGGTTTCTCTGCTGCGTCCCTGTTCCTTATAAGATCGGATAAGTTCATTACATTTTTCGCTGCAATCCGTTTTTCCGGAATGAAGATCAACTGCAAGCCCTTGGTAAAATTCTGCGACTTGTGTTCCCAAATTTCTGCTTCCGGAATGAATAACAAGATACTTTGTCCCGTCGGAGGAAGCGTCAATCTCGATAAAATGATTTCCGCCGCCCAGCGTTCCCAAACTTTTCTCCGACCGTGAGGTTTTCTCAAGAGCATGATAGCAGCGGAGGTTTTGCAGATTAAAATGCTCCGTTACGCTGTCCCAAACATCTCTGCCGCTTGGTATATAATGAGCCGCTTTGTCTACTTTTCCAAAATCGATATCGGCTTTTCCCAATTCTGTCGTATACATACCGCAGCCGATATCCACTCCCACAATATTGGGTACAACTTTATCTTTAACCGTCATGGTTGTTCCTATGGTGCAGCCTTTTCCCGCATGGACATCCGGCATAATCCGCACCTTTGCTCCGGCGGTGAAATCATAATCGCACATTCTGCGTATCTGTTCAATGGCATCATCCTCCACAACAGTCGCATAGCATATGGCTGTGTTTACTTTACCCTTAATCTCGATCATTGGCGCAGCTCCTTTCCTTTTAGTAAGCAATAAATTGAACGCATAAATTTATTTAAAAAGATGAATTATTTCATTAAACCCGACTATTGTTATCGAGGAAGTCCATAACATCATCAACGGTTGAAAATGCAAGAGCGGTGCAGGTATCGGCACAGCCGTAGTAAATGCATATTCTGCCTGTATCGGCATCAACAAGGTTTGCACAGGGAAAAGTCACAGCGTCCGTATCCCCAACAAGCTCGTAGCTTGTCTGCGGGCTGATGAGGTATGACGCTCCTCTCTTAAGAACCTTCCAAGGCTCATCCCTATCGAGGAGAGCCGCAGAGAAGCTGTAAACATAACCGTTGCAAGATGTAAGAACTCCATGATAGAAAATAAGCCAGCCGCAGTCCGTTTCAATTGGAACGGGACCTGCGCCTATCTTTGTGGATTCCCAGCCCTTAGAGGGTCCCATAACATGCCTATGTTCACCCCAAAAGGTAAGATCGGGCGACCGGCTGATAAACATATCGCCGAACGGTGTATGACCGCTGTCGGATGGACGGCTCATCATCATATACTTACCATTAATTTTTCTCGGGAATATTACACCGTTTCTGTTAAAAGGCAGATAGGCGTTCTCAAGCTGAATAAATTCCTTAAAATCAAAAGTGTAAGCAATGCCGATTGTGGGCTTCCGGTCATAAGCGTTGCACCATGTTACAAGGTATCTGTCCTCGAATTTGCATACACGGGGATCATATCCGTACTGCCACTCAGCAATCTCAGGAATATCGCATTTAAATTTAATCCTTTCCTCGTTGATATCCCAGTTAAAACCGTCCTTTGAGAAGCCGACATGAAGCTCCATATTTCTTTCCCTGTCATCAACACGGAAGATACCTGCAAATTTATAATCGCCGTTTTCAAAAGGAACAACAGAGCAATTGAAAATAGAATTAGACGGCTCTCTGTATCCGTTAGCCTTTTTAACCATAATCTGATCACGCTTGATAATAGGGTTTCCGGAATATCTCCACACTACATCTCTGCAGTCGGCAGGCTTTTCCTGCCAAGGGATATTAGGCATAGATACGCCATTGACAATTTTTGTCTTCATAATTTTTACCGCCTTTCTCGATGGAATACACTCCGTGCAAATGCCCTTTCCGCAGTATTTTACAGCAATCAAAACATTCCTATTTACAAGTGAAGCCTCATTCTCCGGCATTATACAGTCATCTTCTGTCCTGAAAAATGAAAAAGAATAAGCGAAAATTCCGCCGTATGCATACCGCAGCCGATATTTGTGCAGACAATATCAGGCAAAATTATATCATATCGGCAATTAAATTGCAATAAAAATCGTTAAGTAACCACTGATTAAATCACGCCTGACGGCTGAGTACGCCGTCTGCTTGATCATTTTCCGCAATACATCGTCACAAATGCTCGCAATACGACAGTATTCCTTGCGCTTTGTTCCTTGTCTTGCAAAAAATTCTCTAAACATCCGACGCACTCGATTTAATCAGTGCTTACTTAATGCTCATATTGTCAACCAAAAATAAAATAATAGTTGACAATTTAATTTATCAATGCTATAATACCCTCATCATTTAAGTGAGGTGTTTACAGTGTTTGAAAAGAAGAAAAAGGAAGCCGTCACAGAAGCCGGAGCGGAAAACGTCAACGTTGCGTCGGCGGAAAGCGCAGCCGAAAATGAGCCGGAGAAGAGCAATTCGGGAAAAGCAAAATTTAAAGCCATCGACGTGGCGTTGATTGCCATGATGACGGCGCTTATCGCGGTATGCTCGTGGATTACGATACCCTTCGGCGACGTACCGTTTACAATGCAGACCTTTGCGGTATTCGTTGCCGTGGGGCTTTTGGGATGGAAACGGTCTACCCTTTCGGTTATCGTATACATTCTTATCGGCGTTGCGGGCGCTCCCGTTTTTTCGGGCTTCAAAGGCGGAATAAGCTCCCTTGTGGGACCTACGGGAGGATATATCGTAGGATTTATTTTTCTCGCATTGATCGGAGGTTTGATTATTGACAAATTCCCGAAAAAGGTTTATGTTATGTGTATAGCCATGATTTTGGGGCTTGCGATATGCTACGCTTTCGGCACTGCATGGTTTATGTATGTCTACATCAGAAATACCGGAGCAATTACTCTTGCCGCTGTTCTCGGCAAATGCGTAGTACCCTATATTATTCCCGATCTGCTTAAAATGGTTCTTGCCGTTGTAATTTCAAAAGCGGTAAAATCAAGAGTTCCGTATCTTAAGTAACCACTGATTAAATCACGCTGTTCGGGTTAAAAATTTGCCCCAAAAATTAAAATTTCAAAGGGGAAAAGCCTATGAGCACAGCCTATAACGTTCTCCGATTTCTCGAAAACAACAAGGGAAAATTCATTTCGGGCGGCGAGATAGCTTCAAATTTGGGAGTCAGCCGAAATGCGGTATGGAAAGCGGTCAACACTCTGAAATCGGAGGGGTTTGACATTACCGCCGTTACAAATAAGGGATATATGCTGTCGGAAAAGGATAAATCCGTATCAACGCAAAGCATTGAAAAATACATTAAAGACGACAAAATTCGGGTTGACTACCGCCCGTCCGTAACGTCCACCAACACAATTTTAAAGGAGTTGGGAGAACAGGGTGAAAAAGAGGGGTTGCTTCTGGTGTCATCGGAACAAACCGCCGGCAAGGGCAGACGGGGCAGGAGCTTCTTTTCCGATAAAAACTGCGGGGTTTATTTCAGCTTGCTGCTGAGACCCGATTTATCGCCCGAAAACTCCCTTCTTATTACAACATGTGCCGCCGTTGCAGTCAGTGAAGCGATTGAAAAAAATACGGGGACAGATACAAAAATCAAATGGGTAAACGACATTTATAAGGATAACAAAAAAATTTGCGGAATATTAACCGAGGCCGTTCTTGACTTGGAGGGCGGAAGGGTCGACTACGCCGTATTGGGAATAGGAATAAACCTGTATTTTCCCGAAAACGCTCTGCCGAACGAGCTTAAAAATATCGCCGGTTCCGTATTTGACGACAACTCATATACAGGCGATACCGTAAGCAGAATTACAGCGGATACGGTTAATATATTTATGCGTGAATACGAGCATCTGACGGAAAAAGGATTTTTGGACAGATACAAAAAAAGAGCTTACCTTGACGGAAAGCCCATAACCGTGATAAAAAACAGCGAACAGCGTAAGGCCTTGGCATTGGGAATTGACGATAATTTCCGATTGCAGGTACGGTACGAGGACGGAACGCAGGAGCTTCTTTTGTCCGGAGAAGTCAGCACAAGGCTTGAAAATTAAACGGTTTCTTAAGTAACCACAAAAAATTGCGGCTCATTGAAGCCGCTTTTTCGTTGCATAAAATAAAGGGTGAAGCATTGTCACTTGATGTTTCAGAGGATGATGATTGCGGCGGATTTCCGAGAATTTCAGCCGCTGAGCTTCTTTTTCAAGCTCAAAAGCACGGTTTTTTCCCTTCGTGAAACCTGCACCTGCGTCATGCCTAATTTTTCCGCTGTGACGGTTTGCGTCAATCCTCGGAAGTAACGCAGCTCCACAATCTCCCGATCCCGTTCCGAAAGGCAGTCCAACGCTGTTTTCAATGCGATAATATCCCCCATTTCCTCGGTGGTATCTACAGCGGCAATATCGGTCTGAATACTTTCCGAGCTTTCATCATCGCCCATGGTCAGCGACAGAACCGGCATTGACGCACACAAAAGCTGCGATGTGTATTCAAGGCTGTAGCCCGTTTTTTCCGCCAGCTCGCCCACTGTCGGAGATCTGCCCAGAACACCTGCCATCTCATCCTGCAAAATTTGAAGTTTTCGGGCTTTTTCCTTGTCGCTCCTACCCACCTTCACCGTTCCGCCGTCACGGAAAATCCGTTTCATCTCTCCGATTATGGCAGGCACGGCATAGGTTGAAAATTTAAACCCTTTCGTCTCGTCAAATCCTTCGGAAGCCTTTACCAGTCCGATACATCCCGACTGTACAAGATCCTCAAATTCGGCTCCCCTGCCCCTAAATCTGTTGGCGCAGGAGTATACCAATCCCAAATTTTCATTGACAAGGCGATTTCGCTCCTCGATTGTTCGGTTTTGACTTTTCATCCGTTCCTTAGCTTTTTGTAAAATGTGACTGTAGTTCCCTTGCCCTCTTTCGACGCAACCTTAAGCTTGTCCGAAAAGCTCTCCATAACGGAAAAGCCCAGACCGCTGCGGTCGCTTCCTCCGGTGGTAAAAAGCGGCTCTCTCGCCTGTTTTATATTGGGAATACCAACGCCCTTGTCACGAATTTTCACAACAAGCATATCCTCCTGTGTAATTTGGGCCGTTATGTAAATTTTTCCCGTACATTCTCTGTAGGCGTGGACAATGCAGTTTGTCACCGCTTCGCTTACAACCGTTTTTATGTCGGATATAATCTCAACCGTGGGATCGGCTTGAGAAGCAAAGGATGCCACCGCAATTCTGCAATAGCCTTCATTGACAGATTTTGCGGGTACAGTCAGCTTGATTTCATTTATGGTATTCATTCCAATCACCTATTCTTCAAAAAGTACAATCCTGCCGATACCGGACATCTTCATAATTCTTGCCACATTCGGAGGCATATGCGACACGATAACCTGACAGCCGTAAACGCCCGCCGTTTTGCACCGTCCCATAACAAGCCCCACGCCGGATGAGTCCATAAACTGAACATCGTGGAAGTCCAGCCGTAAAATTTTCGGCATACGCTTTTGTATTTCACCGTCAATATGTTCACGGAGCTCTTTGGAAGTATGATGATCTATATCTCCGCTTAAATATACGGTAAGCATATCTCCGGAGGATTTAAATAGTATGCTCAAGATTATTAACACCTGCTTTCCGGTAATACAGCCTGCCGCCAACACTTTCGGCGGGAGATTACGCGCCTTTTAAAATTTCGCCTTTGCTTTTATATAATATTATTATCCTCATGAAAAATATGTCCTGTTTTGCGATAGGCGTATTTGTTCACAAAAAATTCACAAATACCCCTCTTTAGCATTTTTGACCGAACGCAAAAAAGACGTCCGAAAACGCCTTTTTCTGTGAACAGTTATATCAAACCGATTATTTGCGGCTTCTGTAATCCTCGTCAATGGGTTTTTTCCAATCTGCGGTAAGAGGCTCGCTGCGGCGAAGAGCACAGACCGCTTCACCCACTACTTCATAATTGAGCCTTGTTCCTATGCTGTCGTTGTGATAATTCACGGCATGATATTTATCGATACCGAAATGTCTTGCAGTTTCAACAGCATCGATATTTGCGCCGAGGAAAAGAAATTCCCAACCGTATTTTATTTTTTGACGCTCGATCATATTTCTTACTGTTGCGATGTTATAAAAACGGCTGGCATTTTCCATACCGTCGGTGGATATTACAAACAGCGTATGTTCGGGGACATCCTCGTTCCTTGCATACTTGTGAATATTTCCGATATGGTGAATTGATCCTCCTATCGCATCCAAAAGGGCGGTGCAGCCCCTTACCGTATAATCCTCTCTTGTCATCGGCTTAATATTCCGAACGTTCACTCTGTCGTGAATGATTTCACTGAAATTATCGAAAAGAACGGTGGAAATAAACGCTTCGCCTTCGGCATTTTTCTGCTTTTCAATCATGGAATTAAAGCCCCCTATGGTATCTGCTTCCAGTCCGCTCATAGAACCGCTGCGGTCAAGGATAAATACGACTTCCGTTAAATTTTTTCTCATTGTAAATTACCTCCGTAAAAAAATATGGCTGTTTGGTTTTTCACCTTACAGTCATATTATACGGATTTATTTTATTGATATGGTCGCTTTGCAGGCGACATTATATGTATTACAACAATTTTCAATTCAGCAACTCATCAAGCCCCCAAAAGGCTCTGGTCGAAGGCGAACAGCGCTTCATTTATCTCAAAAATATTATAATTCCCTCGGCTGATAAAGAACTCGATGATTATATCGAATTTATTGCTGTGGGACAAGGCAAAGCCCGCCTTCATAAGCATATCCTTAGTCTCCTCCAAAGGCAGCTCAAGAGCGATGGCAAAGGCAATCACCGTGGGCTTGCTTGGTTTATACAGTCTGTCGCTGCGTATTTTTGAAAACAGCTTTCGGTCAATATTTGCTTTTTTGTACACCTGCACATCCGTCAAACCCGACTCGTCAATCTTCCGCAGCAGCATTTCCGAAAAGCTCTCGTCAATCTGCTTCATGGCATCGTCAAGTGATGCAGCCGCAAGCGTATATGCCATATAGGCACTCGGATCATCGTGGGCTACCCTAACTGCCATAGGATAAACATCATCTTCGCAAATATTCCTCGGACGGCGTCTGATGTGGGACTCCGCATAATTGTCGTCAATAAATTCTTCAATATCGGAAAACAGCTTTTCACTGATTTTGTACGACTTCTTATCGAATATAACGATATATACGGTCATATCATTTTGAAGCAGGAACGCTCCGATTGTATCCACGGCAATACGAAGCGCCTCGGCTTTCGGATAGCCGTAATCGCCGGAGGAAATCAAAGGAAAGGCCACCGTCTCGCAATGATATTTCTTCGCCAATTCAAGAGATACACGGTAACAGGAAGCCAGCAGCTCCCGCTCTCCGCTTTTGCCGTACATATAACGGGGTCCTACGGCGTGGATAACGTATTTACAGGGCAAGTTATACGCTCCGGTGATTTTTGCGCTGCCGGCTCTGCACCCGCCCAGAGTTCTGCACTCCGCCAGCAGTCCCGGTCCTGCGGCGGTGTGAATGCTTCCGTCTACGCCTCCTCCGCCCAGAAGAGACGCACTTGCGGCATTGACAATCGCATCAACCTTCATTTTTGTAATGTCGTTTCTGACTATATGCAGCGGCATAATTTTTCCTCCGTATTCGGCTTACTTAAGTAACCACTGATTAAATCGAGTGCTTACTTAAGAATTTCCGTCCGTTCGGCAATTATTTTCGTCAATCTATCTTTTAATTTATCTGTAAGCAATGACTCTTCACACATTTTAAGCCACCTTGGCGCAAGAGCTGTAAGCCTTGATATGATTTTTTCCGCCGTAAGTCGGGAAATTCCGCAGGTATCGGCAAATTTCAAAAAATCGCTTTTTCTTATGTTCATTTTTTTGCCGTTCATGGCAAGGGCAAATTGCTCTTTATCAGATGGTATATTGGCATTTACCGGCAGAAGATCGTATGCCGGCGACAAAATGTATTTTCCCGACCCCTCGGATGTTTCAATAAGCGAAAAATTTTTCAGGTGCATATCGGAATTGCCTGCAATAAAACTAAAAACAAGTCTTGTGAAAAATTCCTCCATATCATCGGCGGCTCTTGACGAATACCGCATAATTATTTTTGCGCACCGTTCGTATGATCCTCTGTACTTATCCTCGGTTAGCCTTAAATCAAGCTGGCAAAAATCCTCCATAGCGAGCATTTCCGTTTTATCCTCTGAAATATTTCTGTCAACTCGTTTCGTAATATACGCAAGTCCCGTATTTCCTTTAATCAGTCCATGGGGAACGGTTGCAATTCCCGCCTCATCAGCCATTGACATTACAAGCTGTTCGGACTCCGGCAAAGCTTCAAATTCGGCAACCTGAGGTTTAAGAATATATCCCGTGGGATAGTTTACAAGGGTAAGTCTCGGTTTATCATCTGCACTTACAAGATGCAGAGATAATTTTTTTTGAACCCCCGGAACAGTAAAGCCCTTGTTGATTGTTTCGGCTGCCAAAAGATTTAAGGTTTTATCGTCAATTTCAATTTCGGGGATTTTCTCCGTGCCGAAAAAGCTCCTGACGCAAGATTTGTGCCAGCCCGACTTTTCGGGTGTACACAATGGTTTTCCGCAGCATAAACAATTCATTCCTTTTCCTCCCTGACCGATACGTTGCCGATTCCGTCTTTACAGGCGGCAAGAAGCACCCCGAAGCGATCCCGACTGTCTATTTTCCAGTTATCGGTTACGATTTTTAAAAGCCAGCCCTCAGGAATTAGCCCGTCAAAAAAAGCAAACAAGGTTTTTGACTTGTACTCCTCCGCTTGCAAGGGCAAAGTAAGCGATACGGCGGACGCTCCTTCACTTTTCAAATAATCGTCATCATATTTAAAGGAATATCCCTCGTCTGTTTCTTTTAATACTCCGGCAAAGGTATTTCTCACAAAAATATAAGCTGTTCTGAAAACGCTCATTAGCTTTCCCTCTTTCATGTCGGTGTATTTATTTTACACCCTGTAATCTGCGGTGTCAACAAAATATTTGCCGTTCAAATTCAGGTTGATTTTAAATTTAAAAATGCAAAAATCGTCCGCTTTTTGAATATTCAGCAGCGATTGACAAACACTATCAACGCAAACGAGATTTTTATGCCTTTTGGCGCTGTGATAACTATATTTTTTGAAAGGAGCGTTGGTGTAAAGCATTTTGCCTTACGCCGAAATTATGAAAGCTACGGGAATTGTAAGAAGAATTGATGATTTGGGAAGGGTTGTAATACCCAAAGAGATAAGAAGAACCATGAGAATAAGGGAAGGGGATCCGCTGGAAATATACACCGATGCGGACGGAGAGGTCATATTCAAAAAATACTCCCCTATGGGCGAGATGTCGGAATTTACCTCTCAATATGCCGAGGTGCTTTACAGAGCCACAAACATGCCGGTGATAATCACTGACAGGGATCACGTTATATCCTGCATGGGCTTATCAAAAAAGGAAGCCATGGACCGCCGTATTACCCCTGAGCTTGAGTCCATTATGGAGAACAGATCAAGCTATGTTTCAGGCACGGACAAAACGACCCTTATGCCAATTGAAGGACTTGACAGAAACGCAGCCATTGCCTACCCTATTGTGGGCGGAGGCGATATTTCCGGCGCAGTGATTATGCTTTTCGGAGAAAACGGAGCAGCTCCCACTCAATCGGAAATAAAGCTTGCCCAGGTTGCTGCGTCCTTTTTGGGAAAGCAGACGGAGGAGTAAGCTTTCGTTCCAAAATCTCACAATTTCATAACAAACCGGCGGATTTAATGCAGTTCTGTCGGTTTGTGTTTTTATATTAACTGAAAATTAACAGTTTATTCACAGATAGGTATCAATAGAACACATAGATATAACATTTATACTTTAAAATAACTGTGGAGAGTTTTTATCCTATAAAAACGGACTGAACTCTCACTCAGCGTGCGGTATTATCATAATTTACATATTAACAAATAATTGTTTGTCTAATTACTCCATATAATCAATAGGTTTCCGCTGCATTGCAGTATTCAACAGACTGTTAGTCCGCAATACTACATTTTATACTGTATACAGCGTGATGACCTATTTTTTATATACCCTGCTATAGTTTTTCTATAGAAATAAATCATTAAGGAGATGATGCAATGAAGAGATTCAAAAGGCGGGCAATTTCGATATTGCTCGCAGCAATGATGATCCTATCGTCATTGCCAATGGGAATTACTGCTTTCGCAACAGTCAGTTCCACCACTGCGTCCAGCGTGTATGTGGTTGTCCCCGAAACCATTTACCTAACGCCGTCCACGTCAGGCGCAACGACCTCTCAATACTTCGTAAACAACACCTTTGATTCTTCAAGTAATTCTATCACCTTAGACGCTGTAAACAATGCGGCTACGGGTAAGATTTATTTTAAGAACACAGATGCCGAACAGGTTACGATCACTGCCGAAATATCACAGGGCAGCGGCACTGCCTCTGTTTCGGGTATGACATTGGGAAGCGCTTATACGCTCTCAAGCGGCTACGGCGCTTACACCATTGACAAAGTAACCTTAAGCAGCGGCGTAACTGCCGGTTCGTCCGCTCAGATTAAGTGGACCTTTGCAGCCACCTTGTCAGACGGCACTACCGATACCTATTATGCCTACACCACCTGCTACTCACCCTACTATACTCCCGTAGCGGCAGCGGCATCCGAAATAAGAACAAACGGCGTTGCCATTCAGGGCGTGTCTTGGATTTCCGGTATCCATGCAATCGACAGCACATACAGCTATACTGTGAATTACGGAACCCAGACAACGGTCAACCTTACATACTTGTCTCCCCTCCTTGGCAATCTTGTTACAACAGCAGGAACGGCAGCATCAAGTTATACAGGTGCTTCTTCCTTAAGCGGTTCTACATATTCATCTGTAAATGCCGCAATGTATGTTGCCACATCAAACAACAGTGACAATGCCGAAAATATGGCATCAAGCTATACCGGTACACTTTATGTTGATACCGCAAGAAACGACAATCTCAATACCATTCCCAATTTTACCGTTGGATTTCTTGTATCAAATGTAAACAAAGCCGGTACTTTGTATTATTATGTTTCTGACTTCACAACAGCGCTTACAAGCCTTCCCTCAAATCATTATAACAACGCTCAAGGTTTTACAGCTGAAGGTAGCACCGATTTCAAGACATACACGGGTAATATTTTTTACGGTTCAGCGGAAAATAGTGTATATGAAAGCATAAGCAGCGGTGCCTCAAAACTTATTTACAACGGAACATGGGATAAGTCTTTAACAAGCTTAAACACAAGCGCAACCTACGCTGTTAAGGGCGCTGCACGTCTTCTCGGCAGCAATAGTAGTGCATACATTAACTGTATGTCCTTTGTCAATGTTATAAGAGTTTACAAGACCGATCTCCGTAATCAGATTGAGACTTGTGTTGAGTCCGGCTGGCAGGAGAACTGGTGCGCAGACTCTTCGGCTTGGAGCACTTATCAGACCGCTCTCCAAAACGCCTACTACTACCTCGGCAAACCAGACGCTACAAGCTCGGAAGTAACCAACGCTTATAACACGCTCAAAACTGCGTATGAAGCTCTTACAAAGAAAACCTCCCAAACAGTCACAGCTTATCACTATGCGCTTAACAAGGTGCTTGATGATGAAGGAAATTGGACGGGAGAATACTTAGTATCAAAAGTCTGCAATAACATTTCAGGCGGAACATACAGAATTACCAGCGAGAGTGCAACTGTCGCATACGGACAGAATGTTACTCTTTCCGGCTACTCTTCCTCTTCATGGTCAAACTACACATGTGTCGGCTATGTATTGTCAGATGAAGACGATGCTGTTTCACTGGGCGACACGCTGACCGGATTGCCGGATTATACCTCCACTTCCACATCGGTAACTCTTGCCCGTTCGGATGATGACTATGTTTTCGGAAAAACCGTTGTCTTCTACTATATCGGAGATACGGTTACCCTTACAATCGATGCAAACGGCGGTGACATCGGCAACTGCAATACTTCCGTAACAGCTACGGTAGGTACTGTCTTTAACCTTCCTACCCCCACAAGAATAGGATATACCTTCACAGGATGGACTCTGACAAATAATTACGGAAAACTTGATGCAACCGAAAACACATTTACATTCGGTAAATATGATAACGGCGCAACTGCCGGGTGGGAAAAGGCTCCCACATACACAGTTACATGGGTTGATGCAGACGGTACGGTTCTTGAAACCGATGAAGATGTTGAATACGGTGCAACACCCAGCTATGACAAAGCTCTTCCCACTAAGGCTGCTGACGATCAGTACACCTACACATTCGCAGGCTGGACTCCCACAGTTACCACTGTTACCGAAGATGTTACCTATACTGCAACATATGTGGAAACGCTCAACCATTACACAGTTACATGGGTTGATGAAGACGGTACGCCTATTGAAACAGACTACGATGTAGCTTACGGCACAATGCCCAGCTATGACAGTGCAGAACCCACTAAGGCTGCAACTGCTCAGTACACCTACACATTCGAAGGCTGGACTCCGGAAGTTGTAACTGTTACAGGCGATGCTACCTACAAAGCAACATTTAAGGCAATCGGCAACACCTACACAGTTACATGGAAAAATGCAGACGGTACGGTTCTTGAAACCGATACAGATGTTGAATACGGTGCAACACCTGAATATAACGAAGCTACTCCCACTAAGGCTGCTGACGATCAGTACACCTACACATTCGCAGGCTGGACTCCCACAGTTACCACTGTTACCGAAGATGTTACCTATACTGCAACATATGTGGAAACGCTCAACCATTACACAGTTACATGGGTTGATGAAGACGGTACGCCTATTGAAACAGACTACGATGTAGCTTACGGCACAATGCCCAGCTATGACAGTGCAGAACCCACTAAGGCTGCAACTGCTCAGTACACCTACACATTCGAAGGCTGGACTCCGGAAGTTGTAACTGTTACAGGCGATGCTACCTACAAAGCAACATTTAAGGCAGAAGCAATTTCAACATGCGAGCATCATTACGTGACGTTTGAGGGCAAGGCTGCGACCTGCACTGAAGACGGTTACACGGATTGGGTTGAGTGCCTGTTCTGCGGCGACATTCAAGTCGCTTCCGAGGTTATCCCCGCTCTCGGTCATATTGACGATGACGGCGACGGATACTGCGACCGCTGCGAAGAGCCTGTTGAAACCACCGATGATCCAAGCGGTTCGGGTTCAGGTTCAGGCTCAAGCTCAAGCACAAGCTCATGGGATGCTTTCAGATGCAAAATGTGCGACACCTACGATGAAATGAAAGATAAGCCCGTTATCGGCTGGATCTATGCAATCGTACACTTCTTTGTACATCTTGCTCATTACATCAGCTACCTTACCTAATAAGGTAAGCACAACCTAATAAAAAGAGGTACGGAGGGTAATTCTTCCGTACCTTTTATTTTGCCTGCCATAAAAAATTCCGTCCACTGCGTAAGAGTGAACGGTAATTTTTTAAATGTTTGTTGTTTTATGTGCCTGTGAAAAGATTAATCAATGATGCGGACTGCGTAAGACCGTCCAACGAAATGGGATTAACGACCTGAGGGATAAACGCGCTTACAACAAAATTCATTTGCATTGCTCCGTCGGCATCATACACGTCGATAATCTTAAGAGTACCGTCATCGGTGTAAATTCTGACCGTGCCGTAATCCGTCTTATATGCCGAGCAAAGGTATTCCTCTCCGTAGTTTGACGCCATATACTCGGAATAAACGCCGTCCTGAATATACTGTGAAAAATCCATATTGGTATCGAAATTTTCCATCATGCTCTGTATGTCATTCATATCCGAGCTGCTGAAGGAAAGCCCCATGGATGAAAAGCTTGACATAATCTGATCCATACTGTCCAGTGAGCTCTCATCAATTACAGCGTACATATTTGAGGAATTATTGACCAAGTAAGCCGTATCGTTGAGGTAAATCACGGACATATTCATCAATGAAGAAGACATATCCATTTTGTAATTACCGTTGTCGCAGTTTAATTTTGCATCAACGGTCTGATTGCTCTCGTTAAGCGTCACGGTGCCGGACATATAGAACACCTGGGACTCAAGTGTGTCGATAATGCTCTGAATTGAGCTTCCGTCCGCAGCGGTTGTGGTTTCGGCGGCTGTGGTTGTTTCAGGAGCGGCAGTGGTGGTTTCGGGTGCTTCGGTTACCTCTTCCGTCTCAGTCTCCGGTTCTGTTTCAAGCTCGGTTATCTCCTCCGCCGGCTCGGTTGTCTCCTCTTCCTCACTGCCTCCGCATCCGGCAAATACAGCCGTCATGGCTATAACCATCGCAATGCAAATAATTTTCTTTAATTTAGTAGACATAGCATCACCTCAATGTAGATTTTTTGCTTATTACAAAGTCAATGTAGCATAAAATTATAAACTGCGTTTAAACTCAATCGGCTTTTATATCTTACATTATCCATGAAATTTTTTCCGCCGAAAGAGTGAAATTTTCCGATCCGTCCGATGAATACAAATCAAAATATCCCGTGTTTACGCTGTAATCCTTATAATAAAAAGCGGCGTTACCGGTACATAGGCAGCTGTAAACATTGCTGTCTATAAGCTCGCCGTACTCCTGTTTTTCCGATGCGTATAAATCTCCGTTCTGCATTATAAATAAAAGGATATCCTTATTTGTCACATAAAATTTTTCCACTCCCGCAGCAATTTTAACGCTCTCGCCTTTTTTCAACGCATAAAGCTCATCGGATGAATTTAAATAATAAATATATTTTCCGTCCGCCGTACATCTTACATCTGAAACTTCGATTACAAGCTCCGAAAGAGAGCCCTTTGAAAAGCTGCATACCGTTCCGCCGCTGTTAAGGAATATTATTTCATTTTTATCCGTTACAATCATATTTTCCGCCATCTCATCAATATCGGTTCTTTCACCGTTTTTGTCGATATAGAACAAAACGCTTGTCCCGTCATTGTTGCTTACGGAATAGTACATATCGCAAAGATTTTCCGAGGAATATATTCTTGCGGTATTTTCGGAGTCGCAGGTTATGGAAAAGCTTTCATTTACAACGGGAGACGCCTGTCCTTCGCAAAACCTTACTCTGCTTTTGCCTTCATCAGACATATATGTATACTCTCCGTCGCTGAAAACCACCGTTTTGATATCTTCGGAAAACATAACAGTCCCCGCCGATATGTCGGTGCAGAGTTTGGATTTCATAGATCCGCCGCTGTCCAAAACGCAAAGAGAATTATCGCTGTTGCCGATAACGTAAATATACTTGCAGCTGTCGGAAACAGCAACGGGAGTATAACCGGTTCCTATTTCCGTGCTTGAGCCATTACGGTACAGATAAAGCGTATCGATTCCGCTTTCATTTACATTGTAAATAATGCTCTCTCCGTCGGGCGAAACGGCAAATTTGTCGGAACCGGACGCAATCTCCCGAATTTTTCCGCCGGATGCAGTGTATCTTTTAAGCGTTCCGGAATTATCATAAAATATCGCTGTCGAACCTGTATAATCGATTGCAAAACGGTTTGCCGCTCCCTCGCAAATTAAGGTATACTCTCCGTTTTTTACATAATACAAGTTGTATGAAGAGCCGACTGCCGCAAGAATGCAGCATGAGCTTTTATCCTCCGAATACTTCACAACCGACACGCTTGCTGCCGGAATAACATCCGAAGAAATTTTATCGTCTTCAAAAAATACCGCCCCGTTTTCTTCCGGAGAATAAAAAAGATTTACCTCGCTCTTTTTTTCCGAAACACCTGCTGCCGAAAAAATAACAACAAGAACAACAATAACCGCAAGGACGGCAATAGGTGCAATTGTTTTCTTATTAAGTTTTATAACAAATGAACGCATCATAGCAGTATCATTCATCGTTTTAACCTCCAGAAAGGAAAATAAGTAATTCTTCTCTTATATACATTACCATTTAACGGACGCAAATGTCAAGACAGCGTTAAAATAAAAAAAATAAGTTTGTCATTTTTGTAAAATTTGACATTTTGTATTTACAAATCGATTTCTTTATTATATAATAAATATGTATATAAATTCCGGACAGGAGGAAATCAATATGAAATCCATCAGAAAATTTATCGCTTTGTTTTTATCTGTACTGTTAATTATGGCTGTATCTCCAATGGCTCTTGCGGAAGACGAGGCATCCGGTGAAGCAACCGAAGAGGCAACCGACGTTGCCGAATGGTACACAAACTTCGGCGTTAAGGGCGGCTCCGGTACTTTTGCGGAAGCTGCGGCGGGCGTTACGAAAAACGGCTCAATAAAGCTTGTGGCTGACGCCGTAATCGACGAGACGGTTACTATTTCCACGACATGCTCAATCGTAGGCAACAGCTTTTCAATAAAAAGAGACGCAGCCTACACGGGCGTTTTGATTGATGTTGCGGACGGAGCGGCTGTCACACTCAGCGCAGTTACCGTGGACGGAAATTCAGACGAAACCACATCAAGCACGGACTCTCTTATAACAATTACAAACGGTTCGCTGACCCTCAGCGACAGCTCGGTTCTCACAAACAATGTAGGCAGATACACAACAGGTGCAGCTGTTTACGCCGGCGTTGACAGTGAAACAATCGAAGCGGAAGATGCTACAGCTTCTTTGGTCATCAACGCAGGTTCAGCTATTTCAGACTGCACGGCATACACAGGCGGAGCAATAGCTCTCGGCAATAATGCTTCACTTACCATGACAGGCGGAACAATTACAAATTGTATTGCAGCGACAAACGGCGGAGCAATTGCACTCCTTGCAGAAACAGCTTCTGCAAATTTAAGCGGCGTTGAAATTACGGGATGCACCGCATCCGCTCAGACCGCAGGCTACGGCAGCGCCGTATATGCGGAAAGCGGAACCGTTACAATCACAGGCTCGACTATCAGCGGCAACACAAACACAGGCGATTTAGGCGCTTTGGCCGTTATGGCGGCTGCCAATGCTACGGTAGGCGGAGACATCTATATTTACGATAATATGGGAAGCAGCGCACAGTCCAACGTCTACCTTCAGGACGGCACAGTTCTTACAATCTCCCCCGACTTTACCGAAGGCTCAAAAATCGGTATAACCACCGAAAGCGGCTTTACAGGCGGCACTGTGGACTTTATAGAGTCATCCTGCGATATTACGGGATATGTATTTGACGATGCCACCGACACGGCCTATTATGTTTCAGACGACATTGTCACCCTTCTTGAATATATCACCGTAACATTCGATCCCGGCAACGGCACTTGCAGCGAGACTTCAAGAGTTTATGCGGTAGATGTTGATTTCGGCTATCTTCCCACACCCGACGACAGAGACGGATTTGACTTCTTGGGCTGGTACACATCGGGCGGAACGCTTATTACAGAAGATACCGCAGTTACATATTATGAGGATATGACTCTTTATGCGCAATGGGACAACCTCAATGCTCTTGACGACAGCCCGCTGGCTGTAATCGGAAGATTTTTCGAGAGAATAGGCGACCTTATGAGAATGGTATTCGATTTCCTCATTAACCTGTTTATGGGCGGCGGAGATCAGGATCTGAACGAGCTTTAATAGAAAATCAAAATAAATGCGCACGGTTTAAACGCCGTGCGTTTTTAAGTAAATGTCGATTAAAATACAAGTTGTGATTTAAATGGGGAAAATCAAATGAATACTCTTTATATTTCGGATTTAGACGGAACTCTTCTCAACGACAATGCGGAGATTTCGGAAAACGACATACGGGAGCTGAACCGTCTTATTTCCAACGGGCTTAATTTTACGGCAGCAAGCGCAAGAACTCACGTTACAATAATTAAAATTTTGGAAAAGGCAAATATAAAGCTTCCCGTCATTACCATGAACGGTGCGGCAATCTATGACTTACGGAAGAAAAAATATACATACGCAGCTATTCTTACGGATGATGCGAAAAAAACTTTAATCGATATAATTCACAGCTGCATAAGGGCGGGTTTTTTATACACAATCGAGGACGGAATTTTACATACATACTATGAAACCGCAAAAACTCCGGCAGCAAAGGCTTTTATTGAAGAGCGTGAAAGAAAATACAATAAAAAATTCACTCAAATAAGCTCCTTTGAAGAGTGCATTGACAAGGATATTATATATTATTCCGTGGCAGATAAGCCGGAAAATCTGCAAAAGCCCTATGACATTTTAAAAGAACATACAGATCTCCATGTGGATTTTTACCACGACATTTACACGGAGGGCTGCATGTATCTGGAAATAAGCTCGGCAAAGGCGTCAAAAAAGAACGCCCTGCTTAAGCTGAAAAAGGATTTCGGCTTTCACAGGGTTGTAAGTTTCGGAGATAATCTTAACGATCTGCCTATGTTTGAAGTAAGCGACGAATGTTATACAACCGCAAACGCCAAGCAAATCGTTAAAGAAAAAGCAACGGGGATTATCGGTTCAAATACGGACGGCGGAGTTATTGACTTTTTAAAATCAAATACCAAGTTCACCGTGCCGCATTAAAATATCAGCTGTCTGCACTACAGGATTTCAAAAGCTTATCCACAAGCTCTTTTACAGCGTTTACAGCGTTGTCCATGGTTATCTTTTCATTATAGGATTTATCCCTTGTAACGACTTCACAGACACCGTCCTTAAGGTTTCTCGGACTGACAATCACTCTTACGGGAACGCCCAAAAGATCGGCATCGGAGAACATAAAGCCTGCGCTTACCTTTCTGTCGTCGTAAATAACCTCAAGTCCCGCATTCTGCAAATCCTCATAAAGCTTATCCGCCGTTTTGTGAGTCTCTTCATCGGCAGACTTCATGCAGCAAAGATGAACCTGCCAAGGGGCTATGGACATGGGCCAAATGGGGCCGTAATCATCATGATGCGCCTCGCATACGGAAGCGGCAAGCCTGCCTACGCCTATGCCGTAGCAGCCCATAACGGGATAATGGCTCTCCCCTTTTTCGTCAAGGTATGTCATTCCCATAGCTTTTGTATATTTAGTGCCGAGCTGGAAGATATTTCCCACTTCAATTCCCCTTGAAACAGTGATTGAATGTTTTCCGCAGGAGGGACAAATTCCGCCGTTTATGATTTTGGCAAAGTCGTGATATTCGGCATCGGGACAATCTCTTGACATATCAAGACCTGTATAGTGATAATCCGTCTTGTTTGCGCCGCAGACCATATTGTTTGCGTCCTTAATTGACAGGTCAAAAAGTATAAGGGGCTTTGACTCGGCGTTCATATTAACGGGTCCTATAAATCCCGCCTTAATTCCGCTTTCATCGGTTATAACGGCGGGGTGAATATTTTCCCCTAAAAAGTTGGTAAGCTTTGTCTCGTTTACGTCAAGATCGCCTCGGAGGAATACTATAACGTAAGAGTCGTCCGCATTTTTCTGATACACCACAGCCTTTACGCTTTTTTCGGCGGGAGCGTTCAAAAACTTACACACATCCTCAATTGTATGCATTTCCGGTGTTGAAACAATCTGCAAATCCTGCGACACATCGTCACGGGAATTTTCGATTATACTTTCCGCAGCTTCCATATTGGCTCTGTAGCCGCACTCCGGACAAATGGCGATTGAGTCCTCGCCGATTGAGGTAAGGAGCATATATTCGTGGGAAATATTGCCGCCCATCATACCTGAATCGGATCTTACGACTATGGTTTCGGGAATACCGGCTCTTGCGAAAATTCTTTCATAGGCGTGATAGCACCTGTCGTAATACTTTTCAAGATCCTCCTGAGACGTATGGAAGGAATAACCGTCCTTCATTGTAAATTCACGGACACGTATAAGTCCCGCTCTGGGTCTTGCTTCATCTCGGAATTTTGTCTGAATTTGATAAATCATAAAGGGATAGCGGTTATATGTATTGCCGTACTCACGGACAAGCTGAACTGCCGCCTCCTCGTGGGTCATACCCAGAACCATGGGAGATCCGTTTCTGTCCTTAAAGCGGCAAAGGGAATTGTCAATAGAGCTGTACCTGCCGGATTCCTCCCAAAGAGAAGCGGGCATTACGACAGGGAACTGAACCTCCTGACCGTCAATTCTGTCCATTTCCTCTCTGATAATGTTTTCAATCTTTTTTGTAATGCGGCGTAAGGGCATATATGACGAGTAAATACCGTTTGCCACAAATTTTATATAACCGCCTCTGACCATTAAAGCGTGGCTGTCAACCACGCAGTCGGAGGGCTTTTCCTTAAATCTTTCTCCTACTAATTTATCAAGCTTCATACAATACCTCTGCTGCTGCAATAAGTTAAATTTTAATATTTTTACTTCTCAATTTTTCAATCAAAACGGTCACATCTTCAAAGGACGGCGAGAAGCAAATACCGTCCATACCGCATTTTAACGCTCCGTCAATATTTCTTTGCATATCGTCAATAAATATGCACTCTGAAGGCGTCAAGGAGTACTTTTCAAAAAGGGTCTTATATATCTCCGGTTCCGGCTTCAGCTGTTTATAGTCGCTTGAAATAACCGTTCCGTCCATCAAATCCAAAACGGGAAATTTCTTGGAGTAAACATAAAAATCCCGACCCGCATTGCTTAAAAGGTAAACATGATAACCGTTTTCCTTCAGTTTTTTTACAAGGCTGTACATTTCGGGAAACGGAGGCATTTCGTTACAGCCGTAGCAGCTTTCAACGTAAAGCCGTTTAAGAAGAGCAACGAGTCTGTCGGGAATATACGGTCTGCATTCCTCGATAATCTCCTCATATGTTTTTACGCCCCTGTCGGTGTCGTTTATTACTCCCCTGCCGTAAAACTCCCTCATCAGAAGGCTAACATCGTCATCATCGTCAAGATACTTACGGAGAACCTTTTCGGGATAGTACATCACAAGTACATTGCCCAAATCAAATACAATATTTTTGTACATTTTATCAAAGCCGACAGGCTTATTCTCCCTCTACAAATGCAACCACATCGCCGACGGATGTAAAACGCTCAAGAGCGTCGTCCGGCACTTCAAGATCAAATTCGTCCTCAAGGTCCATAACAATATCGATAAGGTCAAGACTGTCAACGCCGAGATCGTCCAGCGTAGTATCCATTGTAATCTCTTCCTCTTCAATATCAAGCTGCTCGGAAATAATCGTTCTTATTTTTTCAAATACCATGTATAACTCTCCTTTTCCAAAATTACACTGACAGCATTTATTTCTATATATATTGATATTATTTATTTTTAACCCTTTTGTCAATAGTTTTGCGGAACTTTTTGAATTTTTATTTTTATGCAGCCGTCCGAAAAAAGCAAAACACGCCGGATTTCAGCGGGGAGACAACGCTCTCACCGAAACCCGGCGCAAAATCTGCCGGTTTTATTTATCTTTCCCAATAGGCGCCGCTGCCCTCACTTGATTGATAATAGGTATGGGGCTGTTCCAATTTTGCGGCAATCCTCAGAGCTGTTCTCGCATCGCTGACGGTTATGCTGCCGTCAAAATCGCAATCGCTGAGGAAAAGGAATTTTTTCGCTTCGCTTCTTGTTTCCGATATGCCGTCAAGCTTAGCCGCATATCTGAGTACGGCTCTCGCATCCGCAACCGACGGAGTGTAGGTCTCCTCAAACTCTGCGCTGTTTACCGCTTCAAGGTCGCAATCGGGGTCAAAAAGCATAATATACTCAAGCTTTTCATCATCGCCGTTCAAATAATTTTCAATCTCGCTGCCGTTTTCAAGGTTTATCTTCACGCAGCGGTAATTGCCGCCGTCATACTCCGCAATATATGAAGAGGTAAGCGTCGTCGTCTCGTCAAACGGAACCGGTTCGCTGCCATAGTTATAGAAAATGACTATCGATACAAATCCCTCGCTTTCGGCAATGCGGCTGTAAACGTCTTCGCTTATGACGCTTTCGGGAGCTTCGGGATAAGCCGCCTTGTAGCAGGCGAACATTTTTTCAAGGTAATATTCGGCAAACAAATCATAAAATTCGTTATTCAAAAATGATACCGGATTTTCCGTATCGCCGTCTACAAAAAGCGTATATGTGGTAAAAGCCGAATTGTTTGGCTCATGGTTAAGCTCGGAAATATCCTCGGCTGTTTCGGTTTCTCCGATATCCTCTGTTGTCTCGTTTTCCGCCGTTTCCTCTGTTCCGACAATTTCCTCATCAATGGCTTCATAGTCTCCTCTGAAAATACCGGCAACGAAATCCAATTCCGACATTGCGATAATATCGTCCTTTGCCGCCTGTGCAGTAATCACCGGAGCATAATGCGAAATATAGTCAATTTCAACGGTGTCGGGCAATTGGGCAGCAAGAGCCTCGTTATTGGCGGTATGATAAGCCCTTTGCTCCTCTCTCGATTTCGATATTTGCTCTTGAACGGCATCCAAATTTGAGCTGCCGGGAAGGCTGACAGAGACAGTTCCGTCCTCTTGAATTTCGTCCGCCGCCGTGCTTACCTCCGCAGTGTAATAATCCGTATTCAGCCAAATAATTATTTCAAACATTTCATCCGGCTGCGCATCGGCAATAAGGTCGGCAAGATCGCTGTCTATTTTTCCGTTGTTCCAAGCATACGCACCCGACGCATCCTCGGAGTCTGCGCTTGTAATAAGCGTTAGGCTGAACAGCGCCGCAACAACAAGCGTAATTGCCAATATAGTTTTTATCTGTTTATTTTTCATTGTAATTCCGCCTTTCATTCAAGTACAATAAATATAAAATGTATATATACTTTGAT
>JAJQGK010000095.1 GCA_021200555.1 Clostridiales bacterium | reverse complement strand
AAAATATACATTTGTGTTGTTGAGTAACAATTTAATCAGCGACTATTTTGCTCTTGACGATAAAAAAATTTGTGATATACTTAGTTTATATAAAAAAAACAGAAAGACAACAGGAGGATATGATATGGTTAGAATTGAAATGGAAGACGGCGGCGTGATTGAGGCGAAGCTTTACCCCGACAAGGCGCCGATTACGGTTGCCAATTTTGAAAAGCTTGTTAATGCGGGATTTTACGACGGTCTTATTTTCCACAGAGTCATAAGCGGATTTATGATTCAGGGCGGCGATCCCACAGGCACGGGTTACGGCGGTTCCGAGGAGACAATTAAAGGCGAGTTTACGGGAAACGGCGTTCCCAACGATATTTCCCATGTCAGAGGCGTATTATCCATGGCTCGTTCGCAAAATCCAAACTCTGCGTCATCTCAATTTTTTATTATGCACAATGACGGCACATATCTTGACGGAAGCTATGCCGCTTTCGGTAAGGTGGTAAAGGGTATGGACGTCGTTGACAAAATAGCCGCAGCGGAGACAAATTCTGCCGACAAGCCCTTAACTCCCCAGGTTATGAAAAAAGTAACGATTGTTTGATATATGGACAAGCTGAAATTTAAAAACGGCAAATT
This sequence comes from Clostridiales bacterium, assembly GCA_021200555.1. GTDB lineage: Bacteria > Bacillota > Clostridia > Oscillospirales > Acutalibacteraceae > UBA1081. The sequence continues at coordinate 3,487 of JAJQGK010000095.1, read as the reverse complement.
CAGAATATTGCAGCTGTCCGATATGCAGGACACTTGGAGAACCTCTCCCGACACGGTAAATTATATACATCGTGCAATTGAAGCTGTAAAGCCCGACCTTATCGTTCTAACCGGTGATCAGGTCAAGGGCTACGGCTTTAATTTTTATTTCGGCGACAACAGGAAAAAGGCGAAAATTACCATTGACAATCTTTTAAAGCCCATAGCCGAAAGCGGAACGCCCTTTACGGCTGTGTTCGGCAATCACGATGAATTTGGGACGGCGACAAAGGATTTCCAGTGGCGGTGCTACGGGAATTACGGCAATTTTATAGGCGTCGATTATAACTTTGACTGCATTAAAATTTTTTCGGAGGACGGAAGGGATATTCCTTTTTGCGTTTATCTGTTTGATTCCGGTTCAAAACGAAAAGACGGCTCCTATGACATTATATCAGAAGAGCAAATAAACCGATATAAGAATACGAGAGACGAGCTTGAGAGCCTGTACGGACACACCGTAAAAGCCCTTGCCTTTCAGCATATCCCTCCCGTTGAGATTTACGATTGCTTGAAACGGGTAAAAGGGCATACAAAAGGCGCTGTCAGGGGAAACAGGAAATTTTCGGATAAATTTTACGAGTTGCCGGAATACGCAAAAAACAAAAGCAGCTTTATGGGTGAAAATGCGGCTTCTCCCGATGAGAAGAGCGGACAAATCGAAGCCTTTGCCGAGAAAAATGACGTAATCGGGCTTTATTTCGGCCATGACCATAACAACAGCTTTACTGTTAAATGCGGCGGGCTTGATTTGGGTTATACTCAATGCTGCGGCTTTAATATCTACGGTCCCGGTCTGAATAGGGGAGGGCGTGTATTCGATATAAGCGAAAGCCAACCTGAAAAATACGGCACATTCACCGTAACCTACAGGGATGCTGCGGGAAGGAAGCTGAAAAAACCGGTTAAGGAGTTTATTTATACCCATTCTCCAAGCTCCGTAGCTCAGGCGAAAAGAGCGGCGGCAAAGGCTCTGTTCTCCGCAGCCGCCATAGCAGTCGGAACGGTTGCTCTAAAAAATATTGTAAAAAGAAAAACTTGACAAGTTACGGATAAAATGATACAATAAAATCAATCGGTTAGCATTTGCTAACTTTATGCGTCAGGTCGTTTTGCGATGAAAACAATAAATTCTATTCGATTTTAGGATTGTCTGCAAAGCGGTTGCCGCAATTTTTTAACATCGAGAAGTTAGCGGCTGCTAACTAAATTAATCGGGAGATGATAAAATGCTTTATGATATGCTTGTAGCCCACTGTTCGCCCACTCTTGCAGGCATTAAAACGGGAAACCTTTTTTCCTGCAAAATGGATTATGACCGTCTTTTGTCGGAGGTGAGGGAGCTTAATAAAATTCTTGTACGGAAAAATATTTGCCTGATTGCCATGAAGCATGAGGATCATACTCTTGTTTATATGTACAGACCAGATTTTTTAAAAAGGGATTTGTCCGACAGCCTTGCAATTCGTATCTTAAATGATTGCGGTTATTCTTTGAAAAGTGCCGCCGTCTGTGTGGGGGAGCTAAGCAGACGGTTGAAAAACGAGACCGCCTTTCCCCATGAAATAGGTCTGTTTTTGGGCTATCCTCCGGCGGATGTGGACGGCTTTATCAAAAATAACGCCCGTCACGCCAAATGTACGGGAATGTGGAAGGTGTACGGCGATGTTCGGCAGTCGCAGATTATGTTTGAACGGTATAAGGACTGCACCGCACGCTGTATGGAGGGCTTTCGCAATCATTGCTCAATTGACAAGCTGGCAGTGGCTGTATCGTAATATAATCCTTATCGGTTTTATTTTCAGCGTTCCTTTTCAATTGACAATAACCGTATGTTTTGATACAATGATTGTAATATTTTTGAACCGGAGCGGATATTATGAATGCATGGTGTACAGACAATAACGGTTATCCCGTTTGCGATGAGGAGACGCAGAGATTTATCGGCGTGAAGCCCTCTGAAAGGCAGCTTGCCTTTAGCGAGATGAAATATTACAGCTTTATACATTTCGGCGTAAATACCTTTACCGACAGAGAATGGGGAGACGGAACGGAGGACGAGAGTATTTTCAATCCCTCATCCCTCAATACCGATCAATGGTGCGAAGTGCTGAAAAAAACGGGCTCTAAGGGTATAATTTTAACGGCGAAGCACCATGACGGCTTTTGCCTTTTTAATTCAAAGTACACGGAGCATACCGTTATGCGCAGTCCTTACGGCAGGGATATTGTAAAAGAGCTCGGCGTAAGCTGCAAAAAGTACGGTATGAAGCTGGGATTGTATTTATCTCCTTGGGACAGACACGAGAAAACCTACGGCACGGAGGCGTACAACGACTTTTTTGTAAATCAGCTTACGGAGCTTTGCACTAACTACGGAGAGCTGTTTTGTCTTTGGTTTGACGGAGCATGCGGCGAGGGCAAAAACGGCAAAAAGCAGGTTTATGATTGGAACAGATATTACAGCGTCATAAGACAGTACCAACCCAATGCGGTAATTTCTATTTCGGGTCCCGATGTGAGATGGATTGGAAATGAGGGCGGAAAAGTCAGAAAATCCGAATGGAGCGTTATCTCTTGGACGGATAAAAGCATAGATAAAAATGCTGAAAATTCACAGCACAATGAAAACGAAGCGGAGAAGCTCCAAAGCTTTGACAGGGTAGAGGAGGATTTGGGCAGCAGGGAAATGCTGAAAAATAAATCCGATCTCGCCTGGAGTCCTGCGGAAGCGGATGTTTCCGTTACAAAGGGCTGGTTCTGGCATGATGAGGAGTATTATAAGGATGAGGAAAACGGCGGAGTGAGAACGCCGGAGGAATTGGCGGAAATATATTTCAATACCGTAGGCGGCAATGCGTCCATGCTTTTGAATGTTCCGGTAAACAGGGAAGGGCTTATATCGGACAGAGAGATTAAGACTCTCGGCGGCTTTGCGGAGATAATCGCAAATACATTTAAGCTCAAGGTACAGTCGGATATTTGCATTTTGTCCTTGTCGGGGGAGGAAAGACCGGTCGATACGGAGCGTTTTATGCTCCACAACGATGAGACGGGCTTTAGAATTTATCCTCACGGCAAAGTGAAAACTGTTTATCTGGAGGAGGATATACGCTTTTCCCAAAGGGTTGAAGGCTTTGAAGTTTATGTAGACGGCGAAAAAGTAAGGGATTGTACCGTTATCGGAAGCGGTAAAATTATCCGTTTTCCGAACGCTCAAACCGCCGAAAAAATAGATATAATCGTAACTCAGTCAAGATCCAATCCGGTTATAAAAAAAGCGGAGATTTTTGGCTGATAAAACCGTAATTTTTTGACGTTCGTAATAATTTCTTGAAAAAACACTTGCTAAATCGAAATTGGTATGCTATAATCAATTCAATCACAAATAAATTTACGAAAAGGATTGACAGCTGCGATGAATTACGGTACACTTTATAAGCAAGCA
>JAJQGK010000029.1 GCA_021200555.1 Clostridiales bacterium | reverse complement strand
TGTTTTGCCCTCTTGCGGTTCCCGGCTCTGTCTGCGGCAAAGGGTTGCCTTGCCAATCGCCGACCGCTGCGCCAGCAAATCCTCACTTCATCCGCCACCGGCGGCGTTCGGATGTGCTGCCCGCAAGGGGCAACGCCCCTTCCGATAAAAAATATAATCATTGCAATTAAATCCGTGAGGATTTAACATAAGTTTGTACAAACATTGGTCAAACCCGTTGGGTTTGATTACGGAAATTATAATTCTATAAGGAAGCCGCTTTGCGGCTTGCGGGCGGACACATGGGTCCGCCCCTACGGAGGTTGTTGTAATATTCAAAACCAATCGACATTTGTACAAATTAAAATTTCATTCATTGTACATTGTACATTGTACATCGTACATTGGAATGGGTCCGTCCCTACGGCAATCTCATACAATTTGTGCGTAATTCCGACAAAACAAACGGTGGTGTTACTTTGAAAACAATACTTTTACTTTTCGGCGGGAGGTCGAACGAATACGAGGTATCTCTTCGGTCGGCGTACTCCGTCATCAACAACATTCCAAGCGACAAATACACAATCGAAACCGTGGGCATTACAAAGGAGGGCAAATGGCTCCTTTACTGCGGCGGCAGAGACAAAATTCCTTCGGGAAAATGGATAAGAGGAGAATGCTACTCCGCCTCCCTTTCCGCAGACTTCGGCTCAAAGCAGCTCCTTGTTTTCGACAGCCGAGGGGGCTTATTGAGAAAAATACATATTGACGTATGCTTTCCCGTGCTTCACGGCAAAAACGGCGAGGACGGCACGCTTCAGGGAATGCTTGAAATTGCCGGCATACCCTATGTGGGCTGCGGTACTCTTTCAAGCGCCATGTGCATGGACAAGGAGATAACGAACCTTATCGCCGATCACTTCCGCTTTCCTCAAGCGAAATGGCTGTCAATCACAAAGTTCGATTACGAGAAGAAAAAAGAGAAATTTATCGCCAAGTGCGTATCATATTTGGGTCTTCCGCTGTTCATCAAGCCCGCCAACGCCGGCTCCTCCGTGGGAATAAGCAAGGTCAAGAGCGAGGACGAAATGGAAATTGCCCTTGAAACGGCATTTAAAGAGGACTCCAAAATCGTGGCGGAGGAGTGCATCGTGGGGCGTGAAATCGAGTGCTCCGTTTTAGGCAACGAGGATCCCTTCGTATCGGTTCCGGGAGAAATTCGCCCTCTTGCGGAATTTTACGATTACAAGGCGAAATACGTTGACGAGGACACGGAGCTTTGTATTCCCGCAGATCTGCCGCCGGAAACGGTGAAAACCGTGCGGAAGCTGGCGCTTAAGGCCTTTAAGGTGCTGGGCTGCAAAGGGCTTGCGAGAGTGGATTTCTTTTTGAGAAGCTCTGACAACAAGGTGCTTTTCAACGAGATAAACACACTTCCCGGCTTTACCTCGATAAGTATGTTCGCAATGCTCCTTGAGGAGTCGGGCATAAGCTACGGCGAGACGGTGGAAAAATTAATAGAACTTGCGGGAGAATAAAAATGGAACAGGAAATTATGCTGATTGTACGGGATTCTCATATTGCGGACGGCAAAAAGGACGGATATGAGATTACCACAAAGGGACGTTTCAGCGGAGATGAAAATGATTACACACTGGAATACGATGAGATGATCGAGGAGTTCAAGGGCTGCCGAACGACGGTAAGAGTTACGGACGGGAAATACGTCTGCGTAACACGGCACGGGCATTACAATATGGATCTGACGGTTGAAAAGGGCAAGCGCCACGACTGTCTGTACGTAACGCCCTTCGGCTCGTGCATGATGAGCGTTTTCGGTTCAAAGATAGAGTCCTCCGTCAAGGACGGGGAAGGCTCCCTGATAATGAATTACGCCGTGGATATTTACGGCGACACGGCAAGCGTAACGGATCTTACGTTTATTTTCAATCGGAGGAAATGCTCATGAGCGTTATCGTAAAAACAGCGGAAAAACAAATTTTCAATATTATAAACAATGCGGCAAAAAAGGCGATGGACGCCGGAGATCTGCCCCGTGGGGAAATTCCGGAGTACAAGGTTGAAATTCCCGCAGACCGCTCTCACGGGGATTACTCCGTCAACGCAGCCATGGTATCGGCTCGTGTGTTCAGAACGGCTCCCGTAAAAATTGCGGAAGCTCTCTGCAAAAACGCAAGCCTTGAAAACACGTATTTCAGCTCTGTTGAAACGGCGGGAGTGGGCTTTATCAATTTCAGGCTGAACAGCTCCTATTATGCGGACATTCTCCTTGACGTCCGTGAAAAGGGGGAAATGTACGGTCATTCGGATATGGGCAAGGGCAAAAAGGCTCTTGTGGAGTTCGTCTCCGCCAATCCTACCGGACCTATGCACGTGGGCAACGCAAGAGGGGGCGCCATGGGCGACTGCTTAGCGGAAATTCTCACTTGGGCGGGTTACCACACCGAAAGGGAATTTTACATTAACGACGGCGGCAACCAGATTGAGAAATTCGGGCTGTCCCTGGATATTCGCTACCGTCAGCATTTCGGCGAGGATATTGAAATGCCGGAGGACTCCTATCACGGAGCGGATATTATCGAGCATGCGGAAAACTTCGCAAAAATTTACGGCGACAAATATATGACCGCTTCGGAGGAGGAGCGGAAAAAGGCTCTGACGGATTACGCTTTGCCGCTGAACGTTCAGGGACTTGAAAGGGATTTGCTGAAATACAAGATAAAATACGACACATGGTTCAAGGAAAGCACCCTTCACGAAAGCGGAGCGGTTAAAAAGGTCGTGGACATTCTGACGGAAAAGGGCTGCACCTATGAAAAGGACGGCGCTCTTTGGCTGAAGGCGGAGCAATTCGGCTGCGACAAGGATTTCGTATTGAGAAGAAGCAACGGATTTTACACATACATCGTACCGGACATTGCTTACCATTACAACAAGCTTGTCACAAGGGGCTTTGACCGCGCAATAGATATTTTGGGAGCGGATCATCATGGCTACGTTCCCCGCCTGAAAGCAGCGATACAGGCGTTGGGCGAGGACTCCTCAAAAATCGAAGTTGTGCTTATGCAGATGGTTCACCTTGTTAAGGACGGAGAGGTTATCAAGGCGTCAAAACGCAGCGGAAAGGCTATCACGCTTACAACTCTGCTGGAGGAAGTGCCGATAGATGCGGCAAGGTTTTTCTTTAACATGAGAGAAGCCAATACACACTGTGACTTTGACCTTGACCTTGCGATTGAGGAATCGTCCTCCAATCCGGTTTACTACTGCCAATACGCCCATGCGAGGATTTGCAGCATTTTCAGAAAAATGCAGGAAAAGGGCGTGAACTGTGACGGCTGTACAAAGGAGCAGGCGATGCTTCTGACGGCTCCGGAGGAAACGGAGCTTATACGGCATATTGCCGCTCTTACCGGAGAAATCGAAAGCTCGGCAAAGGCTTTGGATCCTTCGAGAATAACAAGGTACGCCGTAGAGCTTGCAACGCTTTTCCATAAATTTTACAACGCCTGCCGCTGCGACGTGGAGGATGAAAATCTCCGCTCGGCAAGATTATTTTTATGCAAATGCGTCAAGGATGTTATGTACAATATTTTAACCATGATGAAAATTACGACTCCCGAAAAAATGTAAATGAATTGAGGTGACGGTTGATACGGTGACTGACGAAAAGAAAATAATATCTCAAAACAAAAAAGCGTATCACGACTATTTTGTCATTGAAACATATGAAGCGGGGATCGAGCTGTTCGGAACCGAGGTTAAATCCGTTCGTCAGGGGAAAATCAATTTAAAGGATTCCTGGTGCAGTATCGACGGCGGTGAGATTTTCGCCAACGGGATGCATATTTCGCCATACGACCACGGGAATATTTTTAACAGAGATCCCTTAAGACCGAAAAAACTTCTGATGCACAAAAGAGAAATTATGAAGCTTTTCGGCTTGACAAAACAGCAGGGATATGCAATAATACCTCTGCAGGTTTATTTTACAAAGGGCAAAGCAAAACTGCTTATAGGACTGTGCAAAGGCAAAAAGCTTTACGATAAGCGTGACGCCGCCGCCAAAAAAAGTGCGGAACGAGATATTGCAAGATCCCTTCGGACAATTAATAATTAATAGTTAATAATTGTTTAAGCAGGTGGATTTTATGAATAAAAATTTCATTTTAGAAAAAAGCTTTGATTAGGAAAATTACAGCCTTCCGCCGTAGGGGCGGACCCGTGTGTCCGCCCGCAAGGGGCGTAGCCCCTTCCGAT
>JAJQGK010000110.1 GCA_021200555.1 Clostridiales bacterium | reverse complement strand
ATATCAAATTGGTATATTACAATTAAAAAATAATAAATCATGTAAAATATTATCATTGCCGATTTTACTATCTTTGCTGAATTGCCGGAAAATATATGATTTATTTCCCAAGGCAGTAAAATATAATTATAAAGAGAGAAGTAAATGGGCAGTCTTCCTATAAAAATACCGCTTGTAAATATGGATATGACATAAATTCCCGAGGTTACAATTGACATATTGGTGCAGAAATTTATAACGGGATCGTTGTTGCTGTCAATATGCTTTTTTCCGTATAATGAGAGCAATGTGGGAACGGCGTAAACAAGTACTCTTAAAACATTTGTGCCGTCATCATCCCATGAAGTCCAGTCGGTTACAACTGATTCGTATTGGGTATCGGTAAGAAGATCATCCAAAATATCCGTAAATTGATCGATAAATGCAACAACAATAATTACTCCGAAAATAAAGGCTATGGTCTTTTTATTCCACGCCTTCCCTTGGCTGATGAATATAAAGGGGATGACAAGAAAAGCCGTTCCGTGAAAAAATGTCGCAAGAATTATAATGAGGATTGCCAATATATATTTTTTTCTCAGCACCAGTCCGAAACATGAAAATGTTAAGCAGACTGCTACAAATTGCCGTATGCCGTTAAACATCCAGGAGATGTAATCTGTAGATACAAGGAACAGGAAGTAGCTCAAAAAGAAATCTTCGGAATATTTTCTGTAAACGGAAAGAAGAGCAAAAGCCTGAAATGCTGCAATTATACCAAAATATACTATTGGATTTTCCGTAATAAAAATTTTAATTAAAGCGGATGTGTAGTAAAACAGTTTGTCTTTGGTGACTGTTGATGCATAATCCGAAAAATCCGACAGCTCCGAAGGCATATATCCGAACGCCGCCTCGTAAGCAGATGTGTCGCCTATATGTCCTCTGTTTGCTGCAAAAATGATTAAAGGAACAGCCGAAATTATGAACCAGATGACCTTTGTGCGTGTTTCTTCTTTGCCAAGTATAAGCTCCGGGCGTTTGCCGTTGAAAAGCTTTGCCAAAAATCCGGCAACAGGAGGCAAAAACAATATTAAAATGTATTTAGCCATTAGCTCACCACTTTTATGTATCTGAGTTGTTACTTAAGCTCTTTCTTGACAAATAACTTTAATCTTTGCGGAATAATATTTGAAACAATAGATTTTAAAGCAAAAGGATACATATGTTTGGGATAATTTAAAAGCTTATATCCTGCAAAAAATGTTCTTGAAGTATTGATTGCATACTTCATTTTTCTGCGTTTTAAAGCGTTGTCATCCTCACGCACTTTGTAAAGATAATCATTTAAATTTGCAGCTTTTAACCCCATGTAGGTAAATCTGAACCATAAATCTATATCTTCGCATCTGACTGTTCTCGGTATGCTTAAATAACCGCCTAAAGCATCATATGCTTTTTTTCGCATCATAATGGTTGCATGGTAACACAGAGGGTATAATTTTAATGTGTATTTATTGGGATTTTCTATAGATGGCGCAGCAGAAAAATCCCCGTTTTTATTAAAACGAATCATGCCCGTTCCCACGCAATCAATATTTTGATGAGTATCCAAAAAATCAACTTGTTTTTGGAACCTGTCCGGCATGGATATGTCATCTCCGTCCATTCTGGCAATATATTCACCGTGAGCAGCTTCCAAACATGTATTTAAAGTCAAAGACAGACCTAAATTTTTACTGTTTTGCAGCAAAATTATTTTTTCTTCAAACCGTTTCTTGTATTCCAATGCAATATTGTATGTTGAATCTGTTGAACCGTCGTCGCAAATAATGAGCTCCCAATCCGTAAATGTTTGGCAAATAATAGAATCTATTGCTTCTGAAAGAGTAGACGAACAATTATATACTCCCATTAACACTGAAATTTTTGGCATAAAAATCAATCCTGTTACTTAATGTTACTTGATGTTTAAAAGTTTGTTAAGGAAGGCTAAGTTGGCATTGAATACTTTGCTCTGTTCAAATTTTTCCGAAACATATAACCGTCCCGCTTTCCCAAAATTTATTCTGCATTCTTTATCTTTATAAAGCTTTTCCAATGCCATATAAAGTTCGTCCGAACTTTTTGGATTTATCAGCAGACCTGATTTGTTTGGTGAAATTGCTTCCGACGGACCGATAATATCGGTAGTTATTATCGGAACCTCCATTGCCTGCGCTTCAATAAGAGTGCTGCCGAAGCCTTCTCTGTAGCTCGGTAAAATGTAAATATCAAATAACGAATAGTATTTTTCCGTTTCCGATGTTACGCCTGTAAAAATGACGTTTTCATTTGTTTTTGCCCACAATAAAAACTCGGGGATGATTTCATTTTCCCTGTCTGACATTCCGACAAGAAACAGCTTGGTATTTCCGTAAGCGTCGCTGAATTTTTTGAAAGCAGTCAAAAGTTCGTTTATGCCCTTATCTCGGTTTATTCTGCCGACATATCCTATAATAAACTCATCATTTTTAATTGAATATTTTGTTTGCAGCTCTTTCCGCCAAAGATTTTTTTTGCCGATATCAAATTTGTTCAGGTTTATTCCGCAGGCGCTTCCGCTTAAAATCACATCGCTTTTCTCTGAATTGTAAAATTTATTTTCTCGGCAAAATTTAAGATTGCCAAAGCTGTCAGGAAGGATATAAGTTGACAACAGACATGTAATATGCTCAATCAATTTGAAAATTTGGCGTTTCGCTCCCGTAAAACCTATGTAAACCATTCCCCACTGTCTGTAAATTCTGTGATGAATGCCTGCAACTTTTCCGGCAACAGAAGCGTATAATGACGCATTGGGAGTTGTGTATTCAATAACGTCAAATTTCTGTTTGGAGAAAATCGAACACATTTTAAAAATAGATTTAATACATGAAAAATCTATCCCTCTTTTCATGGGAACAGGAATGTATGTAATGTTTTCGGGTACCTTTGAACGGAAATTATTATCGGTATTGCATATTATGTATACATCAAATCCGTTCTCCGATAGATATTTTGCCTGATCAAGCATAAACCATTCTATTGTATTTGAAATTGTTGCAATAAAACAAACCTTTTTCATTATTCGTCCTTATAATATTTAACAGTGGTACTTTTCCTTATTTTGATGCAATGCAATTACCCGTTCCGCCTTCGACCACGCCTTCATGGCGTATGACATTGAGAGCGGTTTCGATTATGCATTTAGCGTCAAACATCAGGCTCATTTTCCCGACATATTCTCCGTCATATGCCGCTTTTTCCTTAATTTGAAGCTCGTCTCTTCCGTTTATCTGCGCCCAGCCGGTAAGTCCGGGCTTTATATTGTTTGCGCCGTATTTGTCGCGCTCCGTTATTAAGTCGAACTGGTTCCACAGTGCCGGACGGGGACCTACAACAGACATTTCTCCCTTTATAATATTAAAAATCTGAGGCAGCTCGTCAAGGCTGTACTTTCTCAAAAATTTTCCGACTTTCGTGATATACGCTTCCGGATCCTTTAAAAGATGTGTGGGTGTATCATGGGGCGTGTCAATTTTCATCGTTCTGAATTTGTGCATCATAAATGTTTGCTTGTTTGCACCTATTCTTTTTTGTGAAAATAAGATAGGACCTTTTGAATCAAGCTTTACGGCAACGGAAATAACAGCTAAAACAGGGGATAATACAGCCGCAGCCAACAATGATAATATGAGATCAAGCATTCTTTTTACAATTTTATACATTTATCGGAGCTCCTTCGTTTCCGGATGATATGTGCCAACAAGCTTTTGAACATATTCCTTTATATGATCGCCCTCGGAATAGCATTCATCTCTGAGATATGCCAGCTCGGTAAAAAATTCATCGGGATTGACGTCAGAGAGCTTTCCGATATAAATAAGGTCGTTCTTTGTTTTTTTCAGCCCCTCCTCGGACATAAGAAGCTCCTCATAAAGCTTTTCTCCGGGACGAAGTCCCGTATACTCTATTTTTATATCTATATCCGGCTTAAATCCCGAAAGCTGAATCATTTTTCTTGCCAAATCGTCAATTTTCACAGGCTGCCCCATATCGAGAACATATATCTCCCCGCCCTGAGCGTAATATCCCGATTGAAGCACAAGGGAGACGGCTTCCGGTACAGTCATAAAATATCTGATAATATCTTTATGCGTTACGGTTACGGGACCGCCTTTGGCAATCTGAGATTTAAATAATGGGATGACGCTGCCGTTTGAGCCTAAAACATTTCCAAAACGCACGGCGACAAATTTGGTTTTTGATATTTGGGCAAAGCATTCAATAATCATTTCGCAAAGTCTTTTTGAAGCTCCCATTATATTTGTGGGATTTACCGCCTTATCCGTAGAAATAAGCACAAAGGATGACACGCCGTATTTGTTTGCGGAATTTGCAACATTGTATGTTCCGAAAACATTGTTTTTGATGGCTTCGTTAGGGGAGTCCTCCATGAGAGGAACATGCTTGTGCGCAGCTGCGTGATATACAATATCCGGTCTGTACTTCTCAAATATTGTATCTATTCTGTGTATGTCTCTGACCGATGCGATTATAACCTCAAGAGAAAGGCTGTCCCTGTATCGGGTCTTAAGCTCCTGCTGAATGGCGTAAGCATTGTTTTCGTAAATATCGAGAATAATCAATTGTTTGGGCGAATGCTTTGCTATCTGTCTGCAAAGCTCGCTTCCGATAGATCCGCCGCCGCCCGTAACCAATACCGTCTTTCCGGACAAATGCTCCGAGATTTCCGTCAAATCTACCTTAATGCTGTCTCTTCCCAGCAAATCTTCAATTTCCACATTTCTTATTTTTTCAACATTGACCTCACCGTTCGCCAATTGATAAATTGCGGGAACAATGCGAAGATCGCAGGAGGTTTTTTGACATTCGTCTATTATAATTCGGCGTTCACTGTATGTTGCAGTGGGTATGGCGAGAATTATTTGATCAATTCTGTATTTTTCGGCAACCGACGGTATGGTTTCACAGTTGCCGACAACCTTAACGCCGTGTATGTATTTGCCGATTTTTTTCGGATCTCTGTCAAGCATACATATAACCTTGCCCTCGGAGTGAGAGCTGGTCTGAAATTCCCTTAAAACCGTTGCTCCGGATCTTCCTGCGCCTATAATCATAATTCTCTTGAGATTTTTGCCGCTTCCGATTTCCATCCGTTTGAGACGTCCTGCAAAACGGTAAGAAAACCTTACGATTGTTATGAAAATTACAAGGAATACAAGATACAGCAGCGGAAAGCTTCTCGGCAGCGAAAAGTTGTCAAATATATTTCGGCATATTATAATTGAAATTGTCGTAATGGCGGCTGAGGTTATACATCCTTCCGCAATTGCAATAAATTCGTCAACGCCGGCAAATTTCCAAATTCCTCTGTAAAGCTTAAACAGCATGAAGACTATAATCGTTACAATAGTGTTATAAGGCGAAAAAACAAAAAGATGATGGAGGAAATTTGAATTTAATAATTCGGTTATATCAAATTCAAATCTTACAAAAAGCGCCAGCAGGGAAGCGGCGTTGATTAAGACAATATCTGCAAATATTAAGCCCGCAGTCTTAATATTTTGCATAAATTCCTCCTTTTTCGGATAATTCGATCCACTCATACACTAACTCCTAAAATAAAATGCGCCATATGCAAATAAATCGCAAAATACAAGTTATTATATCATCTTTTGATGTACAAGCCAACCGCTTGTATCTACGTTCATTGATTTTACACAGAATTGGGACGAATTATTGGCATTGTATTTAATGTAAAATCACTTGACTGTTATTGAAATTTGATGTATTATATGAAAATGAATATATATGCATTTTTCGGTGGACAAAATTATGTTTATTGACATTCATTGCCATATTCTGCCCGGTGTTGATGACGGTGCCGATTCGGCGGCGGACTCATTTGAGATGCTGGAGCAGGCGTATAACAGCGGAACCACTGCCGTTGTTCTCACTCCACACTATCTAAATAAAAACCGCAGCAGAGCCGGTATCAGCCGAGACGATATAGTAAACGCCTATAGAAAAATTAAAGAAGACACAGCCGAAAGAAATATTCCCGTGAAGCTGTATCTTGGCTGCGAGCTGCTTTGCTCTGCGGGTATTTCCGAAAAAATCAAAGACGGACACATTATATCGATAAACGGTTCAAGGTATGTACTGTCCGAATTTTACTTTAATGAAAAACCCGAAAATGCTTTTGCTTTTACGGAGGAGCTTGTTTCCTGCGGATATGTTCCCGTTATAGCTCATCCCGAAAGATACGGATTTCTCCACGAAAATCCCGCTGCAATCGGCAGATTTCTCGATTTGGGATGTCTTCTCCAGGTTAATAAGGGCAGCCCTTTGGGCGTATACGGCAGGGAAGCGGAGGAATATTCAAAATGGCTTATTTTAAATGAATTGGCGCACTGCATTGCCGGTGATTGCCATGATACGGTGCGCAGAAACGCCGATATGGGAGATATTTACCGTTGGATGCTTCCTATTTTCGAGAAGGATTATATTATGTATCTTCTTCACGATACCCCAAAACGCATTTTGCTTGATAAAGATATTTAAAAGAGGTATGAAATGAGATTTGTGCATGTATTCATTACAATTGTTTTTGTTTTGTCCGCAGCCTTTACTCTGTATGTAAAGGTCAGCGACGACAGGGATTACGACGCCCCTGTTTTAACCTGCGATGAGGATTTGCTTGAGCTGTCGGTATACGACGATACGGATGTTCTTCTTGCGCATGTTTCGGCAAGCGATGAAAAGGACGGAGATTTGACCTCATCCGTTATTGTTGAAACAATTTCTCCTTTTGTGGAGGGAAGTCGGGCAAAGGCAACCTTCGCCGTATGTGATTCCGATAATAATGTTTCAAAGCTCGTTAAGGATATTGTTTACTCCGATTATTCCGCTCCGGAATTTTCTATGTCAAGTCAGCTTCGATATTATGTGGGAGCCACAAAGGTTGACCTTATGAGCGCTGTGGGAGCATATGATGTACTGGAAGGCGACATTACATCCAGAATTGTGGTTTCCTCTTCCGATGTGGATCTGACGCACGAAGGGGCGTACCCCGTCACATATAAGGTTACAACATCCATGGGCACGGTTGTTACTCTTACGATAAACGCCTATGTATATGAAACAAGGTTTTCGCAAACAATTTCTCTCAGCCAATATCTTGTTTATACCGATGTTGGAGAGACACTCAACGCTGAAGATTATATTGAGTCTTACCCGGAGGAAATGCTCGTTGACGGTTATTCCGGCACATATGTGTATTCCCTTGAAATAACCGACGATGTGGATTATTCCGTTCCCGGTGTTTATTATATATGCTACAGAATTAAGGGTGTAACGGAAGATCCTGACACCGATGAGGAATACCTGGAAACTGTTGCGGCGGAGTCGTATCTTGCCGTTGTTGTGAGAGAGGGCGACGCATGAGAGAATTACGCAGCGATTTCATCAATTTTTATACCATAGTTAAGGATATCTTCAAAAATCTTATTTTCATTATTCTTGCGGCTTTAACGGGCTTTTTCAGCGTCCGCGCTTATTATGATTTTACGTATACGGCTGTTTATCAAAGTACGGCCACCATAGCTATAAGCGCCACAGATTCCGGAACGTACACATATTCCAATCTGAATAAAACAATCGAAGCAGCATCCACATTCCAAGAGATGTTCCAAAGCTCATATTTTAAGGAAAAGCTTGAGGATGTTACCGGAATACCCGTTGACGGAACAATAACCGCAACCCAGGTATCGGAAACCAATCTCATAACCATTTCATACTCCTGCGGCTCTCCCATGACAGCTTATACAATGCTTGAAGCCATAATCGGCAATTACGATGTAATAACGGACTATACGTTCGACGATATGATTATCAATATTATATCCTCTCCGTCTATTCCGTACAGTCCGTCAAATTCCATATCATACTACAATTATGATTATATTGCCGCCGCTGCGGCTGCTTTGGCGGTGCTGTTTATTGTTGTTGTCTTTTCATATTTCAGAGATACCATAAAAAATGAAACAGATGTCAATGCAATGCTTGATACGGATCTTTTCGGTGTTATATATCATGAGGAAAAGAAAAAATCCATAGGTTCTATTGACAAAATGGTTTCTGCCGATGAAAATCAAATAATCTATCGGGAGAAAAAATTAAACGGGATTAAATCAAGACTCGGTTTTATCCGTGCAAGAGTTCCTCTGATGATTACAAATATTCTTATTAGCTATAAGTTTGCCGAGGCATTCAGAATTGCCGCTTTAAAGCTTGAGTATGTGCTTAATTCCAAGCATATAAAAACTGTTATGATTACAAGCTGCGGCGAAAATGAAGGAAAAACAACCGTTGCCGTAAACCTTGCTTTATCTATGGCGTCTCTCGGCAAAAAGACGCTCCTCGTTGACGCCGATCTGAGAAAGCCTGCGGTTTTCAATTTCTTCAACAACGAAAATGCGGATGAGCTTAACGGCATAGGTGAGGTTATAAACGGAAAAACATCTGTTAATTCCGCTGTCATAGAGGACGAGAAAACGGGACTTTACGTTATGTGCGGAAAGCAAAAATACAGAAATTCCTCCGAAATGCTGTCTACGGGCAAAATGCAGAAAATTGTTGATTTCCTTAAATCAAGATTTGACGTAATAATCTTTGACACCTCGCCGACTACTCTTGTATCCGATACGGAAATTATCGCCTCATATATCGACACCGCAATTATAGTTGCAAGACAGGATATGGCTCCCGTTCCCGAAATAAACGACATGATAGAGTCTATATCCGCTTCCGGCGCTGAGATTGCGGGCTGTATTCTTAACGATGTCCACCTTCTTCCCGTATTTGAGGGCTCTCGGGTAATCTCCGCAGAAAACGGAGAAAAGACAGCGGAAAGAGAGGTGACGGCATAATGGCTAAGCGTATAACCGAGTCATCTTCCGATAAAACGGCTAAAAATTTATCTTTATCGTCGTCCGACAGAAACAACGGAGCCGGCTTTGATACCACCGTTTTTGCGGTTGATTACACAAAAGGCCTTAAGCGGTTCTGGTATATCATAATCGCTCTTGCCGTAATATTCGGAATGGCCGCGTTTGCATACAGAAATTATACGTATGTGCCCATGTATCAATCCTCCGCATCCTTTTCCGTATCAACCGTCCCATCGGATTCAAGCGGCTCAACCACTTTTTCCGCTTATTATGATAACAGCTCAACGGCTCAGCTGTCAAAGACCTTCCCGTATATAGTCAATATCTCAATGATGCAGAACGCTTTAAAAAATGAATTGGGCACGGATTATATAAACGCTTCAATCACCGCCGAGGCTGTTTCCTCCGACTCAAATATTTTTAAGGTTACCGTTTCCGGCAGCTCTCCGGATACCGTTTATAATGTGATAAACGCCGTTATTGAAGTTTATCCCGACGTCTCTCAATTTATATTGGGCAATATAAGGCTTAATATACTGATTAAGCCCGTGTATCCCGAGGAGCCGTATACAACCGGCAATATAGGCGTTTTCACTGCCGAATTTGCCGCAATCGGAGCGCTTTTGGGGCTTGTTATTGTCGGAATTTATGCCTTTTTTAGGAATACCGTAAGAGTTAAGGATGATTTTAAAAATAAGCTTAACCAAAAATGCCTTGTTGAAATTCCGAGAGTTGTATTCCATAGAAAATCACATACAAGCGAAAATGAGTTTGTACTTATTACAGGCAAGCATCCGATGTTTAAAGAGTCCTTCAGACTTTTGCGAAAAAGGCTTTTGAAGCATATGGACGAGGCTGGCGATAAAATTCTCGCTGTTACGTCTGCGGCTCCGGATGAGGGCAAGACAACCGTTGCGCTGAACACCGCCTACGCCATTTCCATGAACGGCAAGAAAACTGCCATCGTTGACCTTGATTTTAATAAGCGGCTGCTTCAAAATAAGAAAATCGAAGTTAAAAGCGAAGAAGATAATTCCGACAGCGATGATAAATCAAATTCTTCCGAGGGCAGCTTTGAACTTTTTATGTCGGTAAGAGAGAGCATTAACACAACTCAAAAGGATGACTCTCAATCTTCCGAAGAAAATTCCGCAGACCAGCGTGAAAAACGCCGCAAAAACGAGGATGATACGCAGGTATATGAAAAGGGCGTTACGGATATCATAAGCGAGGACTCTCCGGATTACAGATCAATTTGCCATAATGTGGACAGTAATCTCGACGCTTATTATACCGGCTCACAGGAGTTTGTTTTTTCTGACTCGGCTTACAGGAAATTTTTTGATTATTTATCCGAGAATTATGATTATGTTATCGTTAATGCGTCCCCGTGTAAAAATGCATCGGAAGCTGTTTTTGTATGCAATATGTGCGATGATATTATGTTTGTGGCTAAGCAGGACAGTGTTTCCGTCAACAAAATCAGAAAATCCATTGAATATCTGTCATTCAGCAAAGCGAAAATATTGGGATTTGTATTTAATTCGGTTCAAGAGGGATTTTCCGGCTACGGCGGCTATTATTATGGCGGCAAATACGGCTACGGCAAGTATGGATACGGCAAATACGGTTACGGAAGATACGGCTACGGCAGAAGAAGCTACGGTTACGGAGGATACGGCAGAGACAGCGAATACGGCTACGGATATGGTTACGGTTACGGTGAATACGGCTACGGCGAGTATGGCTACGGCTACGGTGATGAACCGCACAGAAAAAAATCCAAGTCAAAAAAGCATAAAAGTGACGAAGGCTCCGATATAACCGACTTTGAAATTCCCGATAATAACATTTAAATCAACAAAACAGCAGGTTTTTACGCCTGCTGTTTTCCTATGCCAAGATATGTTTGACCGTTTAAATTAAATCGTATGTAAAATCCTCTATCCATTCGGATGTGTAGTAGTTCCTGAGTCTTACAACAACCGATCCGTCATAGACTTCAACTTGAAGACCTATGCCGCAAACGCCGTCTGCTATTGAGTCGTCATCATTGAGTTCGGTACATCTGGGAAGATTGTAATAATGAGTTCCCTCGTCAATGTCGTATATAATGGGAACTTGAGTATGAGTGTGTCCGCTGAAGTAGAAAACATTATCGTAAGCCGTCAGAACCTCTTTAAACAAATCGTTATTTTCGGTAAGATAATTGTACGGATGATGATTAAAAACAAATGCAGGCTTACCGTTCTCGGTTGCAAGCGCCAATACGGACTCAAGCCATTGGATTTGCTCAACGGAAATGTTTGTCGTGTTCACATTATCGGACTCGGAGCCTAAGAAAATGAAGTAGTAACCGTTTACAATTTTGTAATAATAAGGTCCCGTAACATCATTATCGTGGAAGGTATTGTGGTAATTCCAAAATCTTGCACTCAGCTTGTCGTATTTATCTGTCCCATTGCCTGTGTCATGGTTGCCTATGGCAGTATAAATTGTATCGGCAGGGTTAATTCTGTCAAGAATACCGTAGAAAAACATATTCTCGATATCCTGCCCGTTCATGGTATTGTCGCCGAGGAAAACAAGAGCGTCACATCCGACCTCGTTATTTTTGACATCGTACATAATTTTGATAAAAGCGTCTCTGCTTGTTTTTCTGTTGCTCTCCATATGTACATCGGAGAGAACGGTGAAGTTCAGCTCGCAGCTGTCCTCGTCAAGAACCGTGTGAGTTGCACCTGAGTTAGACGAACCTATTAAAAGGAACAGTGCAAGAAAAGTTGATAGTAATTTTTTTATGGTGTAGATAATTGCAGTCATAAAAACCAGCCTTTCATTGTATTGTTGTTAACATTATAACAAAAGACTGAAGAAAATGCAACAAAAATCTCAAATTAGTTTAAACTATTTTATGAATTTTTCAAATAGCTGTGTACAACGCCTACAAAAATACCCCGCATCCTTTTGACAGCGGGGTTTATTATCTGATTAAAAATGCTTAGGCTTCGTTATCTTTGCCGCTTTCAACATTGGGATTTACATCGGTTTCCGCTCCGGGCGCAGTATTATCATTTTCCTGTGCGGCGGCATTTACATCATCTGCCGCTAAAACGTCTGTTCCGACGGCTCCTTCCGAAGCTGCCGATAATGCGGCCATCTTCTTTTTTGACTTTTTCTTCGGTGAATATGTCAATGCGTCAACCGTAAGAAATACAAACATAAATTGGAACACATAGGTTGCTATGCATTGATTTAACTTTGAATTATAGCTGTATCCGATTTTATCAAAAATACTCGTAACAACCTCCGGATGGTAATACCAGAGAGTCGGCAGGGGAGCAAAGAGCAGCGCAAAACATACTATATAAACCCAATCTCTTTTTCTGAAGCTGCCCGAATTGAAAAGCAGCACAACCATAGGCGCCATAAGAAATCCGAGAGCGTACGAGCTTGACGCGCTTGGAATATTTAAAATTATATAGCAAAGGAAGAAAAGCTTCTGCCATTCTTTTTTTGCGAAGAACGCCATAATCAAAGCGATAATTTCGGTAACGCCTATCATCATGGTTGCCAACGTTGTGTCGGAGCCGAATATAAGGAAAACAATATTTTGAATGCTTACACAGCTTAAGTTAAATGAGGATTTTTTTGTGGCGAAAGAAAGCAGATTTTGGATAAGATTTACCACAACCGAGCTTGATTCCTCGGCGTCGGAGCTGAGTACGGATAAATTCAACTTTAATGTGGTAAAAATCTGAGCGGAAACTGACGCTTCCTCGGCGGAGAAATCCACAAAGAAAAGCATCGGCACTACAACGGCTATAACTCCGTAACCCACAAGTCTGGCTGCTTCTTTATATTTTTTTTCGATTATAAGAGTTAGTCCGAACAGCGCCGGATAAAGCTTAATGCCGGCTGACAGCGCAAGGGCTATATATGACAGCTCCCGAACCACCTTGCTTTCGGAGTCTTTGAAAAGGAGAAAAAATGTTGCAAGTACAATGCACAGAATAGTTATATTTCCCCGTTCAAGGCAATAAACCACAGGATAGCTTATAATCATTAAAAAGGATATTATTGAAGCGTAAATCTTCATTTTTCCTTTGCTTTTAATGTTGGCGTAGGACTCGATAATTCTGAGCATTGAAAGAATGCAGACAACCGCAAAAAGGAAATAAATCATCATTGAAACTCTGTCAAGCAGCAAAAGCTTTCGCTGTGAAAATTGCGTCGCTGCGAGATCCGGAGAGATGAGCTTGGATAACAGACGGAAAATAAGATTGCTTAACGGAGGATAGATAACATTTCTTTCGGTGTATACGTCGTCCGAGCTGGCGTCTCTTATTGAATTAAGAAAATCCATAAATGTGTCTGTGGTAGAACCGTTGTGGAACAGCATTGATGTCCATGCCGAGCCGCCGCTGGCTGCGCCCAAAACAAGAATTATGAATAAATTACATGCAAAAAACACCGTAAAAAAAATTACAAATTGCTTCACAGTCGGCATTTTATTTTTCTTTTCAAGACTCGATGTGTTCTTTTCCATTTGCATACCCTTTCATATTGTACCCTATTGATACATAAGTTATTACTGATTTTACCATATACATAAAATTTTTTCAATATTAAATTCGGCTAAAATCGCTTTTTATGGGACATTTTTATCGGCGGACGAAGCCGTCACCTGTGTATAATTGCACAAAAACGCATAAAAAAACAGCGGAAAGCCGAAGCCCTGCGCCGTTTAAGGTAGCTTAAGATTCTGAATTTTCCGCTGTTGTGGTTGTTGTGCTTGCAGAGCTGAAAAGTCTTAAGATAAAATTCAAAATATTAATTACCACAACAATAAACTGAACTAACATGGTTTTTCCTCCGTTAAAAAGATTTTGGATAAAACTATTATATAATCCGACAAATGTTTTGTCAAGCAAAAGACAATAATTTATACTGTAAAGCAAAAACACTTTTCAGGTTTTTTGGTATGTAAAGTAAAAACCTTTACTGTAAAAATATTCGTAAAGTTATTTACTTGTCATCTATTTGCAGCTTCGGTTTGTTTTCCCTCGAAAATTATCTTTTCAATATTAAATTCGCCGTCCGTTATAACCATGTCGGCGGTACATCCCGGAGCAATGCGGCCTATTTCTCGGTTAAGCCCCAGCGATTTTGCCGGAATTTCAGATGATGAGCTGACTGCGCTTTCTTTTTTTACACCTATGGAAATCAGCTTTTTCATCATATTGTAAACATTCATTACGGAGCCCGCAAGAACGCCGTCCGAAAGAGTTGCGATGGAATTTTTAACCGTTACGCTGAGCTTTCCTAAAGTATATTCTCCGTCTGAAAGTCCCGCAGCCGCCATAGAGTCTGAAATTATCGCCAATCTCTGCGGCTTTGCGGCAAACATCATCCTCAAAACTGGAGGCGCAATATGCACGGTGTCGCAGATAATCTCCGCATAGGCATCCGTATCAAAAAATGCGCCGATAACTCCCGGCTCTCTGTGGTGAAGTCCGTTCATTGCGTTAAAAATATGGGTAATGTGGTCTGCTCCCAACTCGATTGCGGTTTTCGCTTTTTCATAGCCGCAGTCGGTGTGAGCTATGGAGCATTTTCCCTTAAATTTTTTTATAAAATCAATGGATGTATCATATTCGGGAGCTATATTTACAATTTTTATATCATTTCCCAGGGAATTTACAAAATCAATATCGGGCTTTTTAAGGAGTGAAATATCATGTGCGCCGCATTTTCTCGGTGAAAGGTATGGTCCCTCAAGATTTATCCCTAAAATTCGTGCGCCGGAACTGTCGTTTTTCATTGATAATTGTATATTTTTTACCGCTTGCACTATGTCGTCATCAGACATGGTAACCGTTGTCGCCATAATCGATGTTATGCCGTTTTGCAGATAATACCGCCGCATTTTGCCTATTTCCTCAACTGACGCCGTAGAAAAGTCATAGCCTATGCAGCCGTGGGTGTGAATATCGGTTAAACCGGGAATAATATATTTTCCCGTGCAGTCAATCGCTTCGCCGGTTTCGTTAAAAGAGCCTACGGCGGAAATTCGCTTGCCTGAAATGCTTATATCCTTTTTTGTGAAGCTGCCGTCGGTAAATACATATCCGTTTTTTAAAATCATAAAATCACCGATTGGATTATACCACAAAAATTTTCTCATTGGAAGAAAAATTTTTTCTTTTAAGATTTTAAATATTTATTGCACAATCCGGATTTATATATTATAATTTTACATGTAGTAAACTGCGGAGGGGATATTATGGCTTTTGCTGACATTGCAGCCTCGGTTGTCAGAGGGGTTTCAAAAGGCAACGCGCGTACTCTTAAAAGAAAAATGACTGCGCCTCCTATAGCGGAACATCTTATAAAGGAGATCAGCGCCGACTGCTTTCATGTAGGCTTTTCCAAATGCGATGTTATGCCCGATGACATAAGCGCAAAATCCTATTGGATGGCAGGTAACGGTGTTGGCCGCAAGGCCGAAAGCGTCCATGATCCGATAACCGTCAGCGCCATGTGGGTAGGCTGCGGCGAAAACGGCGGAGTTCTGATGGTAAGCGCGGATTGTATAGGGATTACCAATGTCGAGGTGTGCAAAATCCGAGATATGCTTGCCAAATTCAGCGCTCGTACCGAATGTAAAAATATAAGCGTCTGCTGCACTCATAATCATGCCGGATTTGATACTGTGGGCTATTGGGGCAAATTTCCGAAAACAGGTAAGGACGATGAGTATATGGACAAGCTCTTGTCTTCTGTTGTCAATGTGTGCAAAGAGGCGTATGAAAACAGAAAGGCGGGAAAGCTTTTTATAGGCTCGGCTCATGTTCCTCAGGCTCAGCTTGACAGCCGTCCGCCTACGGTTCTCCATGATACGCTGACAAGGTTGAGATTTATACCTGACGACGGCAGTGAAGAGACATGGTTCCTTAATTTCGCCGCCAATCCCAACGCATTGGGCAGAGAAAACAGGGCAATCAGTGCAGATTATCCTTATTATATACGCAGAAAAATTAACGAATATAAAACGACAAACGTCCTTTTCGGTGTAGGTGCCGTCGGCGCTGTGGAGTCGGGGGAGTTTAGCGAAGATATGCATGAAAGAGCAATTCTCCAGGGAGAGTGCTTAGCCAATGCAGCCATACAGATTGAAAATGACAGACAGCTTGATTGTCACCTTAAAATTTTAAGACAGCCCTTCTACTGCCCTGTGGAAAACAGTGTTTTTGCACTTTCGGCAGCGCTTAATGTCGCAAGCTCAAAGCGGTATCCTTATAATAAGGGCGATTTGAAATTGGCCTTTAAAACCGAAATGACATATATGATATTGGGAGATCAAAAAATTCTTTTTCTTCCGGGAGAGAATTTTCCCGAAACAGTTTACGGCGGATATTCGGACGCTTCGGAGTCTGCCACAGGCTTGTCCGCTGATGAAAACCCTAAACCCTTAACAGAGATTGCCGAGGATGAAAATCTGCTTGTTTTCGATGTTACAAATGACATGCTCGGCTATGTTGTGCCTCCCAACGACTTTGTTCTTCATCCTACTCAAGCTTATTTACGCATGGGTACGGACCGCTTTGGAAAAAGTCATTATCACGAAACAAAATCTTTGGGTATTTTTGTTCAGGAAACTATTGCAAATATCTTTTCCGGAATGGTCAAAAGGATGAAATAGCCATATTAATCAAGTCAATAAAATAGTAAAGCATTTGTAATACGTCAATTCGCAACAACAATTTCTCTGCCGTTTGATTTTATTAGATTATCCTCGTTCATTTTTTTTATTTCACGCATCATTGCGCTGCGGTCAACAGACAGATAATCCGCCAAATCCGACATTGACAGGGGAATCGTAAGCTTGTTTGAAAAATTTTCCAACTTCAAATATTCAAAATATGTCAAAAGCTTCATTCTTATTGACCTTTGACTGAGTATATCAATTCTCATTTGCGATTTTCGCACTGTTCTGATTAAGATTTTGTTCATAAATCTGATATGCTTGTCGCATTCATTGCCGCACCTTGTTATGAGCTTCCCGAAATCAATAAATTTTACTTTACATTTTTCCTTTGCAATGATATAATATGAATTGACATCTATTACAGATAAAAGCTTTTCGCCGAAAAAATCGTCGTCCTCGTAATAATCAATAATGCTTCTTTGACCGTAAAAGTCAGTACGCACAAAATATGCCATTCCGTATTCGATTAATCCCAAATCTTCCGCTTGATCCGATAAATGCATAATTATGTCGCCTTTATTGTATATTTTTTCCTTTAAACAAAGACATTCCATAATTTCTGCGGTTTCAGACAGTGAAAGATACGATGATTTTGTATAATTACTCATTTGCCGAACCACCTTATAATGTGTTTAAGTGCGAAAAATATCACCACATATTGTATTATATTCCATTTTTGTTGCAAATGCAACAGACAATTGAAGAAATTTAATGTACAATACCTATTGCCCGCCGTAAAAAGACACGGGTAACGGTATTTTTTATTTTTCATTTTGATATAATAACAGTAAAAATCAATAGATAGATATATTCGGAGGTATTGAAGTATGAGGATTATTAAAAGAAACGGTTCCGAAGAGCTTTTCGACTCATCAAAAATTGTTGCTGCCGTATCGAAGGCAAATGCGGCAGAGGAAAAGTATGAGCTTACTGCGGAACAAATTGAAGACATTGCCGATTATGTGGAATACAAATGCGGAAAAATGGGCAGAGCGGTTTCCGTTGAGGAAATTCAGGACCTTGTTGAGGATCAGCTTATGGCAAAAGGAGCTTTTGATCTTGCCAGACGTTATGTAAAATACCGCTATACCAGATCTCTTGTAAGAAAGTCAAATACCACAGACAACCAGATTTTATCCTTAATTGAGTGCAATAACGAGGAAGTAAAGCAGGAAAATTCCAACAAAAATCCTACGGTCAACAGCGTACAAAGGGATTATATGGCGGGAGAGGTTAGCAAGGATCTTACAAAGCGTATACTTTTGCCGCCTGATATTGTGGAAGCCCACGAAAAGGGAATTATCCATTTCCATGACGCCGACTATTTTGCTCAGCATATGCACAACTGCGACCTTGTAAATCTTGAGGATATGCTCCAGCACGGCACTGTTATCAGCGGCACGTTAATCGAAAAACCCCACAGCTTTTCAACCGCCTGCAACATAGCTACTCAGATAATAGCTCAGGTAGCGAGCAACCAATACGGCGGTCAGAGCATCAGTCTTGCGCATCTTGCACCGTTCGTCCAAATTTCAAGGGAAAAAATCAGAAAAAGCGTTAAGGCTGAAATTGAGGAATTGGGATGCAGCGTTTCCGAAGAAAAATTAAACAAAATCGTTGAGGACCGTCTCCGCGATGAAATTTCCAGAGGAGTTCAGACCATACAATACCAGGTTGTCACTCTTTTGACCACAAACGGTCAGGCTCCGTTTGTTACCGTATTTATGTATTTGGGCGAAGCAAAAAATGAACAGGAAAAAGCCGACTTGGCGGTTATTATCGAAGAAACTCTTAAGCAGCGTTATGAGGGCGTTAAAAATGAATCGGGGGAGTGGATTACTCCTGCGTTTCCAAAGCTTATTTACGTCCTTGAGGAAGATAACATTACCGAAGGGAGCAAGTATTGGTACTTAACCGAGCTTGCAGCCAAATGCACCGCAAAGAGAATGGTTCCCGATTATATTTCAGAAAAGATTATGCTCGAAAACAAAATCGATAAAAACGGCGACGGGCATTGCTATACATGTATGGGATGCCGCTCCTTCTTAACTCCGTATGTCGATGAAAACGGCAATCCGAAATATTACGGCAGATTTAATCAGGGTGTTGTCACTGTAAACCTTGTTGATATAGCACTTACGGCTCACAGGAAAATAGATGAATTTTGGAATATTTTCGATGAGAGAATGGAGCTTTGCCACAGAGCTCTGCGCTGTCGTCACGAAAGACTTAAGGGAACCTATTCCGATGCAGCTCCTATTTTATGGCAGTACGGAGCCCTTGCAAGACTCCGTAAGGGCGAAACCATAGATAAGCTTCTTTACGGCGGTTATTCAACCATATCTCTTGGTTACGCCGGACTTTGGGAGACTGTTTATGCTCTTACAAACAAGAAAATGACCGAGCCTGAGGGCAAAGAAGTCGGACTTGCCATTATGAGGAAGCTTAATGAATATACCGCAAAATGGAAAGCAGCCGAAAATATTGACTATTCTCTTTACGGCACTCCTCTCGAAAGCACAACATATAAATTCTCAAAGTGTTTGCAGCAGCGTTTCGGTATAATTGAGGGCGTTACCGACAGAAATTATATTACAAATTCCTATCATATTCACGTTACCGAACCGGTCGATGCCTTTGAGAAGCTTAAATTTGAGTCTGAATTTCAAGCTTTGTCTCCCGGCGGAGCCATTAGCTATGTTGAGGTTCCGAATATGCAGAATAACATTCCCGCAGTTCTTCAGGTTATAAAATTCATCTACGGAAATATTATGTACGCCGAACTCAACACAAAAAGTGATTACTGCCAGGAGTGCGGCTATGACGGTGAAATTAAAATCGTTGAAGATGATGACGGTAAGCTTGTTTGGGAATGCCCGAAATGCGGCAACAGGGATCAGTCCAAGATGAACGTTGCAAGGCGTACCTGCGGATATATCGGCACGCAGTTCTGGAACCAGGGCAGAACACAGGAAATTCGTGAAAGGGTGCTTCATCTTTAATATGAATTACGGTGAAATAAAAAAAACCGATATAGCCAACGGCGAGGGCGTTCGAGTTTCACTTTTTGTTTCCGGCTGTACGCATTGCTGTAAGGGCTGTTTTAACTCGGAAACATGGGATTTCTCATACGGCAAACCCTTTACCGAGGATACGGAAAAAGAAATAATATGCGCATTGAATAATGATTTTGTAAACGGCTTAACCCTTTTGGGGGGAGAGCCGTTTGAGCCGTCCAATCAGCAGGTGCTGACTCCGTTCCTTAAAAAGATTAAGGAGCAGTTTCCGTCTAAAAACATTTGGTGCTACACAGGCTATCTTTTTGATAAGGAATTGCTGAATGACAGCCGCGCAAGATGCGATAAAACAGATGAGATGCTGTCTTATATAGATGTGCTTGTGGACGGGGAATTTGTTGAAAGCCTGAAAAATGTTTCCTTGGCGTATAAAGGCTCTGAAAATCAAAGAATTATTGATGTGAAAAAATCTCTTGAAACGGGACAAATTGAAGAATGGCATATTGTCAGCGACAGAATTAAAATGAAATAATTTTCTAATCAATTCCTTATATAGAAAAAATCCACTCGCAACGGGTGGATTTTTACAATTAGTGCAGATATAAAGATTTAAATTTTGAAGGAAACCGTATTTTCTCCTTTAACCGGTGAAACGGAAACCAAAACTCCTCTGTCGGTTCCGATTTTTTTCACGGAGGTTTTTCCTTCGGATATAATCTCGTCCGGCTTTTTCGGCGCATATACCGTCGCCTTTGCTTTCCCGGCATTGTCGGTGCGGAATTTCAAAGTGAATGTATTGGTTTTTCTGTCAAAGCCGTAGCATTCAATTTCACCCGGAACAGCCATTGGATAGGGTCTGGCGATTATGTCCATAATTTTTGTATCTTCAAGACCGTCAAAGTATGCCCAGTATGTCTGGCTCCACTTGTTATTGTCAAATTTCTCAAGCAGATGCTCCAAATGTGGATATTCGTCACTGCCTGGAACCATTCCGCCCCATTCGCCGACTATTACGGGAACGCCGAGTCTTTCTTGGGTTTCGCCGTGTGCGTCAAAAATCGTATCGACTCTGGCATTGCTCGCCGTATTTGTCAGAACCGTGTCAACCGTTAAATCATAACCGTGGGGAGCAAACGCAAGCTTTTTCTCTTTTGTTCCGTCATTGTATTTAAGCCTTGGCGTGGAGCAGGGGATATTGAGATTGGAATAATAGCAATTCTCCATAATAATAACGCCGTTGTCGGTGGTTTGACGGATCGCCTCCGAAACCCTTTTAAAGAAGGGATAATATTTGCTTGCGTCAAAATTCTTAATATACAGATCTCCGCCCTTGGTAATGCTTCTGAATACGTCTCTGTCGTCTATAACGGCGAGAGCTTCCGAAAAAGTATCGCCTGTAATTATATTCTTTAAGGCTTTTATCTTTTTAATTTTTGGAGACATAACCGTTTTAACTCCGGATTTTACAATTGCCTTGAAGGTTTTTCCTCCGTCTGTTCCCGGAAAGGGTTCGTTGAAAATATCATATCCCAAAAGATTTTCCTTGTCTTTAAATCTTTCGGCAACATGCTTCCACATATCCGCAAACCAATCCTGAAGCCCTTTTCCGAGAATGGGATCGTTATTCCAAAAGTGGTCAAAGGAGCGGTGAACGGCTTTGCTGAAGAAGTACCCCTCAGCCCAAATAAATTTGGCGGGTCTGTATTTGTAGGAGTCGGAAATCACAGCCCATGCGGGAGCGCCGTCGCCTCCGAAAACATGAGAGTAAAGATCCTGATGTATATCAAGATAAAAATAGATATTGTGTTCCTTTAATTTGTCTGCAATGCCGGACAAAAAATCAAGATATTCCTCATCGTAAACGCCGGGTTCGGGCTCAACGCCGTCCCAAATAAGACCGAGACGTACAAGATTAATTCCCAACGCTTCAAGCTTGGCAAAAAGCTCGTCGTTCCAACCGTTCGGGTAGTAATTACGCCTTGTTTGTCCCTCTACGTCATTTCCTTTGTAAATAAGATTAACGCCGTTGAAAATCCTCTCTCTGCCTGTTTCGTCAATAAAAGAGCAGCCGGACACACCTATTTTGTTCATTATAATTCCTCCGTATCTTTAGGATGCGGCATCCTCTGTATTTTTATTCTTAAAGAATAGATCTATGTTGTTTATTCGCTGAACGGCTTTCTTGTCTGATGTTTGAAGCCAATTTATGATTGCCCGTGTGATAAAGTATGCCAAAACGCCGGCAATAATACCGCATATCATACCCGCAAGAACATCTGTGCAGTAGTGTACCATCAGATAAAGCCTTGAACAGCCTATCAATACCGCATAAACGGGGAAAATCCATTTTATCTTTTTGTTCTTTACCACAAGGAATAATGCTGTGGCAATTTCAAATGCGGCTGTAGTGTGACCGCTGGGAAAGCTTCTGTCGCTTTCCACATTTGACCCTGCCTCGGTGTACCATTGCATAAAATCGGCATTGTCCGCCAACGACACATATGGTCTGGGGCGGAATATCAGCGGCTTAAGCACGACATTGGTAATAAGCGTTCCGATGAAAATTGCGAAAAACAGCGTCATACCGTATTTTCTGGTTTTTTTTGAAAAGCAAAGCACAAGCCCTACAATCATCAGGATTACAACAAAAGTTGTATCTCCCAATTGCGTAAAAACATTGACAATTGGTGTCAGCCAGTTTGTATGAAGGCTTGCAAAGAATTTAAATACAGCTAAATCAAAGCTTCGGCAGGCGGTATCCAGCCAGTTAGCAAATGCGGATATCTCTTCCTCTAAAACAATAGAAAGCGGCATTTTATCACTCCTCTGTAAAAATGTTAAGTTTATTATATAACATATTTTGAAATCAATCAAGCTATTTTCAAATATTTGTGTACTATGAATTGCATATTGCCTCTTGAATATAAACTTACGCCCCGTAATGCTGCATTTTATCAAAAGAATTGTTTTATAAATGTTGACAAAATTTCAGCAGTGTGGTATATATATTATGTGAAATATTGAATTGCAGCTCAATTCAAAAAAGAAAGGACTGATTATCATGGGCAATTATTATCAACCGGAAATGGAATGTGCTTCTCCGGAAACTATGCGTGAAATTCAAAACAAAAAGCTTGTAGCTCAGGTAAAGCATGTTTATGAAAATGTCAAATATTATCGTGATTTAATGGATGAAAAGGGCGTAAAACCCGACGACGTTAAATCCGTAGACGATCTTTATAAGCTTCCGTTCCTTACAAAAAACGATTTGAGGGACGCTTATCCTTACGGTCTTTTGGGCTGTGACCTTAAAAAATGCGTCCGTATTCAATCCACCAGCGGCACAACGGGCAGACGCGTTGTCGCATTCTATACTCAAGACGATATAGACATATGGGATGAATGCTGCGCCAGAGCTATAGTTGCGGCAGGCGGCACCAACGAGGATGTTTGTCAGGTCGCATACGGCTACGGACTTTTTACGGGAGGCCCCGGGCTTAACGGCGGATCACATAAAGTCGGATGCCTTACGCTTCCCATGTCTTCAGGCAACACGGAAAGACAGATTCAGTTTATGAGGGATCTCCATTCCACGATTCTTTGCTGCACTCCTTCATATGCGGCTTACATAGGCGAAACCTTAAAGGATATGGGATATACTCCCGACGATATTGACCTTAAAGCCGGTATTTTCGGCGCCGAGCCTTGGACGGAGGAAATGCGCCGTGATATTGAGAAATCTCTCGGCATTAAGGCATATGATATTTACGGACTTACCGAAACAAGCGGCCCCGGCGTGTCCTTTGAATGTGCAGAGCAGGGCGGAATGCATATAAATGAGGATCACTTTATCCCCGAAATAATCGATCCGGATACGGGAGAGGTTCTTCCCGAAGGCTCAAAGGGCGAGCTTGTATTCACCAGCATTGACAAAGAAGCCTTTCCTCTTCTCAGATACAGAACAAGAGACATTTGCGTGCTCAGCCGCAAAAAATGCTCCTGCGGGAGAACGCTTATCAGAATGAGCAAGCCTATGGGCAGAAGCGATGATATGCTTATTATCAGGGGCGTAAACGTCTTCCCGTCGCAGATTGAAACCGTTCTCCTGAAAGAGGGTTATCCGCCAAACTACCAAATTGAGGTTGACAGGGCAAACAATACAGACACCCTCGATATTTACGTTGAAATGGTTCCGGAGCAGTTCTCAGATACGGTAAAAGCCGTAGCGCAAAAGGAAAAGGAGCTTGCCGCCGCCATAACGCAAATGCTCGGTATAAGACCTATTGTCCATCTTGTTGAACCTAAGTCCATCACAAGAAGCGAGGGCAAAGCCGTAAGAGTCATTGACAGACGCAAGCTCCACGACTGATATAATTATATGAAAGGAATGGTCTTTAATGAGTGTAAAGCAAATTTCTGTTTTTATTGAAAACAAACCCGGCAAGCTTGCCGAGGTTACAAGGTTCATTGCCGAAAAGAATATAAATTTAAAGGCGTTGTCTATCGCCGATACGCAGGATTTCGGAATACTCAGGATAATTTGCGGTGACGCCGATGCTGCCGTAAGCGCAATAAAAGACGGCGGCTACGTGGCAACGGTAACAGATGTTCTTGCGGTTGAAATTGAAGACAAACCCGGAAGTCTTGCTGAAATTCTCGAATATCTTGCAAAAGCCGAGGTTGTGGTGGAATACACATATGCTTTCCTCTCGGTTAAAAATAATGAGAGCGCATATATGATTTTCAGAGTTGACGACAGCGCAAAAGCCGAAAAAGCTTTGACAGAAGCAAATGTAAAGGTTGCGGACGCAGACATGGTTTTCGGTTAAACTGTAGGTATATCTAAAAAATCGGGGCAGTTTCGGCTGCTCCTTTTTTATATGCCGTATAAATAAAAAACGACACCTCCGCTAAAGAGATGCCGTTTAATCAGTGGTTACTTAATTTTTGCGATAGGATTATTTTTCTTCCTGCTGTTCAGTAAGAGCCTTTGCAAGATCGCCGACTTCGGCTTTGCTGGGAATTTGATCCAAGCTGATAAACGGATTGTGCTTAGCAGCCTCAAGCTTTGCGTTTTTTTCGGCAATAGCCATTGCCTCGGCTTCGGTTTGGCAGCGGACATATTCCATTTCCAATACAGTGCTTACAGTGTGAATGCCCTTTTCGTCAAGCTTAGAGAGCTTTTCGATGAGATTTGTCGTAGTATCGGTAACTACAACGGGATAGATGCCGTTCATAAGCTTAATGTCAAGAGCTTTGCACATTTTGCAAACTGTGGTAAATGCCGTTCCGCTTACACCGTTTTTAATGGCGCTTACGATTGTTGTCTGCGGAATACCAAGCTCCTCCGAGAAACGCCTTGTGCTCGAATACTTGTACTTGATATTCTTTTTGATGAGTTGAGTTAATTCATCCATTTGTTTATACCCCCGTATAAATATTAATATCATTATAACAAATCATTTACTGATTGTCAAATAATTCCTTTGAATAATTGCGAAAATTATGTTTTTAAATGTAAAAAATTTTTAGAATTTTTGTCAATCGCACGCCTTTTGTCTAAAAATTAATTAAAAGAACAAAATTGTATTCGCTTATATATACATTTCTCTGAAATCCTTATTTTTTATGCCGATTGTAAAAATTTCAAACGGAGTGTAGCTGTATTCGCAAACTGTTTCTTCAGGATCTTCAAGCATATTCATAAGTGTAAATTCCGTGTTTCCCGAATTTAATGCAAATAAGCCTCTTGAGCCGTTTTGCTCGGAAAGTCTTACAACAACATATTCCCCGTTTTCCGACAGCTTCATCGCTTCAAGATAAAGCCCGTTAAATTCCGCATTAACCGAAAAATTGCCCTTTTGAAGAGGAATATTGTACTCGAATGCAATATTGTTTATCTCAGCCGATACCGCATTGCCGGAATGAGGGAGAATCATATATGCAAATTCGTGATGTCCCATATCAGATGTGGGATCGGGACGAATTGTGGAGCGCAGGAGAGATAATGAGAATGAATTTTCTTCTATCCCCACACCGTATTTGCCGTTATTAATAACCGCAATGCCTCCGTCCGTTTCGGACATATCCACCCATTTGTGCTGACACGCCTCAAACCGAGCCTGCTGCCAAGTGGTATTTTTGTGCATTTCCCTTGAAATGAAACCTGCCGAAGTATCGCACAGCAGCGTTCTTGTTAAAATATCCGGTGCAAACTCTACCTTGGCAAGCCTGTGCTTTTCATGCCAATCAACGGAATTTTCCACTTCAATGGCAGGTGAACGCCTGAAAAGACGGATTATCATTTTCCAGCTGCTTTTTTCCGTTGTCAATACAGCCGTAAACTCGGCGGTTTCACCATCCAAGCAGGTCATTTTGAGCGGTTCCTTGACCGTCAGCTGCTCATACTTGTTTTTGTAATCGGGCAAAATATCCCAAGCGTCGTATGTCCCCGGATAATCATAATATAAAACCAATTTATTGAATGAAGATTTAATCCATTGGCGGTTTTTCGATTTGTCGAATAATTTCTTGATACTGCCGTCTTCATTAAAAACAATTGAGTAATATTCTGTCTCAACCGTTTCGCCTGCGGAAATCCAGCTTGTGTCGTGTTCTTCCGGCATGATTTTTCCGCTTTGAAGTCCCCGGATATTTGGAATTTGCCAAAAACCCTTTTCTCCAAGCCTTGTGTTCTTTCCGTTTTCATCTGCGATAAATGTAAGGCTTTTGCGTGGGAAATTTAATGTGTTGAAGTAATATTCGCTGTCGTCTGAGAGAATGTCGTTAATCTCCGTTTCGATGCTGCGAAAATCCTCAATTGCATCCCTGTAAACGGGCGTTATGTGACTGCCGGGGAGTATATCGTGAAATTGATTTATCATCAGCTTTTTGTAGTTATCCCTGATTTTGTCGGCAGGGTAGTCGGTTCCGTCCTTGATATATCTTAATACCGATATAATTTCAGCATTTCTTAATTTATTTTCAAGCAGCCTGTTGTATCTCTTGATTTCCGATTTTGTGGTGAATGTACCTCTGTGCATTTCAAGATATAACTCGCCGTCCCACTTTGCCAAATTCTTATCATCCGTAAAATTTTCGCTGAGAAACTCATGGGCGGAAGTATGGCGGGTTTCGGGCATTACGGATACCTTCTCGAATCTGTGAATAAGCTCTATTATCTCTTCGGTAACTCCGCTGCCGCCGTCGCCGTAACCGAACATTTGCAGTGTTTCGGTGTTTGTATCTTTATCAAAAAAAGCGTCCCAGTTTTCCTGAATTTTATCCGGCATGTTCCATGTTATAAAG
>JAJQGK010000089.1 GCA_021200555.1 Clostridiales bacterium | reverse complement strand
AATATAATCATTTAATTAAATCCGTAAGGATTTAACATAAGTTTGTACAAACAATAGTCAAACCCATTGGGTTTGATTACGGAAATTATAATTTAAAAAGGAAGCCGCTTTGCGGCTTGCGGGCGGACACATGGGTCCGCCCCTACGGCGGGCTGTTTTAATTTGTGCGATGCTCACGGAGGAGAAAAACGGGGTGAAATTATGAAATTTCCTGCGGGACAATATGACATAGCGGTAATCGGAGCGGGGCATGCGGGGATTGAAGCCGGACTTGCCGCCGCAAGGTTGGGCTGCAAGACGGTTGTCTTTACCATTACCCTTGATTTTGTGGGGAATATGCCCTGCAATCCTTCAATCGGAGGCACATCAAAGGGGCATCTCGTCCGTGAAATTGACGCTTTGGGCGGAGAAATGGGCAAGGCTGCGGACGCCAATTCCATTCAGTCCAGAATGCTTAACCGAGGGAAGGGGCCTGCGGTTCACTCTTTAAGAGCCCAGATTGACCGCAAAAGATACGGCATTTATATGAAGCACCGTCTTGAAACCACCGAGAACCTCGATTTGAAGCAGGCTGAAATCGGGGAGCTTTCCGCAATTGACGGGGAGTTTGAGCTTGTGACGAAGCTTGACGCCGTTTACCGCGCGAAGGCAGTAATCCTCGCCACGGGTACTTTTTTACAGGGCAAAATTTACGTAGGGGATAAGTGCTTCCCCGGAGGACCTGACGGGATTTTCCCCGCAATCGGCTTGACGGACTCACTGAAAAAATTGGGTCTTCCCTTAAGACGGTTCAAAACGGGAACTCCCTCAAGAGTAAACGGCAGAAGCATTGATTTTGACGCTCTTGAGGTTCAGGAGGGCGATAAAAAAACAGTGCCTTTTTCCTTTGAAACGGAGAAAAAACCCGAAAACAAAGCCGTATGCTACATATCATACACAAACGACGATACGAAACAGGTTATACTTGACAATATAAGCCGCTCGCCTCTTTTCGGCGGCAAGATTGAGGGCGTGGGACCCCGCTATTGTCCCAGCATTGAGGATAAGATTGTCCGCTTTCCCGACAAGCAGCGTCACCAGCTGTTTATCGAACCCTGCGGACTTGATACGGAGGAGATGTACCTGCAGGGTATGTCCTCCTCTCTTCCCGAGGACGTTCAGCTTAAATTTTTAAAAACCATAAAAGGGCTTGAAAGCGTTGAGGTTATGCGGAACGCCTACGCTATCGAGTATGACTGCGTAGATCCCGTTGCGATGAAGCCCACCCTTGAATTTAAGGACGTGCCGAACCTTTACGGAGCGGGGCAGTTTAACGGCTCCAGCGGTTACGAAGAGGCTGCGGCTCAGGGGCTTGTGGCCGGAATTAATGCAGCGCTGAAGCTCCAAGGCAGAGAGCCTATGATTTTGGACAGGGCAAGCTCATATATAGGAACACTTATAGACGACCTTGTGACAAAGGGCTGCAACGAGCCCTACAGGATGATGACCTCAAGATCCGAATACAGGCTTTATTTGAGACAGGACAACGCCGATATAAGGCTGACGGAAACAGGATATAAAATCGGGCTTATATCACGGGAACGGTACGAAAAATTCCTCCGCAAGCTTCAACTGATTGAGGAGGAGAGAAAAAGAGCGGAGCATACCGTCATTGCGCCTTCCGAGGAGGAAGCCCGACTTTTGAACGAGTGCGGAACGGCGCCTTTAACCACGGGCTGTAAGCTGGCGGAGCTTATAAGAAGACCGCAGCTTAATTACGAGCTGCTTGCGCCGATAGACAAAACAAGACCGGATTTGCCCGAAGAGGTGTTTGAGCAGGTTGAAATTGAGCTGAAATATGAGGGTTATATTAAGAGACAGCTGTCGCAGATTGCGGAAATGCGCCGCCTTGAAAAAAGACTGCTGCCCTCGGATATCGATTACAACGCCATAACGGGGCTGAGACTTGAAGCAAGGGAAAAGCTTACCAAAATCCGACCGGTCAATATAGGTCAGGCGTCAAGGATTTCCGGAGTCAGCCCGGCGGATATTTCGGTGCTGATTGTTTACTTAAAGATTAAAACTCAGTGATTTCTCTGTGAGCTTGTGCGAAAATTTAATTCCCGCACACCCGCCGGAAATTAATAATTAATAATTAATAATTAATAATTGATGGCGGGGATACCCCGCACCCCATTATATATAATTAGCAATGAGCAATTAGCAATTAGCAATGTCGGAAGCCGCAAGCGGCTTGTTCCGTTCGCTAACGCTCACTCTAATATAAAATTTAATTTGCAGTTCAATTTGATAATGCGTATAAACTTTTAATTTTATTTTATAATGGGTTAAAGGGCTTGCCCTTTCATTCATTGCTAATTGCTCATTGCTAATTGCTAATTCTCCAATGGGTATGTACAAACTTTTAATTTTTATCAATCATTAATTATTAATTATAAATTATTAATTAGATAAGAGGGAGCTGTTAAAATGTCCACCATTGCTGCGATTTCCACGCCCAACGCTGCCGGAGGGATCGGCGTAATAAGAATATCGGGAGACGGGGCGATTGAGATTGCCGACAGTGTTTTCTGTTCCGTCTCGGGGAAAAAGCTCCGGGACTTAAAGGGTTATACCGCCGCCTTCGGTTATATTTTTGACGGCGATAAAAAAATCGATGAGGGCGTCGCACTTGTTTTTCATGCTCCGAAAAGCTACACCGGCGAAAACGTCGTTGAGCTTTCTTGTCACGGCGGGCTTTACGTTACGGAGCTTGTGCTGCGAACCGTGCTGAAAAACGGCGCAGAGCCTGCCGAAGCCGGAGAATTTACGAAGCGGGCTTTTTTAAACGGAAAAATAGACCTTGCGGAAGCGGAGTCTGTTATGAGCGTTATCTCCGCAAAGGGCAGACAGGCTTTAGACGCAGCCTTAAATACCCTTGAGGGCAAGCTCAGCGGCAGAATATCCAAAATCACCGAGAGACTTACTTCCGTCAGCGCAGCCATTGCCGTCTGGACGGACAATCCCGATGAGGATATAGAGGAAGCCCATGAGGACAACGTAAAAACTGTAATAGAGGACGCAGTAAGGGCTTTGAGACAGCTTATAGCCGAGTTTGACAACGGAAAGGCTATAACCGAGGGAATAGAAACTGTTATCTGCGGTCATCCAAATGTAGGGAAGTCAACGCTGATGAACCTGCTGTCGGGCTGTGAACGCTCAATTGTAACTCCCATTGCGGGAACTACGAGAGATATTGTTGAGGAGACTGTACGCCTGGGGGATATTGTCTTGCGTCTTGCCGACACGGCGGGAATACGGGAAAGCTCCG
Source organism: Clostridiales bacterium (assembly GCA_021200555.1). Classification (GTDB taxonomy): domain Bacteria; phylum Bacillota; class Clostridia; order Oscillospirales; family Acutalibacteraceae; genus UBA1081. Next base: position 1,056 of record JAJQGK010000089.1, on the reverse strand, counting down.
ATAGAATTGAAGCCATAGGAATTGACAGAGCTTATGAGCGTATAGACAGAGCGCAGCTTGTGCTGGCGGTCTTTGACGGCTCCGAGCCTTTGACGGAAGAGGATAGGGAGCTTTTGAGCCGGTGCAGGGATAAGCTTGCCCTTGCCATAGTGAATAAAACGGACTTGCCAAAACGCCTTGATGAAGCGGAGATCAAAGAGTATATTCCGATTGTAATTTCCGTTTCGTCATTAAAAGCACAGGGGACGGAGGAAATTCAGACCGCCCTTGCGGAAATATTGGGGACGAATGAAATTGACAGCTCCGGAGGAATGCTCGCAAGCGAACGGCAGAGACTTTGCTGTGAAAACGCTCTTGACTCGCTGAAGGAAGGACTTGAAGCGCTGGAGTCCGGTATGACCTTGGACGCCGTAAACGTAAGCGTTGATTATGCCGTTGAAAAGCTCCTTGAGCTGACGGGAGAAAAGGCAAGGGATGCGGTAGTGGGCGAGGTTTTCTCAAAATTCTGTGTGGGAAAATAGGTGAAAAAATGACGGACAGAGAGCTTATGACGGCGGCAATAGAGCAGGCCTGCCTTGCGGCGGAAGAGGGAGAAGTACCCGTAGGAGCCGTTATCGCAAGGAACGGCGAGATAATCGCAAGGGGAAGGAACAGACGGGAGAAGAATAGGAACGCCCTTTGCCACGGGGAAATCGAGGCGATAAACAACGCCTGTGAGGCTTTGAATTCCTGGCGGCTGTCCGACTGCGTTATGTATGTGACTCTTGAACCCTGCGCCATGTGCGCCGGAGCCGCAATAAACGCAAGACTTAAAAGGGTCGTTTTCGGAGCCTATGATTTGAAAGCGGGATCCTTCGGGTCGCTGACGGATTTGTCCGTGCTGCCGTATAATCGTAAGCCGGAAATCCAAGCGGGATTTATGGAGGAAAAATGCGCAGAGCTGCTGACGGAGTTTTTTAGGAAGATCAGAGGGAATGAGCGTTCCCTGTAAGTTTTCGCATAAATTAAAATAGCCCTCCGTAGGGGCGGACCCATGTGTCCGCCCGCAAGCCGCAA
>JAJQGK010000138.1 GCA_021200555.1 Clostridiales bacterium | reverse complement strand
GTACATTGTACATCGTACATCGTACATTAAAAACGGGGTGCGTGTCGGCTGCTGCAAAGCATCCTTATCACAGCTCGCCGTCTTCTTCCGGCAGGATATAATCCTTTACGTTATTGAGAAATACGCCGTCCAAAATCGCTTTTAGATAAAGCCCGTCATCTCTGTACTCTTCCTCAAGTACGGCTCCCTGTTTGCGTATCTCGGAAATTACCGCTCCGTCCGAATAGGGAATTAAAAGCCTGACCTGCCGTCTTGCGCCGCTTAAAATACCGCACATTTTGTTTGAAAGGTTGTCAAGTCCTATCTTGTTGAGAGCGGAAATTCTCACATCGCTGCCCGATTCGCCGAAAAACCTGAGCGTGGGAGCCTTGTCGCATTTGTTGTACACCGTCAGCATCGGCTTGTCCCCTGCACCCAAATCGGCTATAACCTTTTTTGTAACATTTAAATGCTCCTCAAATTCCGGATCGGAAGCGTCACATACATTGAGAATTAAATCCGCAAACACAACCTCTTCAAGGGTCGATTTAAAGGCCTCAACAAGGTCGTGGGGCAGCCTTGAAATAAAGCCCACCGTGTCAATCATAAGCACGGTTCTGCCGTCGGGGAGCTTTAATGAGCGGGCTGTGGGGTCAAGGGTGGCGAAAAGCTTGTTTTCCGTAAGCACTTCGGCGTTTGTCAAAGCGTTTAAAAGCGTGGATTTTCCCGCATTCGTATAGCCTACGATAGCCACGGTTGTGACGGAGTTTTTCCGTCTTCGCTCCCTCATAAGATTTCGTCTTTTTCCCAAGGATTTAAGCTGCTGCTCAAGAGCCGTAATTCGCCTGTGAATGTGCCGCCTGTCGCTTTCGAGCTTTGACTCTCCGGGGCCTCTTGTGCCGATGCCGCCGCCGAGTCTTGACATTTCCGTTCCCTTGCCGCCGAGCCTTGGAAGGGAGTATTTCAGCTGCGCCAATTCCACCTGGAGCTTTCCCTCGCTTGTTTTGGCGTTTAACGCAAAAATGTCAAGAATAAGCATGGTTCTGTCTATTACTCTGACATTTGTAAGCGTTTCGATGTTCCTTTGCTGGGACGGGGTAAGCTCTCCGTCAAATATAAGCAAATCTATATCGTTGGCGGTGCAGATGTTTTTCAGCTCCCATAATTTGCCCTCGCCCAGATATGCTGCGTTGTCGGGCTTGTCACGCTTTTGAATAAGCTTTGAAAAAACGGAGGCTCCTGCGGTTCTGGCAAGCTCCTCCAGTTCGTCTATTGAAATTTCGGCGTCGTATTCGCCGGTATCAATCCCCACAAGAATGCACTGTTCAGGGGACTGAACGTTTTCATAATATGTAATCAATCCTATCACCATATGTATAAAATCATTTAATTTTAACATAATATATTCTTTTTTTCAAGTAAAGTTCATATAAAAAAATAAAAACAAGGTATGTAATTAAATTGAAAAATGTGGTATACTCTTATTTGAATAACCAATGTACGGAGTGCATTGATTTAGTTTGCAAAAACCGGTGAAATATGTTATGAGTGAAAACCTTACAAAGAAAAAAATATACGATGTTTTGGTTGTGGGAAGCGGAGTTGCCGGAATGTACGGCGCTCTTCAGTTTGAGTCCGGCACAAGCGTGCTTATGCTGGCAAAGTATGAGACAAACATATCAAACAGCAACCTTGCCCAAGGGGGAGTTGCCGCCGTTCTTGATTTGGAGGATGACAGCTATGACCTTCATATCAATGACACCATGATAGCAGGCGGACAGGTCAACGATATCGAAGCGGTGGATACTCTTGTTCACGAGGGACCCTCCGATGTCCGCAATATAATGAATAACATGGGCGTGGAGTTTGACCGCAAGGAGGACGGAACTCTTGACAAAACCCTTGAGGGCGGACACAGCAGGCGGAGAATAGTCCATTATAAGGACTCCACAGGCGCAGAGCTTGTAAGAAAGCTTTTCAAAGAGGTTGAAAAACGGGAAAATATAGAGGTGAGCGACAACACGGCGCTTTACGCTCTCTCAAGAGTTAAAAGCGGCTTCAGGGCTGATCTGATAAAAGACGGCAGGCTCACAAGCGTATTTTGCAGCTATTGCATTCTCTGCACCGGCGGAATAGGCAGGATTTACAAATATACGACCAACCCGAAAACGGCAACGGGAGACGGCATAAGAATTGCCTATGAGTTAGGGGCGAAGATAAAGGATCTGCATTATGTCCAGTTCCATCCCACGGCCTTTAATTCCGAGGACGGGGAGCAATTTCTGATAAGCGAATCCGTCAGGGGAGAGGGCGCAGTGCTCAGGAACTGCAATAACGACCGCTTTATGCAAAGGTATGACAGCCGTCTTGAATTGGCGCCCAGAGACGTTGTTTCAAAGTCCATTATACTTGAGAGCAGGCGGACGGGAAGCAATATTTTCCACCTTGATATAACCCATGAGGACTCCGAATTTGTTAAGTGGAGATTTCCGGGAATTTATGAGGGCTGTATGAGGTACGGCGTTGATATGACCAAGGATCTTATTCCGATTTTCCCCTGTCAGCACTACCTTATGGGCGGAATTGAAACGGATCTTGACGCAAGAACCACTGTTCCAAGGCTTTACGCCGCAGGAGAGTGCGCAAATACGGGCGTTCACGGCAAAAACAGGCTTGCCAGCAATTCTCTTCTTGAAGCTCTTGTTTTCTCCAGACGGGCGGCTCAGGATATAAAGCGGCTTATGGCGTCGGGCAACCCCTCCGTAGGCGAATATCCCAGCCCGCTGACTCAGATTGAAAACGGCGCTCCCGTTCCGAAGGGGCTTAAAGATGAAATCCGTGAAATTATGCAGAGGAGCTATTTCGTGCTTCCCGACCAGGGCGCCATACGCTCCGGACTCAAACAGATTGACAATATTTTGAAAAGGCTCAGAGGCGGAACATATAAGATTACAGTCGATTTTTGCGAGGCTCTAAGCATGGCAACGGCAGCGTATATTATTTTAAGCGAAGTCGATGAAAAATAAATTTGAATTAAAGGATGTTGCAATATGGTTCTTCCGGAATTTTATGTTGACGATATTATAAAGCGGGCTTTAAGCGAGGATATAAATTATATTGACGTTTCTTCCGCTTATCTGTTTTCCGATGAGGACAGGACGAACGCCTATTTTGTATCAAAGGCGGACGGCGTGCTTTGCGGAATTGACATAGCGCTCAGAGTTTTTGAGCTGCTTGACGGAACGTTTGAATGTACTATTTTTAAGCATGACGGGGACAAGCTGAAAAAAGGCGATCTTATAGCCGAGTTCAGCGGAAAAACGCTGAAGCTTTTAGAGGGAGAGAGAACATCTCTTAATCTTTTGCAGCATATGTCCGGAATTGCCACTATGACAAATGCTGCCGTGCAGGCTGTGAAGGGTACAAACACATCTGTTGCCGATACGAGAAAAACTCTTCCGGGACTCAGAGCGTTGCAAAAATATGCCGTTGTTTGCGGCGGCGGGAAAAATCACAGGTATAATCTGTCCGATGCGGCAATGCTGAAGGACAACCATATTGACGCAGGCGGCGGAATTGAGAGAACCGTTGAAAAATTAAGGGAGAAAATAGGTCACACCGTCAAAATCGAGGTTGAGACAAGGAACCTTGACGAAGTGAGGCAGGCTGTAAAAGCCGGAGCGGATATAATTATGCTTGACAATATGTCCCTTGAGGATATGAAATCGGCGGTGTCCTTTATTGACGGACGGGCTTTGACAGAGGCTTCCGGAAACGTTACCGTTGACAATATAAGGGATGTCGCCTCGGCAGGCGTTGATATAATTTCTATGGGAGCGCTGACTCATTCCGTAAAGGCATTCGATATTTCAATGAAGATAAAGTAACCACTGATTAAGCAAAGAATGAAATACGCTTTTTATGAGTATGAGTTCGGATATCTGAAAATAGGCTTTGAAAATGAAACGGTGCTTTTGCTGACAAATGCCGAAACAATTGACGAGGATAACTCCCCATGTGAGTTTACGGAGTCGGTATACAGAGAAATTTGCGGGTATTTTCAGGGGACAAGAAGGAAATTTGAGTTTCGCTATGAGCTTATAGGTACGGATTTTCAAAAAAAGGTTTGGGCTGAATTGGAAAAAATTCCCTACGGCGAGACGAGAAGCTACAAGGATATCGCAATAGCTGTCGGACAGCCGAAAGCCGCAAGAGCCGTCGGTGCGGCGAACAATAAAAATCCTGTTATGATTGCCGTGCCCTGCCACAGAGTAATCGGATCGGACGGCAGCCTTACCGGATATGCGGGCGGCTTGAAAATGAAGAAAAGACTGCTTGATATTAAGTAACCACTGATTAAATCACGCCTAACGGCTGAGCACGCCGCCTGCTTGATTATTTTCCGCAATACATCGTCACAAATGCTCACAATACGACAGTATTCCT
>JAJQGK010000104.1 GCA_021200555.1 Clostridiales bacterium | reverse complement strand
TATATACAATGTCAGTCCTGATAGATTAACCGGCGAATTTGATATTATGAAGTTCGTAAATCTCCGACAACCACCTATTGATTACCAATATACATCAAATATAAACAAAGAGTATGACATCGACAAAATAACATCTCTCAGCAGGTTAGAAAAGCACCTCATTTTAAAACTCCGAGCCTGCAAAAGCGAAGAGGAATTTATCGAAACCGCCCATAACATCTTTTATCTCATAAGATGATGGCTTAAACCTTTTCTCGGTTACGTCGGGATGAAAAATAATTTTTTGCATGAAAAGGTATACATAAATAGACAGCAGAACATTGGAAGAACACATTTTTGGAAATGAAAAATCTTTTGGCTTGCGGCACGATCAGACATTTCAGGATTCAGATGCCGATCGCTTGATGATGACGAAGATATTGAAGATACTGTGGAATAATACGAATGCTGTATCAACGGAGGCGGATAAAATGACAGAGTACAATGGGAAATACTTCTTCGGCTATTGGAAAGGTATGCCCTATGGCGAACCTACAGATAAATTTGAAGACTTCAAAGAGTTTAAAAAATACCATTCCGAAAGACAAAATTATAGAGCATATAAAGTCGCTTGATGCGGGGTATTGCCCAATGGTTCGGCATTATGATATATTTACGGGCGAACCGATAGATGAAGCAGGAATTTATACGGATGATGTATTTGTTTTTCCGATCGACTTTCTTCGCTACTATGAAAGGTATGATATTGGCATTCCGCCTGAATATGAGGAATACCTTAAATCAATAGGCGTAGGATAATTTAATATTTGCGATTAGGCACTGCTTCGGCGGTGCTATTTTTATGCTCCGGATTTTTTTCGCTGAAAATCCGCTAAAAATAAGAAAACTGTCCTTTCAGAATTGAGAGAGAAAAAATTTCCGCTCAAAACAAAAACTTTTCTCCGGTGGAAAGACTTTACAGACAGACAGGTGACGAGGGCTATAAAAGACAGGCACAGGGCGCTAAGGATTATGCAGATAAGCTAATTCGGGATTATTGCGAGAAATATAAAAAACAAATCCACTAAAATCAATCGTAAATATGAGTTTTCCCTCCGAACAATTTCAGAGGGGATTTCTTTTTACGCAAAATTGTGTTACTGATTTGTTACTAAGAGACCGCCTTTTGCGTGGATTTCTGCATTGTTGAATTTTGAACTCCCTTGAAAATTCAACGATTTTAAGGGCTTGAAATAACCTAATGGATATGGTATAATAAAACTAAAATAAGGTATTGTATCTTTTTTGGCATAGAATTTCACATGTGCTTGTTATCGGATGTGTAATACTTTTCAATTAATGCCATGAACGATGCAATGGTTTAGGTAATCAGTGGTTACTTAATGTAGTACCGTATGCCTTCGGTTTGTCCGGAGGCTGTAGGTATGTTAGGATTTTATGTGTACCGCAGCGTTTGGGTTGGTGATATGTATGACAAGAAAAGAAGCAAGAGAGCAGGCTTTTATTCTCATTTTTGAAAATGAATTTAACAGCGAATACACACTTGACGAGATGATTGAAACAGCGAGAGAGTCGGAGCTTTTCGATACAGATGATTTTGCAAGAGAGATTACGGAAAAAACTCTTGCGCAAAGGGAAAAAATTGACGAGATTGTTTCGGACAAGCTGAGAAAAGGCTGGACATTAAAAAGAATTTCAAAGGTTTCTTTGGCGCTTTTAAGGCTTGCGGTCTGCGAGATGCTGGAATTTTCCGATATTCCCGCTTCCGTTTCCATCAGTGAGGCTGTGGAGCTTGCAAAAAAATACGCACCCGAAGAAGATTACATATTTATAAACGGGCTTCTCTCTGCCGTAAACAGGGATATGACAGCCGATGCCTGATATTTATTTGGGAATTGACACAAGCAATTACACCTCCTCCTGCGCCGTCTATATACCCGATGAGAACAATGTTATATCAAAAAAACAGCTTTTGCCCGTTCCCGAGGGACAAATGGGTTTAAGGCAGTCCGATGCGGTTTTTCATCATACAAAAAATCTTCCGGCGCTGTTGTCTTCACTTATAAATCAACTCGGAGAAAATAGCAGCATTAAAGCAGTGGGTGCATCTTGCCGTCCCCGTGATGTTGACGGATCGTATATGCCTTGTTTTTGCGTCGGCGAGGGATTTTGCAAAGCGCTTGCTGCTTCATATAATGCGGAGGAATATTATTTTTCTCATCAGGCAGGACATATTGCCGCCGCTCTTTGGTCATCGAAAAAATTTGATTGCATAGGAAAAAATTTTATCGCATTTCATGTTTCGGGCGGAACAACGGATGTGCTGCTTGTTGAACCTGACAGGGAGAATATTTTTAAAATCACCGAAATAGCATCCTCTCTTGATTTGAAGGCGGGACAGGCTGTTGACCGAGTAGGCGGTATGCTCTCTCTGAAATTCCCCGCAGGACAGGAGCTTGATAAATTGGCAAGAAGCTCAGATGTTGATTTTAAGATAAAGCCATACATCAAAGACGGCTGCTGCAGCTTTTCCGGACTTCAGAACAAATGCGGCGATATGCTGAAAAGGGGCTGTCCAAAAGAGGATATTGCCAAATTCTGCATTGATTATATTTACGAATCAATTGCCGCTATGACGGTATATGCACTAAAAAAATACGGCGATCTTCCTTTGATTTTTGCAGGTGGAGTTATGTCAAATTCAATTATCAGAGAAAGAATTGAAAAAAAATTCGGGGGTTATTTTGCCCAAAGTGAATTTTCATCCGATAATGCCGCCGGAATTGCGTATTTGAGCTTTCTTAAAAATACGGTACTCGATTAATCGGCGTTTATCTGAAAACGGAGGATTCAGATGATTAAAAACGATATTACATTAACGGTCACACAGCTTAATACATATGTAAAAATGATGTTTGAGTCGGATTCGAGACTTCAAAGAATATGTGTTATCGGGGAAATATCAAATTTTGTCAATCATTACAAAACGGGACATTGTTATTTTTCATTAAAGGATGATACATCTTCCGTTAAGGCTGTTATGTTTTCGGCTAATGCGAAGAGACTTAAATTTACACCGGAAAACGGTATGAGGGTATATGTAAACGGCAGGGTTTCCGTATTCGAGCGTGACGGAGTTTATCAGATTTACGCCGATGAAATGGAACCCGAAGGCGCGGGAGCTTTAATGATAGCCTTTGAACAGCTCAGGGAAAAGCTTTTCAAGGAGGGCTTGTTTGATGCCGATAAGAAAAAAACTCTTCCCCTGTTCCCTAAAAAAATTGCGGTTGTAACTTCGGGAATAGGAGCGGCTTTGAGGGATGTGGTCAATGTTGTTTCCAGAAGATATCCCTTAACGGAGCTTTTGATTTGCGCCGTTGCGGTTCAGGGTCCGTCATGTCCCGATGAAAACATAAAAGTATTAAACCTGTTAAACCAAAGAGACGACGTCGATCTGATAATTTTATGCAGGGGAGGCGGCTCAATGGAGGATTTGTGGGGATATAATGACGAAATGCTTGTAAGGGCTGTGGCGAGCTCACAAATTCCCATTATTACGGGAATAGGTCATGAAACGGATTTTACCCTTTGCGATTTTGCGGCGGATATGCGTGCGCCTACGCCCTCCGCTGCGGCTGAAATTGCAGTGCCGAACGCTCAGGAGCTGACGGAAAACCTGTTTTCGCTTACCCTCCGTATGGAGTCGGCGGTTAAAAATTATTTTGACAGCTGTACAGAGACATATAAAGGACTTACTTCAAGACTCAGACTTTTAAGTCCCGCAGCATCTCTTGCAAGGCAGAAGGCGGAGCTGAGATTGCTGGATAACAGACTGTATACAATCGGAAGATCGATTATCGATACAAGAGAGCATAAATTAAGGCTTCTCTCGCAAAAATTAAAGATGTTAAGTCCTCTTGAAATTCTGAAAAAAGGCTTTGTCCCCGTATTTAAGGATGGCGAGAAAATAAAGCTTGCCGCTGAATTAAAAGCCGGAGACAATATAAATTTAAGATTTTCAGACGGCAGTGCGGAATGCGTTGTCAAAAAAGTCTGAAACAGAAGTAAACATATATTCAGGGAGTGTAAAAATGAATACCGGCAGTGAAAATAAAATGACCTATGAGGAAGCAGTAAAAAAACTTGAGGAGATTGTTTTAAAGCTTGAAAAAAGCGATCTTCCCCTCGAAGAAACAATCAAACTTTATGACAAAGCAACAAAGCTTTCCGGCTATTGCGCAGGACTTCTTGACAGCGCAAAGCTCAAGATTACCGAGCTTTTCGGCAATAAGGATAATTGACGGTGAATAAAATATGACCATATTCGATGAATACACAAAAAAAATCAACTCTGAAATAATGGATTTTATTCCCAAAACAATGAAGGAATATTCCGTTATAAGCGATGCGATGAAATATTCTCTGGAAAGCGGAGGAAAGCGCATAAGACCCGTTTTAACTCTTGAGTTTTGCCGCATTTCCGGAGGAGATGTTGACAGGGCAATGCCTTACGCTGCTGCGGTGGAATTTGTCCACACATATTCCCTTATACATGACGATTTGCCATGTATGGATAATGATGATATGAGACGTGGAAAGCCGTCTTCTCATAAAATGTTCGGCGAGGCAACCGCTCTTTTGGCAGGCGACGCTCTTCTGACCCATGCTTTTACATGCCTGTCATCTGCCGATTTAAAGCCGGAACAGACGGTCAAAGCCGTAAAGGTTCTTTCCGAATTTGCCGGAGTAAACGGTATGATAGGCGGTCAGGCGGTTGACTTGGCGGGCGAAGGAAAAACTTACAGCGTTGACGAACTGTTTTTAATGGACAGACTTAAAACCTCCGCTCTTATTAAATCTGCCTGCGTGCTGGGATGTATTGCGGCGGAAAACTATCAAAATATCGAAACGGCGGAAAATTTCGGTGAAAATTTAGGACTTGCTTTCCAGATTATAGATGACATTCTTGATTATCTTGAAGGAGAGGAAAACAGCGATATTGTCTCGGACAAGTCTACTTATGTGTCGCTTTTGGGGATTGATAAAGCGAGAGAAACGGCGGATATGTACACGGAAAAAGCCCTTTCCGCCCTTGACGAGCTTGCCGGCGATACATCATTTTTAAGGTATCTGTCCGAGTATCTTTTGGGACGAACATCTTAGGCAGCCACCGATAAAATCCCCTGAAATTATTATTTTCAATTTCCGGTGAAAGATATGGAAAACAACAGTATTCTTGATAAAATAAAAAAGCCCTCGGATATAAAAAATCTGTCCGAAAAGGAGCTTGAGAGCCTTGCGGCCGAAATCAGAGAAAAGCTCATTGTCACAGTTTCAAAAACAGGCGGTCACTTGGCGTCCAATTTGGGCGTTGTTGAGCTGACCATAGCGCTCCATAGAGTTTTTAATTCTCCCTATGATAAAATAGTTTGGGATGTCGGGCATCAGGTGTATGTCCATAAGCTCCTGACAGGCAGAGCCGACAGATTTGACACCATAAGACAGGACGGAGGTCTTTCCGGCTTTCCCAGCCCCGATGAAAGCGAGCATGATACTTTTTTCAGCGGACACAGCAGCACATCTGTTTCGGCGGCATACGGTATTGCACAGGCAAACAAGCTTAAAGGGGACAAGCATTACGCAATCGCCGTTATCGGAGACGGAGCTTTTACAGGCGGAATGGTTTATGAGGCTTTAAATAATGCCGGACGGGAACGATCGAGGCTGATAGTTATTCTCAACGACAACAATATGTCAATCTCAAAAAATGTCGGCTCATTTGCAAAGCATTTGGCGGTTATAAAGGCAAGACCCTCATATTTCAGAATGAAAGCAAAAACGGAGCAAATGATTAATAAAATTCCGCTTGTGGGGGTAAAGCTTGCAAACTGTATTTTTAATGCAAAAACAAGGCTGAAAAAATTATTTTATAAATCAAGCACAATGTTTGAGGATCTCGGTTTCAGATATATGGGGCCGATTGACGGCCACAATATACCTGTACTTATTGACGCTTTGGAAGGCGCAAAGTCGGCAAATTATCCGATTTTGCTCCACATTAAGACAGTTAAGGGCAAAGGATACAACTTCGCTGAGCTTGAACCCAGCGTTTTTCACGGAATTTCTCAATTTGACATCGATACAGGCGAGTTCCATTCCGCAGGCGGAAGCTTCTCGGAGGAATTTGGTAAACTGATGTGCGGATTTGCGGAAAAGGATAAGCGGGTCTGCGCTGTTACCGCCGCAATGTCCTTAGGCACCGGTTTAAGCGAATTTGAAAAAAATTACAAGGAAAGATTTTTCGACGTGGGCATTGCCGAGGAGCATGCGGTGACGTTTTGCTCCGGACTTGCCAAAGGCGGGATGCTTCCCGTGTTTGCCGTCTATTCGGCGTTTTTGCAGAGAGGCTATGACCAAATTATCCATGATGCCGCTCTCCAAAATCTGAAAGTTGTTTTTGCAATTGACAGAGCCGGTTTTGTTACGGGTGACGGAGAAACTCATCACGGAATTTTTGATGTGCCGTTCCTTAATACAATTCCGGGTGTTATCGTATTTTCGCCTACTACATATTCCGAAATGCGGAACGCCTTCGTAAGAGCGCTTTATCACACTCCAGCCGTTGCAGCCGTAAGAATGTTTAAGGGAAAAGAGCCTTGTCTGCCGGATGATTTTACACCGTCTCTCGGCGAATTTGATGTGTACGGCGAGGAATGCTCGGATATAGCTCTTGTTACATACGGCAGGCTTTTTGCGGCGGCGGCAGAGGCGAAAAACATTCTTCAGAATAAAGGGATTAATATTAAAGTCGTTAAGCTGAATATGATAAAGCCCATACCGCTTGAAGCTGTCAGCAGTGCATCCGCATGTTCAAGAATTTTTTTCTTTGAAGAGGGAGAAAAATCAGGAGGCTGCGGTGAAATTTTCAATATGATGCTGACGGAAAATAATTATAAGGGGAAATTCATTTTAAAAGCAATAGACGATTGCTTTGTCCGCCATGCCACAGCGGAAATTCTTCTTAAAAAATTTGGATTTGATGCGGAGTCCATGTGTGATTTTATAGCGGGAGAAATAGAAAATGAATGATAAAACAAGACTCGATTTAAGAATTTTCGAGCTTGGACTTGCCGAAAGCCGTGAAAAAGCAAAAGCATTTATAATGGCAAATAAGGTCTATGTAAACGGTGTTAAGGTGGTTAAAGCGGGTACCTTTGTCGCCGATAACGATAAGATTGAAGTCAGAGGCTCAAGTGAATTTGTCAGCAGAGGCGGCTATAAGTTAAAAAAAGCACTGTCCGTTTTTCCCATCGATTTAAACGGAAAAACCTGTATGGATATCGGCGCTTCTACCGGCGGTTTTACAGACTGTATGCTTCAAAACGGTGCAGCAAAGGTTTACAGCGTTGATGTGGGCTACGGTCAGCTTGCGTGGAAGTTGAGAAGCGATCCTCGGGTAATTAATTTGGAACGTACCAATGTAAGATATATAACCGAGGAGCAGGTGCCTGATAAGATTGATTTTGCCTCCGTAGATGTTTCCTTTATATCGCTTTGCCTTGTAATTCCGGCGTTTTATCCTTTGCTCACCGACGGCGGAGAGTGCGTATGCCTTATAAAACCGCAATTTGAAGCAGGACGGGAAAAGGTTGGGAAAAAAGGCGTTGTCAGAGACAAAAGCGTACATACAGAGGTTATCGAAAAAATCTATAATTTTGTAATTGAGTCGGGATTTTTTGTTTCGGGGCTTGACTTTTCTCCCATAAAAGGACCCGAGGGCAATATTGAATATTTAATACATTTGGTAAAAAAAAGCACCGAATTTTCGGAGCAATCAAACACAAACGGAAATATCAACATATGTGAAGTAGTTGAGGCGTCGCACCTCGTTCTTGACGCCAATGGGAGCGGTAAATAATGAAAGTTACCATAATGCCGAATTTTACAAGGGAAAAGGCATATGAAACAACCTTGAACCTTTGCGCTTCTTTAAAAAAATTAAATATTGACTTTGATTTTTTGGCTGACTATATGGGAAATACCGAAGAAAAAGAATTAATGCAAAATTTCAGCTTCACGGATATTGACGGTTTTCTCGGAGAAACGGATTTGATTATCGCCGTAGGCGGAGACGGAACCATGACAAGAGCCGCAAAAATTGCCTTGACCTATGATATTCCCGTTTTAGGTGTAAACGCAGGTAGTTTGGCGTTTCTCATGGGGCTGGAAGGCGATGAAACAGAGCTTGTGTCAAAGCTTCTGACAGGGGATTATCATACAGAGGAGAGAATAGTCCTTCAAATCGATGTTTTCAATGACAACCACGAAAAGGTTTTTTCGGATTATTGCATAAACGATGCGATTTTTGCGCGGGGCGGCGAAATAAAGCTCGCATCCTTTGACATTTATTGCGACGATAAATTTGTTAACCGCTATGCTTCGGACGGAATTATTATCGCCACTCCTACAGGCTCCACAGCATACAATCTTGCAGCGGGAGGACCTGTTGTGGATCCCGGAGTTGAGAGCATAATATTTTCTCCGATATGTCCGCATTCTCTTGCGGCAAGAACAATTTTGTTCAGCAGAAACTCATGCTTAAAGGTTGTGAACGCAGGCAATAAAAATGTGGAGACGCTGTTGTCCTGCGATGGCGGTGAGTCTATCGTATTTGGCGAAAATTGGGGAGCTGCTGTAAGAAAGGCTCAAAAAAAAGCAAAATTTATCCGATTGAAGGAGGATACTTTTACGGATATCCTGCATAAAAAGATGAAATACACGGATTTGTAATATAAACGGAGTGTTATTATTATGAAAAAGGACAGACATGCGCTTATACTCGAACTCATAGATAAATATGATGTCGGTACTCAGGAGGAACTTCTTGAAAAGCTTCTCACGGTTGGAGTTGATGTAACTCAGGCGACTGTTTCAAGGGATATAAAGGAGCTGCGTCTTATAAAACAGCCTGCTCCGGGCGGCGGCTATAAATATTCCCAAGGTGTGGCTTCGGAAGAGAAATATATGAAATATTACGCTATTTTTGCCGAGTCTGTTACGCTTGTGGATTATGCCCAAAATATATGTATGCTTAAATGCCACCCGGGAACAGCGCCGGCTGCCTGCGCCGCAATCGACGCCATAGGTATGCCTGAGGTGTTGGGAACTCTTGCCGGAGACGATACCATTTTTATACTTTGCCGCAGTGAAAGAGCTGCACAGAATACAATGAAAGAAATCGAAACGCTTTTAAAGTCGTAAAGCAACCGTTGATTAAATCGAATGTTTGCCATACGGAAGAAAAAACATTCCGATCTTTAAAATGCCCATCCTATCAAAAGGATTTGATTTGAATGCTAAAAAACTTAAAAATCGAAAATATTGCCATAATTGACAAAGCCTCCATTGACTTTGAGAATAATTTTAATTGTATGACCGGTGAAACAGGTGCCGGAAAATCAATTGTTATTGATTCCATTAATGCCGTTTTAGGCGAAAAAACTTCAAGAGAGCTTATCAGAACAGGGGAGAGCAGGGCGTCTGTATCAGCTTTTTTCATCGATATTTCTCAAACCGTAAAGGAAAATCTTTTATCGCTCGGCTTACCATGTGAAGAGGACGGGAGTCTGCTTATATCCCGTATTATAAAAAAAGACGGAAAAAATGAGTGCAGGATAAACGGAAATCCTGTGACCGTTTCCATGCTTAAAAAAATCGGTTTGGGTTTAATTAATATTCACGGGCAATCTGATAACCAGGCGCTTATGCAAAGAGAGTCGCACCGATCCTTTATAGATGCGGTTGCAAATAATGAAAATCTGATTGAGGATTATAAAAAATCATACCAAAAACTTCTTGAAATTAAATCGGAAATAAAAAGACTTGCCGTTGACGATTCTTTAAAAGCGAGAAAGTCCGATTTGCTCAGATATCAGATAGATGAGCTTGAAAAGGCCGATATAAAAGTGGGCGAGCGGGACGAGCTTATGACAAAGCGTACAATCATAACCAACTCGCAAAAGCTTATGGAGGCGTTAAACGAAGCGTACATGTCAATAAGAGGCGGGGATGAATTTAACGGAGCTTCATCATTGCTTTTTAATGCCGCAAATGCAATGTCAAGGGTATCGCAATATATGCCCGATACGGAAAAAACGGCTCAAGAGCTAAATGATATAGCTTACACCGTAGATGCATTTTCCTCTGAAATTTCCGATTTAATCGAAAACATCGCTGTAGACGAGCATGAATTGGCAGATATCGAGGAAAGGCTTGACTTGCTTTACAGACTGGCTCAAAAATACGGCGAAACAGAGGAGGAAATGCTGTCATTCCTTGACAATGCCCGTCGGGAGTTATATAATATAACCTATTCCGATGAAATTCTCAGCCGACTTAATGAAGAGTATAAAATATGCCTTGCAGAAACAGAAGAAAAGGCAGCTAAGCTTTCGCATTCAAGACGGGAAACCGCTTCTGTTTTTGAAAAGCGTATCCGGGATGAGCTTATTTTTCTTGATATGCCAAACACTGTTTTTTCAATTAAAATTGAAAAGTGCCCTATGACCGAAAACGGAGTTGACGATATTGAGTTTTATATATCGGCAAATAAGGGCGAAGAGCCTAAGCCGCTTGCGAAAATCGCATCCGGCGGCGAGCTTTCAAGAATTATGCTTGCGATAAAAAGCGTTCTTGCCGACAAGGACAATGTGGATACTTTGATTTTTGATGAGATTGATGCAGGCGTCAGCGGAAGAGCGGCAGAAAAAATCGCAGAGAAGCTTTGTGACGTGTCAAGGCAAAAACAGGTTATTTGTATTACACATTTGCCTTCCATTGCGTCATTTGCGGATCGTCATATGCGTATTTCAAAATCAGTTCGAGATGAAAAAACATATACATCCGTCACTCCCCTTGACGAAGACGGCAGAATGGCGGAAATCGCAAGGATTATCGGCGGCAATGAAACGGATAAGGCTTATGCGGGTTCGGCTAAGCGTTTACTGGATATAGCAAGAAAGTATAAGGATAAATTGCAATGAAAATAGGTGTGTGCGGCTGGATTGATAAAACAGAGGTTGCAGGAAAATGCGGATTTGATTATATTGAGCCGTCTTTTAAAAATTTGGCGCTATCCGAAAACGAGCAATATGACGCTTTCAAAAATGCGCTTTATGAAAATTGCTTGGGATGCGAGGCTGCAAACGGATTTCTTCCGCCGGAAACAAAAATTGTAGGCGTCAACACAAATTATAATTCTTTAAAGGAATACTTAACAAAAGGATATAAAAGAGCTTATGAGCTTGGCGTAAAAACAGTGGTTTTGGGATCGGGCGGTGCAAGACAAATTCCCCGAAACTATCCTTATAAATCGGCAATTAAAGATGTTGTCCGATTTGTGCGTGATTATGCTGCGCCCATGGCGGGGGATTACGGCATAAATTTTGTGTTTGAGCCGCTTTGCCGATATGAGACAAACCTTATTAACACGGTGAAGGAAGGAGCTATGCTCGCCTCCGCCATAGATATGCCCAATGTGGGGTGTCTCGGTGATATTTATCATATGTATGTAGAGGGCGACACATATGATGATATTCGTGAGCTTAAGGGTATTCTTATGCATGCGCATATTTCAAACCCCGTTTCCGAAAGACCCGATATGAAGCGCTGCTATATGAAAAATACGGACGAATACGATTATAAAGGTTTTATAGATGCTTTGAAATTTGCGGGCTGTGAAAGGGTTTCTATTGAAGCCGATACAAAAGATTTTAATGCCGATGCTCCGGCCGCTTACAAGGTTTTAAAGCAATTATGTAAGTGATTTAATCGTTGTGTAATGCGTTTGAAAACTCGGAATATGGGGTTGCAAAAGTTTTCGGCGTTTTATTTAAATAAATATATTTATTGGAGGATTTACGATGACAGTGTACGATGAACTTGTGGCGAGAGGTCTTATCGCTCAGGTTACAGACGAAAAAGAGATCAAAGAGCTTATCAACAACGGAAAAGCTGTATTTTATATCGGCTTTGACCCCACCGCTGACAGTCTTCATGTGGGACATTTTATGGCGCTTTGCCTTATGAAGCGGCTGCAAATGGCAGGAAACCGTCCCATAGCGCTTATAGGCGGCGGCACAGGCATGATCGGCGATCCCTCCGGCAGGACGGACATGCGTCAGGTTATGACGAGGGAAACCATTCAGCACAACTGCGATTGTTTTAAAAAGCAGATGGAGCGTTTCATTGAGTTTGGCGAAGGAAAAGCTCAAATGGTCAATAACGCCGATTGGCTCCTTAATCTTAATTATATCGAGCTGCTTCGTGAGGTTGGAGCTTGTTTTTCCGTTAATAACATGCTCAGGGCGGAGTGCTATAAACAAAGAATGGAAAAAGGTCTTTCCTTCTTTGAATTTAACTATATGATAATGCAGAGCTATGATTTTTATTACTTATTCCGGCATTACGGATGCAACATGCAGTTCGGCGGCGATGATCAGTGGTCGAATATGCTCGGCGGCACGGAACTTATAAGGAAAAAGCTCGGCAAAGACGCTTATGCGATGACAATAACTCTTCTCCTTAATTCAGAGGGCAAAAAAATGGGTAAAACAGCAAAGGGCGCAGTATGGCTTGATCCCAACAAAACATCACCCTATGAGTTTTACCAGTATTGGAGAAACGTAGCTGACGGAGACGTTCTGAAATGCATCAGAATGCTTACCTTCCTGCCTCTTGAAGAAATTGACAAGATGGATTCATGGGAGGGGAGTCAGCTTAACAAAGCAAAAGAAATTTTGGCTTACGAGTTAACAAAGCTTGTTCACGGTGAGGAAGAGGCGAACAAGGCTCAGACCGCCGCAAGATCGATATTCAGCTCATCCGCAAGCGTTGAAAATATGCCTGAAGCCAATATCGAAGAGTCCGATTTCCAAGATGACCAAATCGCATTAAGCGAAATCCTTGTTAAAGCGTCAATTGCCAAGTCAAAAGGCGAGGGCAAAAGGCTTATCGAGCAGGGCGGAATTACAGTTGACGATAAAAAAATAACTTCACCTGTTGCGGTAATTGAAAAATCGGATTTTGATAAGGGTTACATCGTAGTTAAAAAGGGCAAAAAGGTATTTGTTAAGGTCACTGTAAAATAAATTTTATTTTAAAATAATAAAAGGGGCAATGCTTGTTAGGCACTGTCCCCGTTTTTTATTAAATTTATTCAAGCCTTAATTTCATATAATCTATAATGGCGTCGGCACATTTTTCATAGGGTAAAACAGAGGTGTTAAGACATATATCGTAATTTGCCATATTTTCTCTGTCATTGCCTGTGAAATATTTGTAATGCTCGTTCCTCTTTTTGTCGACCTTTTCTATTCTTTCCTTTGCTTCGCGGGCAGACACCTGCAATCGTTCCGCTTCTGTGTTTATTCTGTCATCCTTGTCGGCGCATATAAACACCCTGATAAGGTTTGTTGTGCCGTCAAGAACAAAATCAGCACAGCGGCCTATTACTATGTAGCTTTCTTTTTCCGCAAGCTCCTTTAATACTTTTGCCTGATAGTTAAAAAGATTTTCTTCCGATGTGAATTCGCTGCTTGAAGGAGGAATAAGATCGCCTCTGTAGATATACTTTGAAAATCTGAAAAGCGGATTTTTCTTAAGCTCTTCATCCGAACGTGCAAACAGCTCCATGCTTATGCCGCTGTCCTCTGAGGCAATCTGCAAAATGTCCTGTTCATAAAGATTTATTCCAAGCTTCTTTTTTAGTTCCTCGCCGACATAACTGCCGCCGCTGCCGCAGGTTCTGGCGATTGTTATCACATAATTGCTCATATGTATATCTCCCTTCTTAAGTAACCATTGATTAAATCACGCCTGACGGCTGAGTACGCCGTCTGCTTGATCATTTTCCGCAATACATCGTCACAAATGCTCACAATACGACAGTATTCCTTGCGCTTTGTTCCTTGTCTTGCAAAAAATCCTCTAAACATCCGTCGCACTCGATTTAATCAGTGCTTACTTAAAAATTGACAAAATTGATAAATTGAAATCTTGCTTGAAATTTTATTGACCTGAATTTCCCAAGGCTTCGCTCATTGAGGCAAATCTGCTCTTTTTCTTTTTCTTTTTCGGCTTGTATTTAGGAGGATTTTCCAGTCTGAGCCTTGCCCCCTTGCTGTTTTTCAGGATTTTATTGACTCTGATAAACGGCTCCATCATGGTATCGCTTATATATTTCAAAACATTCTCATGCATTTCGGGCGTATAATCAAAAGATGCAAGCATTGTAACGACAATAACGTCTTGAACCTCGTTTGAGCCGTCCTCGAAAACCTCATTTAAGATATTGAAAAGCTTCTTCATTTTTTGAGGATTATTTTCAACAATGGTATTGTAAACGTTTTGATTTACATGATTTATAAAGAAATCCTCACAGAGAAATTCATCATACTTTTCGAGGTGCTTTTTATACTCATCCTTTATTCCGGGGTACATGGCGGCAAGCTTTATTGCAAGAGTTGCCGAATCATAAAGCATTGCTCCGCTTTTAACCTGAGAACGGGAAACAGTGGGCTGCGCTTTGATATTTTGTTGTCTTTTTGCAATTTGTTTAGGAGTATATGCCTCCATAAGATTTTCCGCAATCTCATTTGCAAGAGATTTGACATCTCTGTCATCGTATTCGTCAAGATTAAGCAGAAAACTTGCCGTAAGCGTATAATCGCTGTCGTCTTCGCTTTTTGCCTCCGAATCGCCTGCAAGAAGACGGATTTTATTTTCGCTGAAAAGTATCCTGATCGATCCCTTTTCGCCTTTGTATGCAATATATTGAGAATCGTTCCTTATGAATACAGGAGGTTCACCCTTTGCCAAGTTGGTTGGTATTACGGCTTTAAAGCCAAGCTTTTCGGTTGTAGGGGCAAGTTCAGAATTTAAAATTCTGAAAACATCGCTTAATTCTATCATAATTTACTTTTACATCCTTTCGGAAATTTTGCAAAGTCTATAGGCAGACCGAACGACCTGCCTATATAAATTTTTATACTTATCTTATAATAAATTTATCCGTTAAGAGCTGCAAAGTTGCCCTTATTTGCCTTATAAAGATTTTTGAAGGTTTTGAAATTTTTGTCGTATATTGCTTTATTGGAAAGATTGGGATGATATGTTTTTACAACGGGAATAAGTTTTTTTGCCTCATGAACGCCGCCGATCATACCAAGACCGCAAGCGACAATAACAGCTGCGCCCACAGCTCCCACATTCTGAGGACTGTCAACCGTCTCAACTGTTTTGCCTGTAACATCGGCAAGAATTTGGCATGTAACGGGGGAGAGCGCTCCGCCGCCTACAAAGCGGATTTTTTGAGATGTTTTAACCTTCTTTTCCTCAACATCTATGAACCAGCGCAGATGATAGCAAACTCCCTCTATAACAGCTCTCAACATTTCGGATTTACCGGATTCAAGGCTTAAATTAAAGAACATTCCTCTTGCATTCGGATCCTCAAACGGGCACCTGTTTCCGTGAAGCCAGGGAGTAAACATAACGCCGTTTGCGCCTGCGGGAACCTGCTCTATTACCTCGGACATATAGTCGTAAAGGCTTGTATATTCCGCCTCGTATGTATCTGTAATCTTTTCCTTTTTAAGATAAACGCCCACTTCGTCCAAGCAGAGATGGTCTTTAGCCCATTCAAGGCATTTTCCCGCCGTTTCAAGCTCTCCGAAATAGTTGTATTTTCCCGGATCTGCTCCGGTAACCGCCGCAATCATTGCCGATGCGTCAACAATGCTTTTATCAACAACGGTAGAAACCCATCCCGATGTGCCTGAATAAACATGTGTGTCGCCCAAATCAACGGATCCGGCTCCTACACATATAAGCGATGCGTCTCCGCCTCCGCCGAAAACAGCTGTGCCGGGCTCAAGATGAAGCTCATCGGCAGCCTTTTCCGTAAGCTCGCCGATTTTGTCGGTACAAGCCTTTATTTCTGGCAGATGCTCGAATTTTACACCCAGCATATCCGTCATTTCCTTGCTCCAGCATTGCTTATCATTGCGGATATCGTAAAGCAATGTGGCAAATGCGGAAT
The DNA here is from genome assembly GCA_021200555.1 of Clostridiales bacterium. Taxonomy (GTDB): domain Bacteria; phylum Bacillota; class Clostridia; order Oscillospirales; family Acutalibacteraceae; genus UBA1081. The sequence continues at coordinate 11,546 of JAJQGK010000104.1, read as the reverse complement.
CGGGCGTCATGCAAAATTCTCCGGTCATACGGCAGATAAGGTATTCCTTTACATCAAGCCACTTATACACCTTTTTAAATGTTTCGGGCTCATGAGCTTCAACCCATTTGTATTTCCATACGGGGTCTTTTACCGAGGCGGCAACAGCGCCGGTAATTTGAAGAGATTTAAGAAGCTTGGGAATATTCGCTCCGGCTATTTGAGGACCGTAGGCTATGCCCTTTTTAAGCTCGTCCTTGGCTCTTTGATCCATGTAGCTCATAGCTCTGCGTACATGGTGACCTTCCTTGTCAACAAGAACCACGCCCTGCATTTGCGAACAGAATGAAATTCCCTCTATTTCCTTGGCTTTAATTCCGGATTTTTTGAGCGCTGTTTTTGTGGTCTCACACATTGCATTCCACCATTCGTCCGGATCCTGCTCGGCTCCGCCGTCTGGGAAAACAAAAAGATTGTAGCCCTCAGAAGCTGCCCCCAAAAGCTTTACGGTATTTGAAATTTCAAATACGCAGGTTTTTACGCCTGTTGTGCCGATGTCGTAAGTAATTGCATATTTTTTTTCCATAGAAATTTTCCTCCGTTTACATTGACCTTCTGCCTTCAATTGCCCTTGAAAGGGTAACCTCATCCGCATATTGGATGTCGGTTCCCACAGGAAGACCGAATGCAATGCGTGATAATTTTATATCTAAGGGTTTAATTAGCTTTGACAAATACATTGCCGTCGCCTCACCTTCAATATCAGAATCGGTTGCTATAATTACCTCGTTAATGGCGTTATCCGATAATCTTTGCAGCAGCTCTTTAACAGTCAGCTGCTCGGGACCTATGCCGTCAAGAGGGGAGATTGCGCCGTGAAGCACATGATAAACTCCGCTGAACTCCTTTGTTTTTTCGATTGCCATAAGACTTTGGGAGTCCTCAACAACACAGATAACCGAATGATCCCTTTTTTCGTTTTTGCAAATAGGACAAAGCTCGTCTTCGGTAAGATTGCAGCAAAGAGCGCATCTGTGAATTTTTTCACATGCATCGGTTATTGCGTCGGCAATCATCCGAGACTCCTCTTTCGGAAGCCCCAATATGTAAAAAGCAATTCTTTGAGCGGTTTTTCTGCCTATTCCGGGCATTCTTTCAAACTGCTCTATCAGCCTCTGGAGCGGCAGCGCATTATACTGCATATCAGAACATACCGCCCATTCCGGGAATATTTAATCCGCCCGAAAGCTTATTCATTTCATTTTCCATGGTTTCATCGGCTTTTCTCATTGCCTCATTAAGGGAAGCCAACAGAAGATCCTCAAGCATATCAATGTCTTCAGGGTCAATAATTTCAGGCTGCATTTTGATGGACTTTACTTCATGCTTTCCGCTGACGGTAACTTCAACCGCTCCGCCGCCGGCAGATGCCGTAAATTCCGAGGCCTCAACTTCCGATTGCTTTTGAGCCATTTCCTCTTGTATTTTTTGAAGCTTCTGCATCATATTTCCGCCCTGATTGGCATTGGGGATTCTTGCTTTCATTATTTTTCCTCCGATTTATATAATTGATTAAACTTTATCGTTTTATTATGGAATTATCCTTCCCGTATTCCGTTCTCGTCAAGCCTGATTATAAATTCTCGGCCGGTTACTCTCTTTACCATTTCCGTAATTTGCTTTTCAAATACCGGAAAAATATTTTTCAGCATTATATTGTAATCGGAAATTGTCAGAATATTTCCGTTAATATCGGCTTTCGTATTGAAAAGATATACTCCGTATTGAGGTTCGGCGGCAGCTATGCATCTTGCCCATAGTCCGTCCGAGCTTTCATTGGAAAAATCACCCATCACAGGTTTCGGATCAAACATTGGCTGTTCGTCAACCGCAGAATTTTCGTCAAACACCGGCTCCGAGTCAAACACAGGATCTGCGTCAAATACGGGTTCTTCATCAAACACGGGAGCTTCGTCAAACACGGGTTCCTCATCAAATACGGGAGCTTCGTTAAACACAGGTTCTTCTTCAAATATGGGAGCCTCATCAAATACGGGAGCTTCGTCCGATTTGGGAATTTCATCAAATACCGGCTCTTCATTAAATCCGGCAAAATCCTCTTTTTCCGACTTGGATTGCTCTTCATTCTCATAATCTGTGCTGTCGTCTTCAAATTCAAGGGAGCTTAAATCAACAGTCTTTTTTTGCACCGCAACAGGTGCTGTTTCCTCCGGTTCGACATTGGGTTCTATTTCCGACCGGACACCGAGAGTTTTTTCTTCCGACTCGATCTGTTCTTCGTCTGCGTATTCTTTCTTGTCATCTTCAAAATCAGGGGAGCTTAAATCAACGGTTTTTAGCTGTTCCGAAGCAAGCGATTTTTCCTCTGCTGCGGCATTAATCTTCGCTTCTTCCTTTACGTTTGACGCCGGCTGCTCCGAAATCGTCTTTAACTGCACGCCGTTTTTCTTAAGCTGTTCAACTTCCTTTTCAAGCCTTTCAATTCTTGCGAGCAATGCGGAGCTGTCAGATGACTGCTTCAGACCGCATATTCTCATCATTGCAAGGTCCGTCTCAACACGGCTGTTGCGTGTGTTTTTAATGGAAGTCAGTGTTTCGTTGATAACATTTATTATGTTTATTATTTCGCCTGTGGTGAACTTTTCGGACTCATTTTTGAGCCTGTCTGCTTCCTCCATTGTGCATTTGAGAATACGCTCAGGATTTTTAACGGATTTGATAATCATCATATTCCTGAAATGATTGACAAGCTCCGAACAAATATTTTCGGAGTCATATGAGTTTGCGTGCAGCTCATTGACAATTCTCAACGCTGCTGAAGGATTGTTTTCGTAAAAAGCCGTCGAAAGATCAAAAAGATAGCTTTTGTTTGCTACTCCTGCGGCCTCAGTTACAACATTTTCATCAACATTTTCGGAAATGCCGAGGCTCTTGTCCAATAATGACAACGCATCGCGCATACCGCCGTCTGCAATTCTTGCAATAAGCCTGACAGCCTCTGCGGAAATGCTTATATGTTCTTCCGCTGCTATAACATTAATTCTGTTTATAATGTTTTCATCGGAAATTCGCCCGAAATCAAAACGCTGGCATCTTGAAAGTATCGTCGGAAGAACCTTGTTGATTTCCGTTGTGGCAAAAATATATGTTATATGCTCCGGCGGCTCCTCAAGGATTTTAAGCAAGCCGTTAAAGGCATCTTTAGAAAGCATATGAACTTCGTCGATTATATAAATCCTTTTTTTTGAAATCATCGGAGTAAAGTTAATTTCTTCCACCATTTTACGGATATCATCAATACCGTTATTGCTGGCGGCATCCATTTCAATCATATCGGGGTTTGTGTCATTATCAAAGGATTTGCATATTTCACATTCATTGCAGGGATTTCCGTTAATCGGATTGAGACAGTTAATGGCTTTTGCAAGGATTCTTGCGCAGGATGTTTTTCCCGTGCCTCTTGAGCCTGTAAAAAGATAGGCATGAGCAAGCCTTTGCTCCGCAACCTCCCTTTTAAGGGTTGCTGTAATATGATCCTGACCGGCAACCTCATCAAATGTTTTCGGCCGCCATTTTCTGTATAAAACCTGATACAATTTTCGGACTCCTCAACTTAAACAAAAAGTCCAACCTCAGTCACACGGCGTGCAGGCGAACTGTATCGCACGGGCATACCGCTTAATGCTGCTCGGTTCCCCGCCTGACATGGTTCACAGCGCTCCGCCGCACAGGACCAACACGCCGCATGACAGAAATTGGACTCTTAAATTCAAGAGATATTATAATATATATTTTGAGCAAAGGCAATAGGAAAATCGAAAAAAAATAAAAATTTTGCAAGAAAATTAGGTTTATGTAATCCCCAAGAGGGGAATATAAACAGGTAATCAGCAATTGTTGTTATTCTGATTTTTGCTGTTTTTGCTGTTCTGCTGATTGTATTCATTTTGGTTTTTGCCGTTTTTATTGTTTTCGTTTTGGTTTTGATTTACGGAGTTTTCTGACTGATTGTTATTTTTCTGTTGCTTGAAATTTTGGTTGTTTTCCTTATTTTTTGCCACTTAAAAAACATCCTTTCTCAAATGTTGTATTAATATTATCTGCCGTAAAATCAATAATATGCAGTAAATTTTTACGGGTTTTAAGATGGCAATTTTTGGAATTAAAATTTTTTTTAGAAAATTTGTCAAATTTGCGTTTTTTCTATTGAACTTTTTTGATTAACATGTTAAAATACGTAGTATATTATACAGGTAAGGTGATCAAATGAGTAAACTCAACGACTCAAAGCTACTCCATAAGATTTATGGAACAACGCCGGGTAAGGGCGTTCAGCCGAAGGAGGCGATAGCTTACGCTATTGCGGGCTTCGGTCAAAATTTTATATGTACCATCGTCGGTTCATATCTTACTGTTTTCCTGACGGACGCTCTTCTTTTCGGAGCTGACGGGGTTCAAATCGGAGCAATAAGCGGTTCTATGGCAGTTGCCTATCTTATGCTCGGCACCCGTGTTTTTGATGCATTCAACGACCCCATAATGGGATCAATCGTTGACAGAACAAGAACAAAATGGGGCAAATGCCGTCCGTATCTTAGATGGATGGCAATTCCGATTGGAATTATGACAATTGCGCTTTTCCTGCCGGTATTTAACGCTGAAGTTCTTTCCACATTTGTAATTATTGCTGTTATCTATGTTATTTGGAGCGTTGTTTATACGGTTGCCGATGTACCTTATTGGGGACTTTCAACCTGCATGACCAACAATACCGAGGTCAGAGGAAACCTGCTTACCGTTACACGTCTTGTCTGCACAGTTGGCGCAGGTATTGTTACTGTTTTTGTTCCCATCATCACAAACGCTGTGACGGCAAAGTATAAAGCAGCTGACGGCACGGTTATAGTCGGACAGGAGGCCGCCAACGCAAACACACTTAAGTGGACTTATTTTATCTGTGCAGTTGTTCTTGTTGTAGTTGCAATGCCCATGTTCTTCTATGGCTTTAAGCACACAAAGGAGCGTTTTACCGCTACGGAAAAGCCGGAATCCTTGGGTCACAATTTAAAGCTTCTCTTTAAGAATAGTCAGCTTCTCCTTATTGTTCTTTCCGGTGTTTTAGGCGGTGCAAGAATGGTTTACACTTATACCGGAGGTCTTTATTTTGCTAAATATATTCTGAGAAACGAGGGATATTATTCACTTATAACTCTTCTCGTGGTTCCCGGTGGACTTGTTGCGTCTTTGCTTGTTCCGTGGATGTCTAAGAAATTTACAAAGAAATGGTCTTATATTATTGTTCATCTCTTCGGCGGCGTGGTTATGACAATAATGTATTTCGTCGGCTATGATGCCACATGGAAGCTTGTTGTCTGTGCAATCGGTCTTGTGCTTCTCGGCATTCCTCAGGGTGTCAACAACATTATAACCTACGCCATGATCGGCGATACCGTTGACTTCCTTGAGTGGAAAACGGGCGAAAGAGGCGAGGGAATTTGCTTTGCAATGCAGACGCTTATCAATAAAATAAGCATGGCTGTCGGCGCTTTTATAGGCGTTATATCCTTTGCGGCTGCCGGAATTGACTCTGCAACCGGTGCGGTTGAAAGCCCCACAACACTTTGGAATATGCTTGTTTTATCCGGCGTTATCAGTATGTTCGCCTGTGCAGTTCCCATGTTCTTCTATAAGATTACAGAGAACAAACAGCGTGAAATGGTAGCTGAAATCGAAGAGAGAAAAGCTGCCGACGGTCAGACGGCTGAAAGCTAATATTTCACCGTTTTATTTCAATTGAATATTTTATAATGCGGCGGCTTCGGCTGCCGTATTTTTATGCGTCCTTGCAGGAGTCACAGGAGATTATATAAGCAATTTTATGCAGGTCATCAAGGCTGTCAACCGTTGAAAGCTGCCGTCTGTATTCTGCGGCGCCTCGTATGCCCTTGGTGTACCAGAGAGCGTGCTTTCTCGCCTCTCTCAAGCCGATTCTTTCACCTCTGTACTCGCAAAGCTTCTCAATGTGGCGGAGCATTATAATCATTCGCTGCGATACCGGCGGGTCGGGAATTATTCGTGTGTTTTTCATATATGCGGATACCTGCTCAAAAACCCAAGGCCTTCCCAATGCTCCTCTTCCGATCATAACAAGATCGCAGTTTGTTTCGGCGTACATTTTAGCCGCCGTTATCCCGTCTTCAATATCTCCGTTTCCGATGACGGGAATACTCACCGCCTCTTTAACAAGGCGAATTACATCAAAATTAACGGGAGGAGCATACATTTGTTCCTTCGTTCTGCCGTGAACAGTTACTGCCGCAGCGCCGTTTTCTTCGGCAATTTTTGCAATTTCAACGGCATTTATTGAATTGCCGTCCCATCCGGTTCTTATTTTAACCGTTACGGGGATATCGGAATTTTGATGTACAGCCTCTGTTACTGCTTTAATGATGTTTCCTGCGAGAGAGGGCGACTTCATAAGACAGCTGCCGCCTCCGTTTTTTACTATTTTCGGAGCGGGGCAGCCCATATTAATATCAATTATGTCCGGATTTTTATCAAGAGCGGCTAATGCTGCCTGAGCCATAATTTCAGGTTCATTTCCGAAAATTTGAACTGCGCACGGATGTTCGAAGTCAGATAAATTCATAAGCTCTTCGGATTTTCTGTCTCCCATGGAAACGCCTTTTGCACTTACCATTTCGCTGACTGTATATGCAGCTCCGAATTGACGGCAAAGCTCTCTGAAGGCTCTGTCGGACACTCCCGCCATAGGCGCAAGCGCCGCCGTTTTTTCAATTTCAACTTTTCCTATTTTCATTGTCCTTCCTCTGTCACCATTATTTTTTTAAATATTTTATCATATTGTGCCGAAAGTTGCAATACGCTGAGTTATCGGGATTATTTTGCATATTTACATTTGAAATCATATTGCGGCGTCATTTCAAAATTTCATTTACATTTGATTTTCGGCGTGGTATAATTAAATTAATAAAAGATTATGATAACAGTGAGGTTCAATTATGACGTTGCTTATTCTTGACGGAAACAGCATTCTAAACAGAGCATTTTACGGAATAAAGCTTCTTTCTACCCGTGACGGCCGATTCACTAACGGCATTTACGGTTTTATTAATATTCTTTTCTCTTTAACGGAAAATTACAAGCCCGATGCGGTTGCCATTGCTTTTGATGTGAGAAAGCCCACCTTCAGACATGAGATGTATGATCAATACAAGGGCAACAGAAAGGGTATGCCCGAAGAGCTTGCCTCACAGATGCCCGTACTTAAAGAGCTTCTTACCGCCATGGGATATACTCTGCTTGAATGTCCGGGCTGGGAGGCGGACGACATCATAGGAACTCTGTCAAAAAGCTGTAAAGAAGGAGATTTTTGCTATATCGCCACCGGAGACAGAGATTCCTTGCAGCTTGTAGATAAAAGAACAAATGTGCTTTTAGCCGCTCCCAGAGGCGGAAAAACCGAAACGATTGTATATGACGAAACTAAAATCCTTCAGGACAAGGGCGTGGAACCCATAAAGCTTATTGAGGTTAAGGCTCTTATGGGGGATGCATCGGATAACATTCCCGGAGTTTTGGGCATTGGTGAAAAAACCGCCGTGTCTCTCGTGCAAAAATACGGCTCAATAGACTATATTTATGAAAACATTGACGGTTTGGAGCTGACAAAATCCGTCAGGAACAAGCTTGAAGCGGGAAAAGATATGGCTTTCCTCAGCCGAAAATTAGGCACAATTGCAACAAATGCCCCAATTGACACCGATTATTCAAAGTATGTAAAATCGGATATGGACAAGCAATCCGTCAAGGCACTTCTTACAGACTTGGAAATGAATAAATTTATAGAAAAGCTCAAGCTGAAGGATGTTGTGGTTACGAACAGCGTAAAGGAAGACATTAATCTTGAGTTTAAGGAAATCCCTTATGAGGAAATAAAAGAAAAGGTCTGCAAGGAAAAAAAGCTCTATATTATTTTTGATGATGAGTATAAAAAAGCATATATAAATTTAGGTGATTGCGTAACCTCTGCCGAATTTGAAGATATTTTGCCGTTGCTAAAAGACGGTTCAATTGAGAAATATACGCATAATTGCAAGGCTTTGCATTTCTACACCTTAAGCAAGGGCTTGCCGGAAGTCAGCGGAATTACTTTTGATACGCTTTTGGCAGGATACCTTCTTAATCCCAACTCGTCCGATTATTCCGTATCGGCTTTGGCTGACAGTTACCGAGTTAATTCCGAAATCGACTCTGAAACCGCATTTGTAAAGGACGCTGCCGTTCTCCGCCGCCTCTGCGAAAAGCTGAACGACAATATTATTGAAAACGGTGAAGAAAAACTGCTCCATGAAATTGAAATACCTCTTTCATATGTTCTTTCATCCATGGAATTTTACGGTTTTAAAGTTGATTTCCAAGGAATATATGATTTTGGAAATATGCTTGAAAAAAGAATTAACGACCTTGTTGATAAGATTTACGGCTATGCCGGCTGTGAATTTAATATTAATTCTACAAAGCAGCTTGGTACGGTGCTTTTTGATACATTAAAGCTCCCCGTAAAGAAAAAGACAAAAACCGGATACTCCACAAATGCTGAGGTTCTTGAAAGTCTCAGGGATGAACATCCCATAATTCCCGATATTTTGGAGTACAGAACGCTTCAAAAGCTAAAGTCAACCTATTGCGACGGACTGTTAAAGGTTGTCAGTGAGGACGGGCGAATACATTCCACATTCCGCCAGACCGAAACAAGAACAGGCAGATTGTCATCAACAGAACCGAATTTGCAAAATATTCCCGTAAGAACGGAACTGGGAAGCGAGATGAGAAAATTTTTCATAAGCGATAAAGATAAAGTGCTTGTGGATGCGGATTATTCTCAGATAGAATTAAGAGTGCTGGCTGCCGTTTCAGACGACAAAAATATGATAGACGCTTTTAATAACGGAGACGATATTCATGCCATAACCGCTTCGCAGGTGTTTAATATGCCGCTTGAAATGGTTACTCCGCTTATGAGGAGTCGGGCAAAGGCGGTAAACTTCGGTATAGTTTACGGTATCGGCGCTTTTTCATTAGGCAAGGACATAGGCGTACCCGTATATGAGGCGAAAAGATATATCGATAATTACCTTAACCACTATTCGGGCGTTAATAAATATATGGAAAATATTGTAAAGGATGCAAAAACAGCAGGGTATGTAAAAACACTTTTCAACAGACGGAGGTATTTGCCCGAAATTAACGCATCAAACGCCATACAGCGTTCATTCGGTGAGAGAGTGGCGAGAAATATGCCCATCCAGGGAACTGCGGCGGACATCATTAAAATTGCAATGGTAAAGGTTGCAAAACGGCTGGATGATGAAAAAATGAATTCTCGACTGATTATGCAGGTTCATGATGAACTTATAATTGAAGCGCCTGTTGAGGAAAGCGAAAAAGCGCTTAAAATTTTAAAAGAGGAAATGGAAAATGCCGTCAGTCTGACAGTTAAATTGTCCGTTGACGCTCATATAGGAAAAACATGGTACGAGGCGAAGGGATAAAATGAATATTGTATTTGTATGCACGGGAAACACATGCCGAAGTCCCATGGCGGAAGCTATATTCAGGGAAAAGACTCAGGAATTTAGCGGTTATTGCACCGTTATGAGCTGCGGACTTGCCGCCTCGGTTGGTTCGCCTCCCTCGGATAATGCCGTTAAGGTTATGAGGGAAATCGGAATTGACATTTCATCGCACAGGTCCAATCCGATGAGCATGTACATAATCGATCGGGCGGATTATATCATTTGTCTTTCGGAAAGCCATTTAAATGCGCTTAAGCCTTATGCAGAAAGCAAGCTTATACTTTTAGGCGGCGGAATATCCGACCCGTTTGCAGGCAGCGAAGATACTTACAGGGAATGCAGAGATGAAATTTCCGACGGAATTGACAAGCTTTTGGCGTCAGATGTATTTTTTAAAGCGGGTACAGTTGATGAAGCCGATGCCGATGAGATAGCCAAAATGGAAAAATCCATCTTTTCCGATCCTTGGAGCAGGGACTCTGTTATTGCGCAGATAAAAAAAGATTACAATGTGTCTTTTGTCGGCAGATTTCTCGGAAAGCCGGTAGCTTATGTATTTGCGGATATGATTTGCGGAGAGATTTATGTGGGAAAGGTCGCCGTAGATGAAAAAATGCGGAAACATGGATATGCCCGACAGTTAATAAGACTCTTGATAGAGTTTGCAAAGGAAAATTCATGCAGTCTTATAACTTTGGAGGTCAGAGACTCTAATAATGCGGCGATAAATTTATATAAAAAATTCGGATTTGAAAGCCTCGGCAAAAGGAAAGGCTTTTATTCAAAGCCCGCCGAAGATGCGTTTATAATGACATTGTATCTAAAGTAAATCGCAATCAAAAGCTAACCTGATAGAAAGGAAATATAAGTATATATGAAAATCCTTGCAATTGAATCATCCTGTGACGAAACCGCCGCTGCGGTTGTGGAAGACGGCAGGACTGTATTGTCAAATGTTATCTCCTCTCAAGTTGAGGAGCATAAAATATACGGCGGAGTTGTACCGGAAATAGCTTCAAGGCGTCATACGGAGAACATATCGTCGGTTGTGGAGAAGGCTCTTGCGGATGCGGGTTGTTCATATGAAGATGTAGATGCAATAGGCGTAACATACGCTCCCGGACTTATCGGAGCACTGCTTGTGGGAGTGAATTTTGCAAAGGGACTGTCATACTCTGTGGGAAAGCCTTTAATTCCGGTTCACCATCTCCGATCGCATATTGCCGCAAATTACATAACGCATCCCGACCTAAAGCCTCCTTTTTTGTCACTTGTTGTATCCGGCGGTCACAGTCATATAATCAATGTTAAAAGCTATACGGAATTTGAGATTATCGGAAAAACCCGTGATGATGCGGCAGGGGAGTGCCTTGACAAGGCGGCCCGAGCAATGGGTGTGCCTTATCCCGGCGGAGCAAACCTTGATAAAATCGCCAAATCAGGCAATAATAAATCATATTCTTTTCCGCATCCTCATGTGGAGAACGCTCCTTTGGATTTCAGCTTTTCGGGTCTGAAAACAAGCGTTATAAATATTATCCATAACGCCAATCAAAAGGGCGAGGATATAAATATCCCCGATTTAGGCGCATCATTTATAAGCTCGGTTGTTAAATGTTTAACAGATAACCTTATGAATGCGGCAAAAATCACAGGCGCGGAAAAGATTGTCGCAGCCGGCGGCGTTTCGGCAAATTCTGTTTTGCGTTCCGAGCTTCAAAGGCTCTGCGCAGACAAATACAAGCTTTATCTACCCGATTTGTCATTGTGCGGCGATAACGGAGCAATGGTAGGCTCTCAGGCGTATTACGAGTATCTTTCGGGCAATATTGCAAATGAGAGCTTAAATGCGGCGGCAACCATGAGAATTGACAATTTAAGCTTTTAAATTTTTAATCAATTTTATTTTTAGTATTGACAAAATTATCAAATTATGGTATATTAAAT
>JAJQGK010000061.1 GCA_021200555.1 Clostridiales bacterium | reverse complement strand
ACGGAAGCCGAAAACGGAAAACCGAACTTCCGCAAACGGAAGCCGAAAACGGAAAACCGAACTTCCGCAAACGGAAGCCGAAAACGGAAATCAATCATAATAATCGCTGATTTTGCCGACAACACCGTGCTTTGTCCAATATTCATCCTCCATATTTTTCAGGCGGTCACGGGTACATCTTTCCGAAACATCTAAAAATTCCGCCATATCCGTAACGGTGACGGGAGGATGTTTTTTGCAAAATTCATACGCCGAATTAATAGCGTCTCTCCGCTCGCCGTCTGTTGTAAACTTGCTGCTCTTCAACAAATTCGACTGCGGGCTGCCCCAGGCGCCCAATGACGACAGCACGCCTTCATCGTCAAGTCTGTGCAGAGGATACTCAAACCAGAAATCCACGGGCTGCGGGTTTTTGAACTCCCTTAATGAAAACTCCATTCTCCAAGCCGTAACCGACTTATCGGGCAGGCTCTTCCTTAAATCCTCGGGCGTATCAAGCTGAATTATATCAACATGAGCGTCCGGGTCCCTTGCAAACACTCCGCTGCCGCTTGCTCTGTCCATTGCTCTTTTCGCTCCCTGAGCGCCCTTAGAATGATGATGACAATAAATCGCCGAACAGCCCGTTTCGGTGCATATTTTGTCAAATTGATTGCAGAACGCTCCCATATCGGTAGCGTTATTTTCATCTCCGGTGATAACCTTGTAGATAGGGTCTATCACCACCGCCGCAAAGCCCCTTCCTTTTATCCTTTTTATCAGCTTAGGCACAAGCTTGTCCATAGGGATTGCGTAGCCCCTCAGGTTCCATATCTCAATGTTGTCCGGATGCAGGGGTTCTATACCGTAGGCGTTGTAAATGTTCTTGAAACGCCAAATGCAGGAGGCGGGGTCAATCTCCAAATTCACATACAATACCTTTCCCTGCTTACAGGGGAAGCCCATCCATTCTCTTCCCTCGGCAATGCTTACGCACAGCTCCATAAGGAAGAACGATTTTCCCGCCTTTGACGAGCCGGAGACAAGCATTTTGTGTCCCGCTCTTAAAAGCCCGCCTATTAACTCCTCCGGCAGCTCCGGGGGACTTTCAAAATTGCTTGCCAAGCTGACCGTCTGCGGCAGCTCTAAGTGCTGCGCCCAATCACCATAGACGACAAATGATTTTTTCTTTTCCGATGACATTTTCGGTCCTCCTTAAGTAAAAATTAGCTTATTTTTATGAGGAAAAACCTTCCTCCATAAATAGGCCAAAAACGCCGAAATCAGGGCAAAAAATGCCCGCAAAATCGAAAAACCCCGAAATTGTTCACAAATTGTTTACAATTGAAGCACAAACAAGTGCGGTTCTGTGAGATTGAGTAAAATTGTTAATCTCTGCGGGTCAACAGGTTTTAATTAATAGTTAATAATTAATAATTAATAATTAATTATTAATTATAAATTATTAATTCCCAACGGGTGTGCAGAAATTAAAATTCCGCACAAGCTCACGGTGGCAAAAAAAATCCCCTCTCAAGAAGAGAGGGGGATTATATTAAGCTTCGCTATTCATTCATTGCTTCGCTTTCAACGGGGACGGGTTCGCCGGAAGTGGGGTTGTCGGGATCATCGGGATTTACGGGGCTGTCCTCGGCAGCTGCGGCATCCGCTCGCTCCTGTAGGATTTTCATAATCTCGGCGTGCTTTTCGTCCGTGAAGTCCCAGAAGAATATGTAGGGCAGGCACATTAGGATGTATCCTGCCATATCGAAGGCAAGACCTATCAGCACGCATTTTATACGCACCTCATCTATAAACAGTACATCCCAGTCGGAGGTAAATCCGCAGCGGTAGAACAGAAGAGGGATTATAAGGCTGATAAGAGTTGATATGGGGCTTGTGAACCAGCTTACAATGCCCTGATAGCTTTCAAAACGCTCGCCGGAAATGTACATCTGATAGTCGCTTATTCTTATATCCATATCGGAGGACGCAAGCTCTATTGCCGATTTCAGCGAGTCGCAGGCGCAAATTCCGATAAACAGGAATATTCCGCACAGAGTATGTGAAGTGCCCAAGAACAGCAGCACCAGCACATACATTCCGCTTGAGGCAAACATAACAAGCTGTTTGAATACGTACAGAGTCTTGTATTGGAAACGCTTTCTTATCCAGGGGGCGAGGAAGGCTCCGGGATTGCCCACGAAGGAGATGACGTTTTCCGCAAGAGCGAAGAAGAAGCCCGTTTCACGCCATGTATAAATAAGCAGCACCGTCTTTATCGCCAGCATACCGTTGCCCAGGGAGTCCAGCAGCACTGATATCTGCCGTATCCATAGGTATTTGTTTTTCATAATTCCGCTGACGCAGTCCCAGAAGGAGAAGTACTTTTTCTTTTCTATTGGCGGCGCAGGTATTCGCTCCTTTATCTTGCCCAGACCCGAGAACATTATAACAGTGCTTAAAAGCATTGCCGCAGGGATGATATACTTGAAGGTTCCCACGTCTCTGACGCCGTTTACGAAAAGCATACCGGCGACGGTGGGGATAATCATTGTCATGAGTGATCTGAGGAGATGCGCCAATTTTACGGGATAGCAGCGTATAATCATACGCTCGTGGCCGTTGGGGCTGATGTTGTCCGCTATGGACTGGGGAGAGCCGGTGAAGCCCAACATTCCGTAAAGCTGGAATAAGACGTAGAGCTTCCAAACTCTGTCCACAAGAGGCTCCTCGTAAAGAGGCAGCTCGCATATGAGAATTACGAGAATTATACATTGAATAACGTTTGAATAGGCGAAAATTTTGTATCTGCCTAATTTAGGCACAAGCTTTTTCCTGATGACGATTGCTCTGAAGCCGCCCCAGCCCGATACGAAGCTGTGGATGCCCACTATTTTGAATATGGAGTAGAAGTTAATTCCCGGCCAGCTTGTGTCCATGTAATTTACAATGCTTTCCGGCCAGAAGGGCAGGGAGGACAAATCGCAGAAAAGCATTATCAGTCCTATTGCCGCAAAGGTTAAGTACACGGCAAAGTATTTTCGCTCGGTCTTTTTCGGCAAAAAGCCTAAGTTGGCGTCAACGCCCATGCTTAAAATGCTCCAGAAGTAGCCGGACACGATGAAGAAGGCGTTAATTGCAGTAAACGTCAATATCGGTATCTCATAGTAATACGCCACAAGGTAGCAGCCCGTTCCGAAGGACAGGAAGCCCAGAATGTACGTAAGAGAGTAGTTTCCCGCTATGGCAGCAAAAATTGAAAGGTATTCCTTGTAGGGTACATACTTGCCCTCGGCAGGCTCGTTCCAGTGGGTTTTGATTTCCGTTCCGAAGTTTTTGACTCTCGTCATAACCGGAACCTTTTCTTTTGCGGTTTCATTTTCACTCATCTTTTATTCCTCCTCTGCGCTTAAATTGTCAAGCCGTTCCTTTTCCGCCTGCGCGTCCTCAAGGGTTTTCCCGTACTCCGGGTCGGGAGCAACGTTTATAAATGCAACGGAAAGGCTCTTTGGCAGCCAGTTGTCGCCGGCTTCGTAATCGTCCTCGCTTTCGGCACCCATATAGACAACGGTTATGCTTGAACAGGAGTAAAAAGCGTGATGTCCTATGGTGGTTACGGAAGAGGGGATATAGATAATGGGACTTATGCACCAGCAGTAGCTGAAGGCGTCGGCGCCTATGCTCTCCAGTCCCTCGGGGAACCAAATGCTCCACATGTTGTTGCAGCCGAAAAACGCCATATCGCCGATTGATTTAAGAGTTGAGGGGAAGGTCAGATGAACAAGGTCAAGGTTCTTGTAGAAGCTGTACCCGCCTACCGTCTCTACTCCTTCGGGAATGTCGTAGGTGTCCGCCGTTTCAAGCACTCCCTCGTCCACCAGCCATTGACTGTTGCATATTGGGTGAAGGACAAGAGTCTTCATATCCTTTGTGTAAAGCACGCCGTCAACGGAGGTGTACCATTGGTTTTCCTCGTCAACAAAAACGGCTTTCAGCATTTTGCAGTAGTAGAACGCCTGCTCGCTTATGTATTGAACGTCCTTGCCGATAGTGATAAATTCAACGTATTCATCGCTTACCATTGTAAAGTCGTCTATACCCACAATGGGCTTTGTCTCGTCGGGGTTTTCTCCGTCTTCATCACGAACGTAGTCAATAGTGACGTCAGTCGTCGCCGTGTTGCCGCTGAAGCCGTAGAAAACATATCCGTCAAGACCCTCTATGTCTCCCACGTTTTCCTGATACTCAAATTCAAATGTGTCTCTCGCTATTGCGTAAAAGGTGAAGAATACCGATAACCCGATAAACGCCACCAGCACAATAATAAAGACCGCTCTTTTCCATTTCGCCAAACCGCATACCTCCGTAAATTGTTTGTATATTTAGCAATGATTTGCTCCGTAAGCCCTTTGAGAATTATAAATAGCCCGCCGTAGGGGCGAACCCATTCCAATGTACGATGTACGATGTACAATGTACAATGAATGAACTTTTAATTTGTACAAATGTTGATT
>JAJQGK010000102.1 GCA_021200555.1 Clostridiales bacterium | reverse complement strand
GGGCTCGAACCTGTGACCCCCTGCTTGTAAGGCAGGTGCTCTCCCAGCTGAGCTATGCTCCCGCATTACTTGCGGCGTGATATAATATATCAAACTTTAAAGTAAAAGTCAAGGGTTTTTTTCAAATTTTTTAAAAAACTTTTCTCACACCGCTGCACTTCTGCAATTCATTGAGTTTGATTAGATTTTTTATTTGTTCACTTTAACAACTTTGATGAGTGTGAAGTGTGAAGTGTGGAGTGTGGAGTGAATGGTGGGGACACCCCACACCCCATTATAAAATATACGATATATGATGTGCAATGAAATAAAATTAAAAATTAATAGTTAATAATTAATAATTATTGATGAAAGATTAAAAGTATATACGCATTAGCAAAATAAACCACAAATTAGATTTTTTTATTAGAGCGAATGAAATGAGCGAAATAAGCCGCAAAGCGGCTTCCGAAACTCCACATTCCACACTTCACACTCCACACTTTTTCCTGAATTGCAGAAATCATAATTTATCCTTAAGCTCAATAAAGTGTAAAAGCGGCAAGCGGCACAAAAAAGCCGCCCGCTGAAAAACGGACGGTGTAATCAACTTAGTTGGGACAATGCCCTATTTAAAGCCCTGCGGGCGAATTGCGGAATTACGCAGAGGAAGGGAGGTATCAGCGGCGTGTGCTGCAAAGACTTGCAAGCTCGATACTCTTCCAGATGCGTTTCCATGAAAGCTTCTTTGACTTCTGTATTTCATCCATAAGCTTTCTTTCATACATCATAAGCTCTTTATCCATAAGAAACACTCCTTTGCTTAAATTTTATATATGTAAACCCTTAAAAAGGGGGATTGGCGTAAAGAGGAGCCGAGGGTCTTATTTTGAAAGCATTTCGCAAAGACCGTTAAGCTCGATGGCTCTGATAATCTGCTTAAGAGAGAGAACCTTGCCGTGCTCCATCTTCTTTACAAGCCTATCCTTCATAGCGATGATCTCTTTGTTCATCATGTTCCGTTCATCTCCTTTCTCTTGATTACACCCTTATTATACTCACATTTTTCCGTTTGTCAAGTCATTTTGCACAAAGAATTAAAAATAATTTTGTGCAATTGTAACAATTAAAAATTTCGGCAAATATAACAAAGGTGAATACTAAAAGTCAGGTGATTTTTTGTTTTTTAGGCATTTTACACAACTGAAAAGGCAATTCTTGTGGCAACTTGACGAAAACTTTCTTTAAAAGAATAATAACCCTCAAAAAATTCAGCACTTTTTTCACTCCGCTTCTGCACTTAACA
The DNA here is from genome assembly GCA_021200555.1 of Clostridiales bacterium. GTDB lineage: Bacteria > Bacillota > Clostridia > Oscillospirales > Acutalibacteraceae > UBA1081. The sequence continues at coordinate 3,270 of JAJQGK010000102.1, read as the reverse complement.
TCTCCGCAAACCTCAATAGAATTTTTCGTTACTGCAAACCCGTTGGAGAATTAGCAATGAGCAATTAGCAATTAGCAATGAATGGTGGGGCAAGCCCCACACCCCATTATAATAAAATTAAAAGTTTGCACGCATTAGTTTGATTGTTAAAATTTTAAAGTTCATTAGAGTGAGCGTCAGCGAACGGAATAAGCCGCAAAGCGGCTTCCGACATTGCTAATTGCTAATTGCTCATTGCTCATTGAACAAAGGTTTCCCTCGGCAAAAGAGACTTGAAGTCTTCGGGCGGCGGGACGCAGAAGCTCATTTCCTCTCCCGTTACGGGATGTGTAAACGCCAGCTCTCCGCAGTGCAATGCGGCTCGGCTTATTCTGTTATCGGTGCTGCCGTACATATCGTCTCCGGCAAGGGGCGCTCCCATTGACGCAAAATGAACTCTTATCTGATGTGTTCTGCCCGTTTCAAGATTTATTTTCAAAAGCGAATTATTCCCATCGGTCCAAAGGGCTTCCCAGCGGGTGACGGCTCTGTCCCCCTCCTCCCCCGCAGCCCTCAAGGTTTTCATCAGGTCGGGGCGGTATATGGGCTTATCGATAACGCCTTTGCCGTGAAATTCACCCTTTACGACGGCGTAATATGTCTTTTTAAAGCTGCCGGAAAGCCTTGAAGCGGCGTATTTGTTCAATGCGCAAAGCACAAGTCCGGAGGTGCATTTGTCAAGCCTTCCAACGGCTCTGAACGCCGCCTGCATATTCTTCTCCTCGAAGTACGCCGCAGCGGCATTGGCAAGGGTGTCCCCCTGATGATTATGCGTCGGGTGCATGGCAAGTCCCGCCGGCTTATTTATCACAAGTATATCGCTGTCCTCGTAAATTATGTCAAGGGGATACTTTATAGGCTCCGTTTTCACCGTATCATCTGGAATGTTCACCTCTAAAACATCGCCCGCTTTTAAAATATCAATCGTTCGGGTGTGAACGCCGTTGAGCATTATTCCGTTTTCCACACGCTTAAGGGAGTTGACAAGCCGTGAGGACAGCTTTGCTTCGCCCCTTAAATATTGCAGAACCTTTTTATCATTGTAATCCTCGGATATGACAAACTTGAGATTTCGCAAAATACCGTCCTCCCGTCAATTTACGCACAAAAAAATTATACACACAGAAAAAGACGCCGCACACTCCGTACAGCGTCCCGATAATTTCAAAAATCAGATTTCAACAGACCAGCCCTCGGGTCCCTCAATCTTGCCCCACTGAATACCGGTAAGGGTATCGTAAAGCTTTTGAGAGATTTCTCCGATTTCGCCGTTGTTAATCTTCATAATTTTGTCGCCCCATTTAAGCTCACCGATGGGAGATATAACAGCCGCCGTACCGCTGCCGAATGCCTCCAAAAGCCTGCCCTCGTCATAGGCCTTGGCAAGCTCATCAATGGAAATGCGGCGTTCGGAGACGTTAAGTCCCCATGATTTAAGGATTTCGATACAGGACATCCTTGTAATTCCGCTTAAAATGCTGCCCTGAAGAGATGGTGTGACGATTTCCCCGTCAAGCACAAAGAAAACGTTCATCGTGCCGACCTCTTCCACATACTTCCTCTCAACGCCGTCAAGCCAAAGAACCTGTGTATAGCCTACGTCCTCAGCCTCGTCCTGGGCTTTAAGGGACGCAGCGTAATTGCCGCCTGTTTTTGTGAAGCCCATACCGCCCTTTACGGCTCTGACGTAATTTGTCTCAACGTAAATTTTAACGGGATCAAGTCCCTCGGGATAATATGCTCCCACGGGAGAGAGAATGATAAGGAAAAGCAAATGCTTTGCCGGATGTACGCCTATATGAGGCTCCGTAGCGATTATATAGGGTCTTATGTAAAGTGAAGTGCCCTCTGCGGAGGGTATCCAAGCCTCGTCAACCTTAACAAGGGCTTTTATTGCCTCAACAGCAAATTCCTCGTCAATTTTCGGAATGCAGAGACGGTCGTTTGATACGTTAAGTCTCGCCATATTTTTGTCGGGTCTGAAAAGACGAACCTTGCCGTCTGCGCAGCGGTAAGCCTTAAGTCCCTCAAAAACCTCCTGACCGTAGTGGAGACACATGGCTGCGGGATCAAGCTCCAAGGGCGCATAGGGTACGATTCTCGGATCGTGCCAGCCCTGTCCCTCGTCATAGTTCATAATAAACATATGGTCGGTGTAATAATTACCGAAGCCGAGCTTGCTTTCGTCTGCCGGACGGGTCTTAGGTGTTTTTGTGCGTTCGATTTTGATTTCCATCGGAAATCCTTCCTCTCATATAATATACTTTTTGCCGTTACTTTTTAGTTTAGTATCGGCAAAAGCAAAAGTCAATATTTTTTTGAAATTTTTCGGGTTTTATGCGGTTTATTTCCTTTTTATCATAAAAAAGATAACTATTGCGACGATAACGGCAATCGTGGCAACGGAGAGAACCACAAGCACCACCATAGACGAAGTGCTTAACCCCTCGTCGTCGGAAACTATCGCACCGGTAACGGCCTCCGCAGAGGTGACGGTAACGCCCGCTCCAACAATTCCGGCAGCCGTCGTCTCCCCGACGTCATATGTAGTGACCTCCGCCTCTGTAGTGGATGCGGATGCGGTTGTAGCGGCAGTGGTGTATTCGGACACCGCAACGATAACGTTTGTCGCCTGGGTTTCCGCCGTTGTGGCGGCAGAAGTCGTCGCCGTATTTGAGCCGTCGGAAGTCCCCAAACCGCCGTTAATGACGTCCTGAATCATATCGTAGCCGCTGTTAAACGCCTCCTCGGCAAGGCTGAGGAAATCCTCAAGAGCAAGATTGTCTCCCAAATCGCTTATAATTTGAGCCACGTCCGTATCAAGCAGACCGCTCAAATCCATATCGTCAAGCCCGTTTTCCTCTAAAAATGCGTTAAATCTCTCCTGCAATGACTGCTGTGTTTCCTCATCCGCCGTCTGATAGCTTTCCAAAAGCTCGTTAAGCTCCCTTTCCACTCTGTCCTCGATTGTTTCGGCAAAGGCATTAACGGAAGCCGCCGCAGCAATCAGCATTGCAAAAAAGATTACAGCAATTTTTTTCAAAGCTGTAATTTTCATTTTTCTCTTCACCCTCAGGAGTAATGTATATAGCTATGTAAGCGCTGATTAAATCGAGTGCGACGGATGCTTAGAAGATTTTTTTGCAAGACAAGGAACAACGCGCAAGGAATACTGTCGTATTGCGAGCATTTGTGACGATGTATTGCGGAAAATAACTAAATTAAGATGTC
>JAJQGK010000086.1 GCA_021200555.1 Clostridiales bacterium | reverse complement strand
ATAACGGAAGATAACGCCGTATGGGCTGATTATTATGATTTCCCATTTTTTGAGCATTTGTATTAAGTGAGTTTTAATTAAACTGAGTGCATCGAATGTACATTGCTAATTTTATGGACAGCAAAGAGCAGATTCCTAAGAGTAGTGACATGTAAAAGACTTTGTATCTGTGCTCAACATAAGAGCAGGAATCAATCGATGCACTCAGCAATGATATGCGATCTAATCAGAACAATGTTATTTATAATTACTAACCGCATACCCACAAAAGAAAGGAGACATTTATGGACAAATGCAAAACTAAAATCAATCCGGTCATATTCCCTTGTTCCTGCTCCGAATACTTTATTGAGGGAGAGTATGCCTACACCTATGACGATACGGAGGACACTGCGTCTGCGAAAATCTTATGGACACCGTATAACGGAAGCTATCAAGTCTAAATAACCGGAGGTGATTGCCATGAAAAAGTTTACTGCGTTAATTTTAGCTATACTTGTGCTGAGCGTTACATCTTGTGCATATACCGCCGACAGCGAAACCGTGCCAGCGGGGACGATAGTAGATTCCGATACGACAAGGGCGGATAATGCTGCGGAGGAAGCAAACGATACACTCTTAAATGCAGCAAACCCCTCACCTTCGGACAACACGGAAACAACAACGCTTAAGCCTCCTTCCAATCTTACGGAATATTATTCCGATGGCGATACTATATATTCGTTGTCTCCGTCCGGAGGAATGTATTCTTCATACAAAGAATATCTTGCAAATTACTATACATCTCCCGATATTCCGGATTATGTAGAGTACGAAAAAGAGTATCTGGATGACTATCTATATAAGGATCCTGTGAATACCGGTACATACGGCGATTTTGAATACGGAATCCAAAGCGACGGCACATGTGTTATTGAGCGATACAATGGGCTGAGCTCAAAGGTAACTGTACCTTCTGAAATAAACGGGCATACGGTGCGCGGTATTGGCAGCAGTGCTTTCGCCAATAAATTCCTGTTAAAATCTGTTACAATTCCTGATACGGTTGAGGTTTTGGGCGATGGGGTATTTTCCAATTGCATCCTTCTCACCGATGTTGTTTTGCCCGATTCGATTATGGTTACGGAAGGCTGGATATTTAGTGGATGCAGAAGCTTAAAATCAGTCCGGCTGCCGAAACATCTGAAAGTCTTAATGGGAGCGACATTCTATAAATGCACATCGCTTGAATCGGTTGAGGGTGATTTGGATGAAGTTTATATGATCGATACCTTCGTTTTTTACCAATGCATAAGTCTTAAGGAGTTTAAAATCCCTCAAAATGTTATAAAAATTTGTGATGACGCATTTGCACAATGCGTATCTTTGAAAAAGGTTGTCTTTAACGACAAGCTAAGTATCATAGAAGAGAGCGCATTTGACGGCTGTATATCACTTGAAATCACTGAACTGCCTGACAGTATCAAAGGAATTTACCGCTACGCTTTCGGGAATTGCTACGGAACAAAAAACATTGATTGTCCCGATAATATTCTCTTTCTTGATGAAGCTGTCTTCTATGAAATTGAGGATCAAATCAACCTTGTAGTCAGCGAGGGGTCGGAAACGGAAGCCTACGCAAAAAAATACGGAATATCTTATACCTTAAAGTAGGTCACAGCGGCAGCGCAGACAGCCGAAAGCTCGGCTGTTTGCGTGGGCTGTGCGGTTAAGCAAGCAAAGGAGGGAAATATTTGAAAAAAATCAGAAGTATATCGCTTGTCATTTTAATTGCGTTCAGCTGCGTATCCTGCGCGGCAAGCGGGGATGTCGGCAAGGTCAATTATATTGAAAGCGGAGCAGTTGATATTGCAGACTACATGGATTACAGGCTTACAGGGTATTCGGAAAATGAAATCCTCGTTAAAATTGCCTATGACTACATAAATCCGGACTACTCCGTATACACGGCGGAGTATTTCGGCGACGGCTTTGAGGACTGCACCGTTTATGACTTGTACGGTGATTATGCGCTGTATCTCATTTTAACACTGAAAAATTCCGGCATTGACATCCTTGAAAAAAGCATCAGATCGTTAAATCAAAGGGAAGATGTAATGCTTGCGGAAAAGAACTACGGAGACAATACGCAGGGCTTAACCGAGTATACGCCCGAGCAGCACGGAGTTAAGCTGTTTAACAGAAGAAGTCCCTATACCGATGAATTTCAATCGTTTAACTATGACAGACAGTATAGATTGCTGTATTATTCATGCTCCGTTATGTACGGCATTCTCAGCGAGCAGGAGCGGTCCCAATGGCTCGAAATCTACAACGAAAACGATATGTACAGTGTTGAACCTCAGGAGCCGGCTCTGATTACCTTTATAGAATACTTTGATATTTCACAAGAGGAATTTGATGCGGAAATAGAAAGAATCAAGGCGGAAAGGGAAATGCAGGGAGACAGCTTTGATTATTATACAGAAGCGGGAGAGCTGCCTGACAGCGATATAATCTACACCTTCGACAATGATGTTATAAAGGAGTACTGTAAATATGAATAATTATTAAGTAAGCACTGATTAAATCGAGTGCGACGGATGCGTAGAGGGTTTTTTGCAAGACAAGGAACAAAGCGCAAGGAATACTGTCGTATTGTGAGCATTTGTGACGAAGTATTGCGGAAAAGAATCAAGCAGGCGGCGTGCTCAGCCGTTAGGCGTGATTTAATCAGTGGTTGCTTAGCAAAGGAGTGTGATGTTAAATGGCATTAAATACAATCAGAATGGTAATCTGCTGTTTGCTGTTTGCATTTGTTGCGCTGTTTTCCAACTGCGGTATGAGCGAGGACAAGGTGAAAGACCTGATTACAACAGATGACGGCTTTGATATAGTTTCTGCTGCCGACTATCAAACCGTTTATTTGCTGTTTGATGACGTAGGCATACTTTCTGAAGGTCTTCGGTCATCCAATCAGTGGATAGTCACCTATTCACCGGCGGAGGGACAGTCGGGTGACGCTCAATCCTACAAAAGCAAAGAAAAGATGTATGCAAACTATGAGATAGAAAAAAAGACCTCAACAAAGGGGAATTACACCGAATGTGCGTTCTCGCCGGACGGCTATGTCGCATATGCTTCAAACGACAAAAGCTCCGAGACTGCCCAAAACGGCTATAACCATATTGAATACTTTATTTATTCAACCGAAGATGAGTCCTTAAGTCAGTTTGAAACAATGCAGGAACTGACAGAGTATGCTCAAGCAAACAATATTGACTTAGGCGCTTGGCGGTACTTTAACAAGCGGTTTTCTGTTGAAAAGCAAATTGAGACAAATGCGGACTGGTCCGTTTATACCACGGATTTTGACATAAGCTTTGTCAGACATCAGGCAAACGATATCTTTTCGGGAGAGATTGACAAAATTCTGTCCTCCGGCGATTATCTGGCTTTTCACATAAAAATGGTCGGAGATCTCAACTCCGTATACGGTCTTGAAAATCCCTATTTGCCAACAGGAGACAGAGAGCCCATATATTACACATGGACAAGGACGGTCGTTTACTACGATAATTACATTGTGGTCAACACCGGCGACGATACCTTTGAGTTCTTTGACGAACAGGAAGAGGCGGAAAGCTATCTGAACTCAAAGAGCGTTCAAGTCAAATGGAGCAAGGTGAAATATCCATAATTAACCAATAAGAGGTTAGCGGGCGAAAAGCTTGCGGAAACCTCTCAGCCACAGCAGCGCAGACAGCCGAAAGCTCGGCTGTTTGTGCGGGCTGCGGGAAATCCTTGAAGAAGCATTAAACCATAAAAACACAGGAGGGATGATTTATGAAGCATTACATTATTTTAATAACATCGCTTGTTTTTCTTTCCATGCTGTTCATACCGATGACATCCTGCAAATCAGACGACTATCCAACAACAGTCGTAGCCGAATATGATGACGGGTCATGGATTAAAACCTTAGGCGGTCCGCAATATGCCCACTATCTTTTTGACGGATATGCGCTTTACAGTTATGAAGGTTATTTTTCTCAGTTGCTGATGAAAGGCGATGACGAGGGAACTTACACAATCAGAAATTATACAATTATAGAAAATGCTGCGGAGGGCTATTATTTGATGTATTCCTTTGATCCGTCCGGTTACATAGCATATTACAGAATACAAAAAACCATCGGCGAAGACGAAACTGTGCTTTATGAAAAAACCGTCGGCGGGGAAATTGTTCGCATTATCGACGAAGGCGCCTTTTTGTATGATTGTCGGGAGGGAACGGAATACAAATTCAATTCCATGAACGAGCTTTACGATTACAGCGAAACGGCGGGAATTAATCTCGGACAGGTTTATTACGCAAAAGGTTACGGGAGCCGTCCGGAAGAGACGGTTGCAGCCGTGAATATGTGGTCGGTTGCCAAAACGACTTGGGGGAATTTTAATGTAAAAAACGGCAAAAAGGATATTTTTACAGGCGAAATCAAGTAACCACTGATTAAATCACGCCTAACGGCTGAGCACGCCGCCTGCTTGATTATTTTCCGCAATACTTCGTCACAAATGC
>JAJQGK010000121.1 GCA_021200555.1 Clostridiales bacterium | reverse complement strand
GCCCAACGCCGTCATAAGCTTTGCTTTTTTTGGATTTTCCGACTTGTATTTTTCTGTCTGCAGAGCGAAGAACCAGCTTGTGAAGGACAGAAACAGCAGCAAAAATACATACTTAGGTTCTCCCCAAGCGTAAAAAATCAGGGAGAAAATAAGCATTACCGTGTTTTTTGTATCGATTTTTTTAGGTATATAATATGCTAAAAGGTTGGCGGGCAGAAATAAAAAGATGAAAAATAAGCTCGAAAAAATCAAAATGCACACCTCTCCCTTATATTATCTGCCAAAAAGATGAATAAATCAAGCCTAAATTTGAATTTGTCACTATTTGTAATGAAAAATCGAATGTATGAGAAAAAAACACCCGAAGCTTTTAACTCCGGATGTTCGTATTTTTTTGTATAAAATATTCGGTGTGTTGAATTTGAAGAATGCGGCGGATTAAAGCACTACCGTAAAGCTTACCCATTTGCCCTCTTCGCCGTCAACGGATATAGTGCCGTGGTTGGCGTCGGCTATGGATTTTGCAATTGACAGCCCCAAACCGTAGCCTCCCGTCTCTCTTGAACGGGATTGGTCGCTTCTGTAGAAACGGTTGAAAATTTTGTCTTTTTCATCGTTTCTTATACCGTTGCCCGTGTTGTATACCTGGAAAATCTTTTTGCTGCCGCTTTCGGTCAGCGTTACTCGGATTGTTCCGTTTTCGTCCGAATGTTTGATTGCGTTGTCGATGAGAATTGAGACAAGGTGCTGAATTGAGCTTTCGTCACCCTTGAACGTAATTCCCTCCTTGATGTTCTCTTCAAGATTTTTTCCGGATTCAAAGGCGGTGCATTCAAATTCCAGGGTCTTGTTAAGCACGAGACTGCTCAAGTCAAACTCGCTCATAACCATGGTGTCTTTTGTTTCGTCAAGCTTCGTCAGATCAAGCAAGTCGTAAACAAGTCCGGACATAAGCTCCGATTGTGATTTTATGTTTGTAAGCCATTTGTTGTCGCCTATTTCCGACTCCAAAACGTCGGCGTTGGCGGAAATTACCGTCAGGGGAGTCTTCAGCTCGTGACTCGCATCGGAAATGAAACGCTTTTGATTTTCAAAGGCCTCCTTAACCGGCTTAATTGCCCACTTTGACAGAAAATACGTAAATACAAATACAACCACAAGGCTGCAAACAATAACAATTATCGACAGCCTCAGCATGTGTCCCATAAATACAAGGTCGCTTGACATATCCAAAATGGTAACCGTAGTTGTCAAATCATCGGAGGTTACCTTGTAAATCATGTTGTTGTATATCCCGTATTCCCGCCCCGTATCGATAATATTAACCGCTATGGTGAAAATTTCGTCCGAAGAATACGTATCGCTCATATTTGTGGTAATCATAGGGGAGTATGTGTTGTTGGCGTTTATTTTTACGTACATATAGGGCTTTGTGCCGCTGCCGTCCGTAAGACCTCCGAAGCTTCCCGAAAATGCGCCGGAAAAAATACTGCTGTCGTTGTCGTCTATACCGTTGCTGCTGAATACAAACCCACGCCGTTCCTCTATTTGTTCAAGCGTCATCGATGCGTTGTACAGAGATACGGCAATAACGCAGATATTAAGCACGCCCAATATAAGTATAAGTATAATTGAAATTGCGCTTAAAGTTATGGCGATAAACTTGTATTGGGTCTTTTTGATTATGTTCATAACTTGTGATCCTCAAGATAATAGCCTATTCCTCTTGAAGCCTTAATTTGAACCTCCGACTTTATTGCGCCAAGCTTTTTCCTTAAGAAGGAAATATAAACCTCAATGCTGTTATATTCCGCCTCGCTGTCGTAGCCCCAGATTTTTTCGATAAATTCATCCTTTGAGATGATATTTTTCGGAGCATACATAAGCATCTGCATAATCTTAAATTCCTTTGCGCCCAATTTTACGGATTTGCCGCCGCAAATAAGCTCATATGTGCTTTGATTAAGTATAATGTCGCCGAACTCAAGCTCATTTGAAGGGATTTCACCCTTGCGTCTTGTCAAAGCTCTGACGCGGGCCAAAAGCTCTCCTTTGTTAAAGGGTTTTGTAAGGTAATCGTCCGCTCCGCAGTCAAGTCCCTTTATCTTATCGTTTACCTCGGTTCTTGCTGTAAGGAGCATAACTGGAGTTTGTATTCCGTTGGCCCGAAGCTCCTTAAGCACATCCAAGCCGTTCATCTTCGGGAGCATTATGTCAAGTAAAATAAGGTCGTAAATGCCGCTGAGAGCGTAATCCAAGCCGTCTCTTCCGTCATAAACCGCATCCACAAAATACTGTTCCTTTTTAAGTATTGCGGTTATTGCGTCGGCAAGAGAAACCTCATCTTCCACAATAAGAACCTGCATAATATGTACCTCGCTTTGCTGTGGTTTTTTAGTATGTTATCATAATAAAAATATTATATTGAACAGAAATTGAAAACGGCCGCTTTCCACTCATAAACAAAAAATCGATTAAGTCCGTACAAACCGAAATCTGTACGGACTGCGGATACAAATGCAAACGCTTTTATGATAATGTATCCGTCCTTCGTAGTATGTCCCGCATAAGCTCCGTTATTCATTTTTACGATGGCAATAATTTAATTTATCGAATTTATTTAAACGTAAGCTGTTCGCCCGAGTCTTCAGCCGAGGGCAAAGCGCCTGCTGAAGGCAGAGTTTTCGTCTTGTACCTTTGCGGCTTTGCAAACATTCCGTCTTTGTACAAAATAACGCTTTCCGTTCTGTGTCCTTTTTTAAGAGTCATAACGGCAACGCCTTGAGTGTTTTTCGACGTTTTCGGAGAGAGCGAACCCGAGTTCATAAGCAAAAGTCTGCCGGATGTGGATTTCAGTACAAAATCCGTGTCCTCTTTGATATAGAATACGCCTGCAAGAGGCGCTTTGTCGGAAAAAGCATTGATAAGCTTTTTCCTGTTTGTCTTTGTGGCATAGGATGACATGTCAACCTTCGCCGCTTTGCCGTTTTCAAAGAAAAATATCATGTAGCCGGAATAATCCTGCGTAACGGCCATATAAACAGGATTTTCATCCTGCTCGAAGCCTAAGACCGACGGTATAAAATCTCCCAAAAGGCTTGTTTTTGAGTCGCCGTAATCGGATACCTTTGATTTGTATACCCTGCACTTGTCCGTAAAGAATAAGAGATCCGCCGAGTTTACGGACTCTTCCTCTACGGCAATATAGTCGTTTTCCTTCAGCTTGTGCTCTCCGCTCATTCTTAAGGATTGAGGAGTGATTTTTTTGAAATATCCGTCGTGAGTGAAGAATAGATTTACGGGATAGTCGGGAACTGGTTCCGCAGCTTCCTCCGCAAACGATGAGTACTCATAAAGAATTTGCGTCTTTCTGGGCTTTCCGTACTTGCTTATTACATCCTTAAGCTCGGATATTATAATTTTGTTTATTCTGTTTTTATGGGAGAGAATGTCCTCCATGTCCGCAATGGTCTTTTTAAGATCCTCGATGTCCTCAAGCCGCTTTAAAATATACTGCCTGTTTAAATGACGGAGCTTAATTTCAGCAACATATTCAGCCTGAATTTCATCAATTCCGAAGCCGATCATCAGGTTGGGAACAACCTCGGCTTCCTCCTCTGTTTGACGGATGATTTTTATCGCCTTGTCAATGTCGAGCAGAATTTTTTGAAGTCCCAAAAGCAGATGAAGCCTTGAGCTTGCCTTGTTCAGTTCAAAAGCGGTTCGGCGTTTTATACATTCGCCCCTGAATCCCAGCCATTCCTCAAGAATTTCTTTTACGCCCATAACCTTGGGAACTCCGGCAATCAAAACATTAAAGTTGCAGGCTGTGGGATCTTCCAAAGGCGTTTTTCGGAACAGCTTTGACATAAGCTTTTCGCTGTCTGTTCCCCGCTTAAGGTCGATTGTGATTTTCAGACCGGATTTGTCGGTTTCATCTCTTATATCGCTGATTTCCTTGAGCTTACCGCTCTTCGCCATCTCAATAACCTTGTCGATTATCGCTTCGCATGTGGTTGACGGCGGTATCTCGGTAATATCTATACAATTGCTTGATTTGTCATAGGAGTATTTTGCTCTGACTTTAATCGAGCCTCTGCCCGTGCTGTAAATCTCATCTATCTTTTCCTTGTCATAAAGCAAGTATCCGCCTCCGCTGAAATCCGGAGCTTTCAGAGTTTCGGAAACATCATGATTTGGATTTTTTATAAGCGCAATGGTCGTTTCGCATACTTCCGTTAAATTAAAGGAGCAGATATTGCTTGCCATTCCCACGGCTATGCCCGAATTGTTGTTTACGAGAACGGTTGGAAATGTTACGGGGAACAGAGTCGGCTCCTGCATTGAATTGTCGTAATTCGGAACAAAGTCAACCGTATCCTTGTCTATGTCTCTGAAAAGCTCGTTGCAAATCTTATCAAGCTTCGCCTCGGTATAACGGGATGCGGCGTAAGCCATGTTTTTGGAGTATGCCTTGCCGAAGTTTCCCTTTGAATCGACAAACGGGTGCAGCAGCGCCTCGTTGCCTCTGGTAAGCCTTACCATGGTTTCGTAAATCGCTGCGTCACCGTGGGGATTGAGCTGCATTGTCCGGCC
>JAJQGK010000032.1 GCA_021200555.1 Clostridiales bacterium | reverse complement strand
TATAAGGAAGCCGCTTTGCGGCTTGCGGGCGGACACATGGGTCCGCCCCTACGGCGGGCTATTTTTTATTTGTGCAAAAAAGCCTATATAGAGCTACCACTACATCGGCTTGTGTCATTATTAATTATTAATTATTCATTATTAACTATCAATTAACAGAGGGTGGTCAAATGTCAACAATAGCAGCAATCGGCGGGGGAAGATACGACAACGGGGAGATTTTTCCCATATTAATGCACACGGTATCCCTCAGCGGCAAGCAGGAGCCGAATCTTCTTTACGTTCCCACGGCGGGCTTCGATTACATAATCGGCGATGAAGTCATTGCGGATATGTTCCGTCAATGCGGGTGCAAAATAGGTACGCTTTTCCTGACCGACGTCCGTCTTACCGAGGCGGATATTCGGCGTAAAATTATGGGCGCCGATATAATTTACGCAGGCGGCGGAAGTCTCAATTTTCTTATGACCACATGGAAGGCGACAAAAGCCGACAAATACTTTAAAGAGGCGTATGAAAGCGGGAAAATTCTGTCCGGCTGCGGCGCAGGAGCGATGTGCTGGTTCAGTGAAGGCATGGATATAGCGGGCAAAGAAAAAAGTCCCGTGTTCATCGATTGTCTTGGGCTGCTCCCCTATTCCTGCTGCACGGAATTTGAAAAGGAAAACCGCCGCTGCTTTGAGGAGAAGGTCAAAACAAGAAATTATGACGGGCTTGCATTGGAAAGCGGAACGGCAGCCGTATTTAAGGACGGAGAGACGTATTCCCTCGGAGCAGACGGCAAAAAAGCAGCGCTTGAGGAAAGAGCGAGGATTTTTAAAAATTCATAGGGATTGAGAAAATTCCTTATTTTGTATATACCTTATAGAGAATTAGCAATGAGCAATTAGCAATGAGCAATGAATGGCGGGGATACCCCGCACCCCATTATAAAATGTACAATGTACAATGAATGAAAGGGCAAGCCCTTTAACCCATTATAAATAGGATTAATGTTTTGTACGCATTGAGTTTGATTGTTAAGATTTTAAATTTCATTAGAGCGAACGCAGTGAGCGAAACAAGCCGCAAAGCGGCTTTCCGACATTGCTAATTGCTAATTGCTCATTGCTAATTAATTCTGAAAGATATACGCAATCTCTCAAGTCTCATCAGGCTTACGGGGGATTAATCCATTGCTCATTGCTAATTGAAAAAAACCGGCTGCGGTGGGGCAGCCGATTCTTAATTCATCCGTTAAACCGCTGTAATCGAAGTGGCGTCAAGGTAGTAATACGTAACGCCCAGCTCGTCATAGGTGGAGTAAACGCCGGTAAGTTGGATTTCCGTTCCCGACTCGGGATAGGACAGTCCGTCCTCCAAAATAAACTCCAAATTCCAATTGCAGCATGAAGTTACGTCCGATCCGATAACGTAATAATAATCCTTTCCCGTCTCATCGTAATAGGAGGTTTGAAAGGTTCCCGTTACCGCCACGGTTTTGTTAAGGTAGTCCTCCGGAGAGGCTTTCATCTCGTTGACCTGAGCGTAAAGCATATTAAAGGTCATATCGCAAAGGTTGATGTCCGCCGATTGGACGGTGATTTCATCCGCAGCCGCTGCGGCGGTGGTGTTCTCCGACTGCACGGTTTCCGTTTCCGAGGAACAGGAGCATAATGCCGTCAGGGAGAGGATTAAGGTTAAAGCAATTGTTAAAGATTTACGCATTTTTTCTGATACCTCCGTTTATCACTCCTGCAAGGCACGATAATGCGAATACAACTATGTCCGCCACAACGATTGTGGATCCTACGGGCGTATCGAATACCACCGACGCCAAAATTCCCGTCACAGAGCATATAACCGCCATAATTGCGGAGCTTATAATTACGCTTCTGAAGCTTTTGAACAGTCTCATTGAGGACAGCGCAGGGAATACAATCAGCGCGGAAATAAGGAGAGCGCCCACCAAATCCATTGCGAGAACGATTACCACGGCAGTGACGACTGCAAGCAGAAGGTTGTAAACCGACGCTTTCGTTCCGGTTGCCGCAGCGAAGCTCTCGTCAAAGGTAACGGCGAAAAGCTTATTGTAGAATAAGATGTATACAAGTATAACAACAGCCGCAAGACCTGCGCAAAGATAAACATCGCTTTTCGTAAGGGTTAAAATTGAGGTTGAGCCGAAAAGAGTCGTGCACACGTCTCCGCTGATATTCGCATTTGTGGAAAACAGGTTCATTATAAGATAGCCCAGGGCAAGAGCGCCGACAGAGATCATAGCGATTGCGGCGTCGCCCTTTATTTTTGCATTTTTCCCCAGACGGAGCAGCAGAACAGCCGCTACTATTGTCACGGGGAGAGTTATGTATATTTCGGTTGTTTTGAGTACGGCAGCCACGGTCATTGCTCCGAACGCCACATGTGACAGTCCGTCGCCTATCATGGAATAACGCTTAAGCACAAGGCTTACGCCCAAAAGAGCGGCGCAAAGGGAAACGAGTATTCCCACTATTACGGCGTACCTTACAAAGTCAAAGGTAAGATAATATTTAAGGCTTTCAATTAAATTCATTTGCCGCCTTCTCCTTTTTCATGGAAATCGATGCCGGTGAACATCCTGCCCGCTCCGGATTTCAGGTAATCCTCGGTTTTTCCGAAGAACAGGGGCTTGCTGCTCAGGTGAAGGATGTGGGACGCATAATTTACAGCCTGGAGAATATCGTGGGAAACCATTATTATGGTAATTCCGCTTTCCTTGTTAAGTCTGTCTATAACGCCGTACATATCCTGAGTAACCTTAGGGTCAAGTCCCGCAACGGGTTCATCCAGTATAAGCAGCTTCCGTGTTGCGCACAGCGCCCTTGCAAGAAGGACACGCTGCTGCTGACCGCCCGAAAGCTCTCTGTAGCTCCGTTTTGCCAAATCCGTAATACCCATCTCTTCCATGGCATCCTGAGCCAGCTTTTTTTCGGCTTTGCCGTAGAACGGTCTTAAACCCGTTCTCGCAAGGCAGCCGGAAATTACAACCTCCTTGACGGATGCGGGAAAATCACGCTGCACGTCCGTTTGCTGAGGCAGGTAGCCTATTTCGTTTTTCAGCAGCCCGTCCCCGAAGGTCAGCGTGCCGGACGCAGGGCTTTTAAGCCCCAAAAGCGTGCGCATAAGGGTGCTTTTGCCTGAGCCGTTTTCGCCGACTATACAAAGATAATCCCCTTTGTTTACCGAAAAGGTAAGCTCGGATACGATTGTTTTGCTCTCATAGGCGAGAGACAGATTATCACAGGAGATAAGAGCCATCAGTTAAGAGCCTCCCTGAAAATTTCAAGATTGTCTTCCATAATTGAAAGATAGGTTATGCCGGAGTTCAAGTCGTCCTCCGTTACGGACTGACAGGAATTTACCGTTAAAACGGACGCTCCGGATTCGCTGCACACGGTATCTGCGATTTTTCCGTCAGAGCCGTCAATAATAAGAACATATTCAAGCTCCAGCTCCTTAGCCTTTTCGATAAGGAACGAAATTGTCTCAAAGCTCGCTTCAGACTCCGCAGAGCAGCCCGCAAACGCCGCATAGTATTCAAGGCCGTAATCCTCGGTAAGGTACCTGAAAGGGAACCTGTCCGCAAAGAGAAGAGTATCCCTTGACGAAGCTTCAACCATTTCCTCGTATTTTAAGTCAAGCTCACGAAGCTGTTCGATATAAGCGTCCGCATTGCCTCTGTAAAGCTCCTCGTTTGCACTGTCCGCAGAGCAGACTGCATCAGTGATTGCGTTTACCGCCTTTTCGGCGTTTTTCAGGGACAGCCAAATATGCTCGTCATATTCTGTCTCGTCCTCATCCCCGGCTTCTTCCTCTTCCTCAGCCTCCATGCCCTCAACGGTTTCCTCTTCGTAGACCGTTGCGGTGTCCATCAGGGAAAGGCATATAAGACCGTCATTGCTTACGGCGTTGACTGCGTTATCAACCCACGAGTCGGACTCTCCGCCGATATAAATAAAAATATCCGCTTCCGAAATAGTCAGTATATCGTTTGCGGTAGGCTCAAAGCTGTGGAGATCCGTTCCGCTGCTCTCCAAAAATACCACATTTTCGGAGGAGCCTGTTATATTTACTACCCAATCGTAAATCGGGAAAATCGTTGTGACAATGCTTAATGACGATTGAGAGGAGGAATTTCCCTCCGTACTGTCTGCGGCTGAGCCTTCCGCTGCACCGTCGGAAGCGCATGACGCAAGAGTTCCCGCCGCCAGAATAACCGCCAAAAGCCATACCGGTATTTTTTTCAATTTGATTTCCTCCTGTTTTGCATTTAAAAATGAATTTACAAAAGGAAAAGGGTATCAAATGTCAAGGCGAATTTTAAGTCTCACCGGCGTAAAGATGCCGATATCCGCCGCCTTGTTCAGGATATTCCAAAGCAGAAGAACGAATAAAAAGGACGCTGCGGAGGATATTGCCGGCAACGCTCCGCCGCCTAAGCCCTTGCCCGAATAACCGAATGAGTGAACAGCGGCGCAAACGGCACAGCTTTCGTTTATACAGCAAAGGGAATGAAGCCCTGCCGCCGCCCAAAAGGCAAACAGAGCCGTCAAGCACAAGCATACCGCAGCCGCGATTATTCTTTTTGAACGCTTGCTGTAAAACATGGTGGATTTCCTTTTACTTTGCACAAATTAAAATAGCCCGCCGTAGGGGCGGACCCATGTGTCCGCCCGCAA
>JAJQGK010000105.1 GCA_021200555.1 Clostridiales bacterium | reverse complement strand
TGGCGGAAATATTGGGCATAGATCCGGATACTTACCGCAAATACGAAATAGGAACAGCAATACCAAGCGAAGAGGAAATCGAAACACTCGCAAATATATACAATGTCAGTCCTGACAGATTAACCGGCGAATTTGACATTATGAAGTTCATAAATCTCCGTCAATCAATTGATTTAATCGGTAGTTATCTTATGCGTAAATCCTGTTGTTTTTGCAATTTTCATCATGCGCACTTGCATATATTTGCGCTATGTCATGAAATTTTCAGCTTTATTCCCAAGGGTTCAAATTAAAAATGCTGTCTATATTTGGTTGCGGGAATTTTTTTAAAAATCATAAGTGAGCAAAAGCATTAAAAACGATAGAAAACGTGAGAAAAACGGAGAATTTCAAATCTACTTTAAAAAAGTGCAAAAAAAGTATTGACACTTCTGTTTTGTTGTGCTATGATAACTAAACGTGATAAGTAACCACTGATTAAATCACGCCTGACGGCTGAGCACGCCGCCTGCTTGCTTTTATAAGGGGCAAAGCCCCGTCGTCAACGTTTTCGGCGGTGGATTATCTACACCGACGAAAAAATTAAGTGGCACCGTCTTTAGAAACGGGGACATCTTAATTTAGTTATTTTCCGCAATACATCGTCACAAATGCTCACAATACGATAGTATTCCTTGCGCTTTGTTCCTTGTCTTGCAAAAAATTCTCTACGCATCCGACGCACTCGATTTAATCAGCGCTTACTTAAGAATTAACATGCATAATTAATGTGAAATATTTCAATGATATATGGAGGTAAAAACTATGTCAACTTATATGCCCAAAGTCGCTGATATTCAGCGTGATTGGTATGTTATTGACGCTGAAGGAAAAACCCTCGGCGCTGTTGCAACAGAAGCTGCGGTTCTTCTCAGAGGCAAACATAAACCCACATTCGCATATCATGAAGATTGCGGCGACAATGTAATCATCATCAATGCGGAAAAGGTTGTCCTTACAGGCAAAAAACTTGATGAGAAAATGTATTATCATCACACAGGCTACATCGGCAACATGAAAAAGATTAAGTATTCCACCCTTATGAGGGAAAAACCCGAATTTGTTGTTGAAAAGGCTGTAAAAGGTATGCTCCCCGATACAACGCTTGGCAGGAAGGCTTTCACAAGGCTTCATGTTTACAAGGGACCTGAACACAAGCATCAGGCTCAAAAGCCCGTTGTAAGGGAATTTTAAGAAAGGGAGGCAATTTAAATGTACGAAAGCAATTATTACTACGGAACAGGAAGAAGAAAAAGCTCCGTTGCCCGTGTTCGTGTTTATCCCGGCACAGGTAAAATTACAATAAACGACAGAGATATCGATGATTATTTCGGTCTTGAAACACTTAAGCTCATCGTTCGTCAGCCTCTCACTCTTACAGGCACAACAGAGAAGTTTGACATCGTTTGCAGAGTGTCCGGCGGCGGCGTTACCGGTCAGGCAGGCGCAATCCGTCACGGTCTCTCAAGAGCTCTTCTCCAATATGACGAAAATCTCAGACCGGCTCTCAAAAAGGCAGGCTTCCTTACAAGGGATCCCAGAATGAAAGAGAGAAAGAAGTACGGTCTCAAAGCGGCTCGTCGCGCACCGCAGTTCAGTAAGAGATAAGTCGGAGCAAAAATCGAAAAAATATGAAACCCTCGAAAATGGCTATTTTTCGGGGGTTTGCTTGCATTTAAAAAGGGTAAAACCTCTATTTAAATACAAATATGAATTGCATTATTTCATTTACCTTGAGAAGATATCCAAAAAAATCCCGGTTTTCTCTTGCTTTTTTCTATCGGATTGCGTATACTGAAAAAAGGTAATTTAAGATTTAGGTAAGCACCAGTTAAATCAGGAGTGTCGCAGTTTAGAGGATTTTTTTTCAATGCAAAGTCCTTTTCTCAATGAATACTCTCGCATGAGACTTTGTGACGGTATACTGCGAAAAATCAGGAAGCAGACTGCGGCTTTGCAGTCATGTGTGATTTTATCGGCTCCTATTCGGGTCGTTAAATTGAGAGATGAATATTCCTTGTTTTTTTGATTTTGTTGCAATTTTCATTGTGGTTGAGTCCTTTCATTATTTTTTTTGTTTTCCAACTTTATTCTAACATACTTGATCGCCTTTTTATCCACCTTGATTTCATATCTATTGTAACGATACATATTATCCGTAATATTTTAAGTCTGATGTTGCAAAATAACAAGATTAGAGTGTATAATAAATTTATAATTATTTCTCAGAGGTGTCTTTATGAACAAGCAAACAAAACTGTCAAAAATTAATGATGTGGAGGAAAACATTCCTACTTGTACTGCCAGCTTAGACAAGATGGCTCAGTTCATTCTTGTTGTCGGTATACTTTGCGGTATAATTGTTGGTTCCATTGGTTTATTCTGTGATGATGAGGATTACATACGGATTATCCTTATTGTTTCTGGCATTATTTTAATTGCGGTTAGTGTTTTCTCTGCAATATTTTTCGAGGGTATGTCTAAAATAGTTGAGAATACATACAGAAGTGCTGAATACGCAAAAATTCAGGCAGAAATCTTATGCTCGGAAGAAAATATTCTCAAATCATCCAATAAAGTGCAAAATATTGATGATGAGCTTCCTACGCTTTAATTAATTGAAAGGAGCTTACATATGGAAAAATTCAAATTCAAAATTGTATTAAAAAACGAGAATGCTCTTGGACTTAACGATTGTCCTGTTCAGGTTGAAAAGTACAATATTCTTTTTAATAATTCCACAGAGAAAAATGTTATTCAGCTTAAACTGCGCAACAGGGCAGAAAAACACATCAAATCGGTATATATGGAGATAGACTGCTTTGATGATACAAAAGATAAATTGGGAACGCTTAATGATATTGTTTACTTGGATGCCAATGCAGCGCAAGGCGAAGCATTTGGCAGCAGACAAGCAATCAATACGGATTTTTCCGTTATCAGCAATATTAATATAAAAATTACCAAAGTAGCCTTTTGCGATGAAACAGTATGGAGAAACGATAACGGGGCTTATTTAATCGAATTTCCTCAGCCTACAGAAGCCGGTGGATATTTTGGTGCCTTATACAGCCAGTATAAAAGAGAAGCTGAAAAAATCAATGCTTGTTCTTCATATGCTTACGATGAAAAGGAAAACTTTTGGCAGTGTTCCTGCGGTCAAAACAATGATTTAAACAACAAATCCTGTTTTGTCTGCAACACAGAAAGAAGTAAGCTTCAAACCATTTCCGATTTGCAGTATCTCAGCGAAGAAAACAAAAAGTATTTGATAGCACAGGAACAGGAAAGACAAAGACTCGAAGCTCAACGAAAAAAATTAGAAGAAGAGCAAAAAATACAGGATCAGTTAAATGCTGAAAAATTACAAGAGCAAAAAGAAAAAAACAAAAAATTACTGGTTAAAATAGGAAAAATATGTGCTGTGTCTGTCATTGTAATTTGTGTTGTAATTGCAGGTATTTTTACTGTTTCACATATAATAAATAAATCAAAATTGAGTGCAGCTTTGGAAGCAGCTTTAGAAGCAAGAGTAACATTAGATGCCGGTACTCATCATACATTGGTATTAAATGATGACGGTACTGTTTCTGCAATCGGCGATAATGATTATGGTCAATGCGATGTGGATAATTGGGATGATATAATCGCCGTATCTACAGGAAGTTTTCACACGGTTGGCTTAAAAAGTGACGGAACGGTTGTTGCAGTCGGAATTAACAATTTCGGACAATGTAATGTAGACGATTGGAATGACATAGTCGCCGTATCGGTAGGAAGTTTTCATACGATAGGCTTAAAAAGTGACGGTACTGTTGTTGCAGTCGGTGGTAATTCTTCCGATCAATGTAATGTAGACAATTGGAATGATATAATTGCTGTATCTGCAGGAGATTATTACACAGTTGGTCTAAAAAGTGACGGTACGGTTGTTGCAGTTGGAATTAACAATTTCGGTCAATGCAATGTAGACGAATGGAATGATATAGTCGCTGTATCTGCCGGAGACGATTACACAGTAGGTCTAAAAAGTGACGGTACGGTTGTTGCAGTTGGTGGTAATTCTTTCGATCAATGTAATGTAGACGATTGGGATGATATAGTTGCTGTTTCTGCCGGATATAAGCACACTGTGGGCTTAAAAAGTGACGGTACTGTTGTTGCAGTCGGTTATAATACTTATGATCAATGTGATATAGATGATTGGGATGATATAGTTGCCATCTCTGCCGGATATAAGCACACTGTGGGCTTAAAAAGTGATGGTACTGTTGTTGCTGTCGGTAATAATACTTATGGGCAATGTGATGTGGATGATTTAAAGTCAAACAATGAATAAATCAGCACATGGGCAAATGATATGATCAAAATAAAAAGAGAAAATGCAATTATGATTAAATTGATTTTGATAAGGATTTTTAAATTTTCAAGCAATTTAGGAGACTGATACTTTGAAAAGTTGTACAAAGAAAAATCCGGTTTTTTCTTGCTTTTTCCTATCGGATTGCGTATACTGAAAAAGGTGATCATATGTTACCAAATAAATTTGGAGTTTACAGGGAAAAATTATGTTACATGACAATTTAAGGATATTCAGGGCGTACTGTGAGCTGTCGCAGGAGCAGGTGGCGGAAATATTGGGCATAGATCCGGACACTTACC
>JAJQGK010000071.1 GCA_021200555.1 Clostridiales bacterium | reverse complement strand
AATAATCACGGCAAGTGAAATAAGTATTGCTGCCGATATTAATATTGCTTTCTTGACTTTACTTTTCATAACTTCACCTCATCTCTGACAGCGAGTCAATATAGAGTCCAATCATCTCGAGCATTTGGAACTCTCAGATTTAAACTCTTATTGAAATACGGATCGTAATCTGTCTTATAATATAGTGCTCTAATTCCATTAAAATAATTAAATCCTATGGATTGGACTGAGTTATATACATCATATTCTGCAATATCAATGGTACAGCAATGTTGTTGTACAATATCTTTTTTGTTTCCTCCGCTTACAACACCGTATATTTTCAACAAAGTTGAAGCATCTATTCCTGATTTATTTTGAGACCACCAATATCCAAAAACATGTTCTTTTAGTTCATTTTGGATGCATTCATTAGAAAATAAAATATCGCGTCCTTTTCCATATTTAAATAAGTCAACGACGCTTTCACTTAAATTTTTGAAAATTGATTCTCCTTTTTTGCTATAAAAATAATACATGACATCGGAGAAGCTTGTTCCATTAATTTTTTTTGTGAGATCAATACAAAATGTAGCTGTATGTTTTTTGTTATTATCAATTTTGAGGGACATTGCATCAGCATCAGCAAATGATAAGATAGTTTTGCTCCACCCCATCAATAAATACTTTAACATTTTCAAAGAATTAACGATGGTTGAAATGTTTTGAAGAAAAGTGCTGACGCTTGCTTCACCTTCAGGATCTATGTAATTTACCGGATCATTATTGCAATAAACGAACATATTTGTTCCCACTACGCCGGTATTGGTATCGGCGTGTATATCCGCCGAGAGGAATCTGCCGAGGATTGGGATATAGTATCTTGAGCCCAAGTAATAGCCCATTTGATCTCCGACCATGGTATAGGCATAACCTCGGTACAGCTGAGGCGTAAGGAAGATTGCAAACAACAGCTTAAAAAGTCCGTTCCACGAATCTTCGACAGCATGGACTCCCATGTTACCGTAAGCGTCATAGGTGAACTCCGCCATAAGCTCGCCGTTGGGGCTGATTATCCCCGTAATATCGCCTTGCAGGTTTTTGCGGTACAGGAAAACTAGGCCGTCCGCCGACTGCTCCTCGGAGACAATGCTCACTTCAAAGCCGTAGGATTCGCCGTCCGTATCATATAGAACACGGGAATTTAATGCTTTGCCGTCATCTGCGGGAAAGCTCCTTGACACAAGCCTGTCGCCGTCCCAGATGTACGCCATGCTGCAATTTGTGATATATTCTCCCGTCTCCTCGTCCGTCTCATAAACGTCAAGGCGGGTAAGGTAGCCGTCGGAATTGTAGAAATACTCCACATATTCGCCGTCAGCCGTCACTGCGCTTGCAAGCTGTTTTCCTCTCCATGTATAGCTTACGCCGTTATAGTAGGTGACATTTCCGGACTCATCGTATGTTATCTCGGTGTCAACGGAATCGGACTTGCTGTCCGTGTCGGTGTAGGTAAAGCCCGTCAAAAGATCCGCCCAAACGGAGTCGGCATACTCGTATATTGCCGTTTTTACCGCTTCGTTTTCCTCCGCAATTTCGCCGAGGGTGTAGGCGTATTCGTCTTTCGATACAATGTTTCCGCCGACGTCGTAGGTGTAGACAACGGTTTTATCATCCTCTAAAATGTCCTCCCGTATCAGCTGCCCCGCTTCGTCATAGGTGTAGGTGTAATAATATACTTTCTCACCGTCAACGTATCTGTATATACCGGTGATATTGCCCGTTTCATCGTATTCGTAATTGTCCATGCGTGACGTTATCTCAGCGGAATTTGAAGTAAAGGATGAGGAGTGCGAGGTGATTTTCGTTGACGCAGTGTCCTCCGTATCGTCATAGGTGTAGACATACTCTCCTTCAATAAAGTATTCGGAGCAGGAACAAGGGGATATGACCGGATTGAATGTAGTTTTGTTTTTGTCCATAAATGTCTCCTTTCTTTTATGGTTGTTTATAATAGTTATGCCGGTGGAGTTGGAATAAATTTGTCGTTATCATCTCCTTAGTTAAATTTTGGAAAAGCTCAAATAAAAGTCTGTTCAACAGTTTACTGTACACAAGGGACTTTTTGTCATTTTTTAGTTTGATTTGATTTTAATTTAAGATTTATTTAAGCTTTCTCATCCTCATATTATCATAGTATATATATAGGTTTCAATAAAAATTTATATTGTTAACAAAATGTTTACAAATATTGCATATCAGGCAAACTCTTTTTTGATTAAATTGCATATTTGGGATTTTATGCAAAAGAAAACCGCAGCAGGCTCCGAAAAGCTCCGCTGCGGCGTTGTTTTTTTGTTTTACGATATTTCCAATTTATGGACGTTGCCGTCATTGATGTTCAGAGAAATTTCAACCGTGCCGGCAAATCTTTCGCTGCAAGGTATTTCCTCGCCGTCAAGGCAGGCTCTGTAGCCCTTTTTGCCGTCGTTCATAGCGGCGATTACCGTGGATTTCTCCCTTCCGAAGCAGGTTATCTCCGCCGTCATTTTCCTGTTGTTATCACCGAAATCAATCTTATCCACCCATGTGTCGAAGCCCGTGTTAAACGTTCCGGATCTGTAATAGGCGTTTGCCCACATTGATATGGGAGCGCTTAAGCCGCCGAAATTGTGGAACCAGCCGCCTCTGCCCGTTTTTACGTTTACCATTTCAAAGGTGTAATAGGAATAGTCAACCTCTCTTTTCCATATATTCAAGGCTCTTTTTGCAATCTCATAGGCGAAGTCGCTCTCTCCCAGATCAAGCATTGTTTTCCATATGAACCACTGATGGGGGAACCATACGTTTCCGTTCCAATAGCCGTTTACCTTAAAATATCCGGCGGTCATATCAACTGCGCTTATGCCGTAGGGCGACAGCATTTCCTCTTCGCTTTTCAGGTGGGACAATACAGCCTTCTTTTGTTCATCATTGCAGCAGCCGGCGATAATTGGATAAATTCCGTCAAGCCCTTTATTTAAGTTTTCGCCCTTTTCGGTGGTGAGCTTGCCCGAGGGGTTGTAATTTTCATCATGGAGAACATAGCTGTAATATCCGCTGTCTTTGTCCCATGAATAACGGTTCAGCGCCTGTGTGAGCCTGTCAATATCCTTTGAGTATACCTCCGCATCCTCAGCTCTTCCCGTCTTTAAAGCCGCCATTCTTAGAATTTTGGCGCATCTTATAAGCTGTGAGGAGGATATTACGGGAGCGGTGGTGTCCCTTATTTCACGGTTCATCATTTCAACCTGAGCGGGGTAGTCGTCCATGCCGCTTGAGGAGTAAAAGTAATCGTAGGTGGTGGTAAGTCCGCTTTTGAGCTTTGCCGTGCCGGAGCCTCTTATTTTTCCGGCTAAAAAGTCGTAGTAGAGCTTAAGCCTTGGATAAAGAGCCAAAAGCTCTCCCTTGTCGTTGTGCCTTTTTAAAAGCTCCAAAAAGAGATACATTTGAACGGGAACGGGGGAGCCGTGGTGAAGAAAAGCGTAATCGGGATTGCTTTCATCGCTTAAATAGGTGTTAAGGCTGTAGTAGGCGTATTTTTCCGAATAATCCGCCATCGCAAGCCCGATAAAGCCCGAATCCCATGTGTAAAGGCAGTCCCAGCGCTTGCCCGGAGTGTGGTGAATGATATACTCTCCGTGCTTGTATATTGGATAGACGGCGTTTGTCATTATTGTGGACTTTAAAATTTCGCAGCTTAATTCGTACTGCTTTCCCGCAGCGTTGAATTTTTCGGGACGGCTTTGAGCCAGCCGTTCTGTGTAGATTTTCTCATATTCCTCAGGGGATAAGTATTCCGTATCGCCCTTTGAAATTACGGCGTACTCAATATGGGTTTCATTAGGCTCGATGAAAATCGTATGCACCAGAGTGTTGCGGAAGAAGCCGTCGTCGCTGTGCTTTCTGCTGAAGGCGCCGGTAAAGCTCTCGGTAAGGTCGTCGTAGCTTTCGTCGGAATTTGAAAGCCTTGCGGTCATGCAGTCCTCAAGGGAGCCTGACTCTACGCTGCGGAAGCGGGTGTTGTCGTTAAAGGTTCGCAGGATAAAACTGCCCTCCGTGTTTTTGTATTCGCACCTTGTGATATATCCGGCATCGGGGCATTTTTCCGTTTCCGTTACGGGGATAAAATCGTATTTCATCATACGGGTTCGGATTTTGCTTTCGTCGCCTTTTTCGCATATGCAGAGAAAATCAAGCTCAAGCCCGCCCGTGCCCTCGGCTTCAAGAGTTATATTGAGCCTGCCCTTTTTGACATTTCCCAAATCGGTATAAGCAATCTTCAAATCGTCCGCAGGCTCAAAATCAATTTCCGTTTTGCCGTTTAAAGTGAATTTCGCCGTTTTTTCGCTGTTGACGTTGGTTACTCCCACCATAACTCCCGGCTCGTATTTTATGTCGGAGGTTCTGTACCTTACGGCAAGGACGGCGTTTTCGTAATCGTTTTTGCAGTCGATTGTGTAAGCGACCCTGTCTCCTTTAACGCAGCCGAAGGGCGGCAGATATTTATGGGGCATATGCCATTTGCCCACTCTGTCACCCAAGCCGAAGCCGGATGTAAAGCGGTTGTCGGGAAACTCGCCCTTTTTTAAGCCGTCGGGATTTTGACCGTCCCAGGGTCTTGCCTCTGTGTAATCGTAGGAGTCGTAATCGAGGGCGTTTTTAAATTCGCATTTTTCGGGCAGAGACAAGGAGCAATAACCGCTGTTTGGATATTCGACGGATTCAAAGAAATTTATAAGGCAGTTTTGAATAAGCTCCGTGTTGTTCGTTATGCTCGTCCGTATAAGAGTGCTTTCATCCGTAAGCCTGACATATGAGACTTCTGCGAAAACTCTGTCCTTCCACTCCAGGTCGTGGCGATATGAAAAAAATGAGTAATCGGGACTGCAGTGCCAGGGGTGGCAGCCCGAAGGGAGCGTGGCGTTGGGGATTTTTATGTCGCCGCCGAAAATTGACGGTGTAACCGTTAAATCAAAACGGACGCCATTTGCAATGTCGTTGTCCGCTATTCGTGAAATTCCCATGTATTTTTTAGAGTAAGGTCCCCAAGCGGGGAAGCATTTTGAGTAAACCATATTTTTCCGCTTTCTTATTTTTTTCGGAAAACATTGTATCACTTCATGCTGTGATAATCAATACCTTTTTATACTTGAAATAGCGGAATATTTGTGCTAAGATAAAGTCATAATATACGGATTTTTTTGAGGGATAAAATGAAAAAATTAAACTCTATTACGCCTATACCCAAGGCGCATCAGATAATTTGGTGGGTGTGCAGAGGTCTTCTGCTTGTTTTTGCAATCTACGGTATGCTCAATAATTCCGTCACAATGTTCCTTATGGGGCTTGTGTGCATCGCATTTTCCCATTTGTGGGATATGTTCCAGATGTTCGGCGGGAAATCCTTCATTACAAGGGTGAATTATTTTTCTCAGACTTTGCTTAATATTTTTATGGTATACAGCTGTGCGGTTTATCTTTTGAACGTCAGAACAAACATACACTTTCTTGACGTCGTTTCCCACTCCTTTTCGGGATTTATCGCCGCATGGTACGGGTATGATCTGGCGGTTGTAATGCAGGGCAAAAAGCGTCATTTAAGTCCGGCTCTGGCGTCCCTTTTCGGCTTTACCTTTTCTCTGTTTATCGCTGTGGGCTGGGAGCTTTACGAGTTCACCATGGACAGGGTTTACGGGTATATGCTGCAAACCTCCGATATTATAAGCGAAACGGGACTTGTGGACACAATGGAGGATTTCATATGCTGCGCAGTAGGCTCCCTTGTGGGGATGTTCGCCGTGGCATTTTACAGGAACGGCATTATCGGCGGGAAAAACAGAAAGAAAATCAGAGCGGAGGTTGTGGCCCGTTCAAAGCAGGACAGGAAGGAAGAGCTGGAATTTTTAGGTCTTCCGCCGGATTGACAAACGCCGTATTGCCGCCGTTTGGGATGAGAAGATGTATTGCCGAAATTAAACAGGCGGTGCGTCCGGCAGTCAGGCGTGATATAATCGGTGGCTATTCGGTTTTATTCCTTGTGACACACTGTGACAAGGTATGTTAAATTTAATTTTCAATGTCAAAAAACGCAGATAAAAATCCCGATTTTTTGAACATATCGTAAAATTTCAAAAATAACAAGAATAACCTCGAAAAATTCCTTGTAAAATCAAAAACCGTGTACTATAATAAGGTTAAATGCAAATGAAATTCACGAAAAGAGTTGACAAGAGCAATGAATTACGGTACACTCACTGAGCAAACAAGCGCCGGTATTGTAATTTATTCTTTTTCGACAATTTAGTAATCACGCATGGCTTTGGGCTTTTGCCTTAAGCTATGCTTTTTTGTTTGTGAAAATTTAAAGGGGCAATCTTTATGTCAAAAATCAAAAAAATCCTCGGTATCACCCTGACGGTTCTGCTTATCCTGTCCGCCGTTCCCGTAGTCTCTTTGGCGTATGATATATATACATCCGA
This sequence comes from Clostridiales bacterium, assembly GCA_021200555.1. Taxonomy (GTDB): domain Bacteria; phylum Bacillota; class Clostridia; order Oscillospirales; family Acutalibacteraceae; genus UBA1081. The sequence goes on along the minus strand of JAJQGK010000071.1, from coordinate 23,119 downwards.
GGACGGATACCTGTTTTATTATATTGAAGACGGCGGAGCAATAATAAGTTACTATGCTGATTCAATCAGCGGAGATTATACAATCTCCGATACATTGGGCGGTTATCCTGTAACCTCAATCGGAAATGTCAATGCAAACGATGCCACCGGTTTTTGTGGCTGCAGCTCCCTTACAAGTGTGACTATACCGGACAGCGTAACGACAATTGCCGGCGGTGCATTTGCCGGCTGCACATCTCTCACAAGTATAACGGTTGATGAAGGCAACAATTATTATTTAAGCGATGAATACGGCGTATTATTTAATAAGGACAAAACGGAGCTTATCAAATTCCCTGAAGGAAGCAGTTTGACATCCTATTCGATACCCAACAGCGTAACCTCAATCGGCAGTGATGCATTTTACAACTGTACATCACTTACGAGTATAACCATACCGGACGGCGTAACCTCAATCGGCAACAGGGCATTTTACGGCTGCACATCCCTTGAAAGCATAACCGTACCCGACAGCGTCACCTCAATTGGCTTAATTGCGCTTGATAACACGGCATATTATAACAATGACTCCAACTGGGAAGACGGAGTGCTGTATATAGGCAATCATCTTATTGCAGCACAAACAAGCATAAGCGGCAGTTATGAAATCAAAGACGGAACAATTACAATAGCGGGTAATGCATTTGAAGAATGTGAATCCCTTACAAGCATAACCATCCCCGACAGCGTAACATCAATTGGTGACGACGCATTTTATTACTGCACATCCCTTGAAAGTGTAACCATGTCCGACAGTGTAACCTCAATCGGCGCCTATGCATTTTCCAATACCGCATATTATAACGATGACTCCAACTGGGAAGACGGAGTGCTGTATATAGGCAATCATCTTATTGATGTGGATAACGACTTAAGCGGTAGCTATGAAATAAAAGAGGGAACAATAACAATAGCAGATTATGCATTTTTCCTGTGCGAATCCCTTGTAAGCATAGATATTCCCAACAGCGTAACCTCAATTGGCAGTCTTGCATTTACCGGTTGCACATCCCTTGCAAATATAACTATACCTGATAGTGTAACATCGATTGGTGATATTGCTTTTGGATATACTCTTGGTGGGGACGATGTTAGAATTCTTATTGACGATTTTACAATCTACGGTTATACCGGCACGGCTGCGGAGGATTATGCCAACGAATACGGCGTAACATTTATATCCTTAGGGGAATATGCCGAGGAGGAAGAGACAGCAGAAATTTCCGCTGCGGAAGAGCCTGTTTCGGAAGAGTCTTCAAGTCAAGCCGTAAGCGGCGGCGAGTCATCGGGGAGCCTTGTTTGTGTTTTAATTGCCGCAATAATCGGTATGCTTGTTATTGCAGCCGTGGTGGTTGTAATCGTATTGGTCGTTATAAAAAACAATCGGAATAAAACTCCTCAGCCGCCAAAATACAACGGAACATACAATTAAAATACTGTCAACATCAAATAAAACGAAAGCCGCAGGGGTTATGCTCCTGCGGTGATTTTAATTTAGGTAAACACTTGATTTAATCGGTGCCTATTTGCAGATTACACGCCGGCTGTTGTTTTTTTTGCAAAAAAATGAAATACCCGTGGATAACTCCACAGGCATTTCGGGGAAGAGAAAATAAAATGAAAAGGAATTTTTGTAACAACTGTCTATGTAAGAAATTATACACGCTTTTTTTTGTGTTTGTTATACGACTTTATTAAGCAATTGTAAACAATTAACGACAAAATGTTGTGATTTTTTGATATATATCTGCGAGGTAGGTCAGTAATCAAACTCAACCGTTTCCTTTTCGTAGTACGAGCTGTATTTTTCCTGATAATAATTCTGCGCTTCGTAGCTTATGCTGCCGTCGGGACTGTAGGTTATAACGGTGCAGCCTCTCTGGGAGCCTTTTTTGTAAATTCCGAAATAGGCGAGGTAGTCAACGCTCATGCCGTAAGTCAGGTCAATTCCCTTGTACGTTACGGAGTAGTTATTGTAGTGGTCGTGACCGCAGAAAACCGTGTCCGTGCTGCCCAATTCAACCATGGTTTCAAACATTTCGTCCTCGCCAACGCCGTAGCAGACCATTTCTCCGTATGTTCCGTAATTGAAAGTCACATTATCGGTGTCCTCATAGCCGTTGTCCTCATATTCCTTCCATGCGTCATAGTATTCCGCCAAAGGAATGTGCATAAAGACGGAGGTGGGAACCGTTGAAAATTCAGCCGCATACGCCGTGGCTCTTTCGGCTGTTATGGTTGCGAAGGTCTTTTCGTTTTTCTCATTAAGCTCCGCAACGGTATTCTTGTACCAAGTAATTTGATTGTCGTGAATATTGTCATACTTTGCCTGTATTCCAAGCTTGTCGCTGTCTATGTAGGAGTGTGAGTCTATAAGGATGAGAGATCTCGTTATAACACCGTCGCTGTTGACAATGTTTATAACCTGGTTGCCGCAGCCGTCAACCTCGGAAGGCCCCGTCTGAAGCAGGCAGTGGGGATAATCGCCGCTGCTGTAAAATTCAGTTATCTCCTCTCTGTCGTAGTAGCTGTACGCCTCCGTATCGTGATTGCCGAAGGTCATGGTCCAGTATACGCCCAGCGTTTCCATAAGCGTTGCGAAAAGCTTTGCTCCGGATTTATTGTTGAAGGTGCCGGATTGAAAGGGAACGGGATAGGCTATATCGCCGGTGACGATAACAAGATCCGGCTGCTCTGCGCTTATCATCGCAGCAACCGCATTTAAAGCCATTCCGTCCTTGTTAAGGGACAGCCAGCCGCCGCCAAGATGAACGTCCGTCAGCTGTAAAATTTTAAGCTCTCCGTCCGTGTAAATATTCCAGCAGCCGTTGCTGTAATTTTCAAGAGTAAGCTCGTTTGTCTCAACAGCGGGGAAGGACTGAGCCTTTTTAAGGTTCGAGCTTAAGCCTATTGCCGTTATGCAGGTTGTAACGCCTGTAAAAGCGACTATTACCGCAAGAATTATTATGAAAACCATAAGCGCCTTTTTGCCTCTTTTACCCTTTTTTCCGCTTTTGCCGGCTTTGCCTTGAGCTGCTTCAAAATCCGATGCGGGCAGGTCAACACATTCTTCATTTTTTACGGTTTCTTCATTCATCGGAAAAACCTCCTATTGAAATTATAAGCTCTCCGCTTTCGAGAGATAAAAAATCCTGTTTGATAACGCTTGTTGCAGTGACGGCGTTTTCGGCGTATTTCGATGAAAATACAACCTCTGCGTCAATTACGGAAAAGCTGCCGTAACTGTGATTGATTATTCTTTTGACGGATACTATCTCCGGACGGGACAAGAGAAATTCCTCCGCTTTGCCGCAAATTTCATCATCCCTTTTGCCCATCAGCTTTTTACAGGAGGACGATAAAATTTTAAAGCCCTCCGCAATAACGGCAATGCTTATTGCAAGTCCGGCAAATCCGTCAACGGAATAGCCTATTCTGTCGGACAGCGTAAAGGATATTACGGCGGTAAGGGAAATAAAAAAGTCCATTATACTGTCAAGCGCCATATCCTTAATAACCGGTGAAGGGTATTTTTTTTGAAAGGCTCTGTAAAATACCGCCATGCCAAGCTTAACCCCGGCCGTAAGCCCCACCAAAAGGGCGTATTTCACGGAGTACCAAACGGGAGTGGGGTACATTATCCTTTCCGCCGAGTAATAGGCAAAGTAACAGCCCGTCGCCGTTATAACCGCAGACATTATAAAGCTTACCATATCCTCCGCTCTGCCGTAGCCGCAGGGGTATTTTTCGTTCGCCCTTAAACCCAAAATGCAAAATCCTATGACGGCTATTATGCAGGTTACGGAATCAAGAGCGCTGTTTACCGCATCCGTATAAATGCACAGGCTGCCCGTTGAAAGACCGATGTACAGCTTTATGAAAAACAGAGCCAGATTAAGGCAAATTCCCAATACGCATACGGCTGCGCTTTTTTTCGATTTCGTTTTAATTCCGCCCATCATCAGCTTACGTTGCCGCCTAAGGTGGTTTTAACGGCTTCCTGAGCGGTGGTAGTCTCCGTTACCGTCTCGGCTTCGATTTCCTCCGTCGTCGTCTCAGCCTGTGTTGTCGCCTCGTAATAAATTGTCTCCGGAGTGGTGTTTGAAACAGTCTGAATTGCGCCGATATAGTAATTGCCCTGAATTTCACGGAGAGTTATTTTCATAACCTTATCCGCCGTTGGGGAGGAATAACTTCCGTCAATTGCAAACGCCCAGCTTTCGGTGGCAAGATAATTCACGGTGATAGTCAGGGAATCGCCCGACTGCTCAACGGACGTGACCTCCGGAGTGTAAATGGGCGTAACCGTGGTAACGGGTATTTTGTATACGTCGGAAACGCTGTCATAGGTAAAGGTGCAGTTGTACGCCTGAACCGTTGTGTGAGTGAGAGAGCTTGAGGTTTCGGGACCGAAAAATGACTCGTAGGCCGCCGCCACATCGCTTGCGGGAATAAGCATATATCCTCCGTCATAGCTGTATGTGTCGGGAGTTGAGTCTGCGCTGAGTATGGACCAAATGGAAATTTCAAGAAGCTGCTCCGTGTCCGCCGCCGTTATATCGTCAAAGGCGTCGGGATCCACTGCGGCAACGGGTGTGAGATATGTGTTGTAAACGGAAAATTCCCCCGCAGTATCTCTTGTGCTGTTTATATATTGAACGCTGTTTACAATAATCAGAACTATGCCTATTACCGCAAAAATCAAGATTACAAGCCCCAACAAAAACGACAGGGGATTTGGATAATTTTGCCGTCTTTCGGCTTTTTTCTCCGCCTTCAGCGACTCCCTTTCGTTGGGAGTGTTCCTGACCACAGTTATTCCGGGCTGCCCTTCGGTGAAAAATTTAACATAATCCGGCTCCCCGGGAATTTTCACGCTCTCAGGGGATTTTGGCTGTTCGGCTTTTTCAGACTTCTCGGCTTGCTCCGTCCGTTCGCCGGTTTCGGCCGCTTCGGCTTCCGTATTTTCGATTGTCGGTTCCGACTTGGATTTCCGCCGTCTTTTTTTACTGGTTTCTTCGCTTTTTTCGGCTGTTTCCCGTTCGGAATCGTGTTTTTCTTCTCGTTTTTTCAAGGCTCTCCCTCCAAGATTACCTTACCTGACCGTTTCCTCTGACAATATACTTATATGAAGTCAGCTCCGGAAGTCCCACGGGGCCTCTTGCGTGGAGCTTTTGGGTGGAAATTCCTATTTCCGCTCCGAAGCCGAACTCTCCGCCGTCCGTAAATCTTGTGCTTGCGTTGACGTAAACCGCAGAGGAATCGATTTCCGCAATGAATTTTTCGGCGGCAGAATAGCTTTCGGTGATTATGCTTTCACTGTGCCTTGTGGAGTACTTTTCAATGTGGGCTATCGCCTCGTCAATGCTGTTTACGACTTTTACGGAGATTTTGTAATCAAGGTATTCCGCAGCCCAGTCCTCCTCCGAAGCGGGAACGGCGTCGGGAATAATGCTTCTTACAATTTCATCGCCTACTATTGTGACGTTTTTCTTATCTAATTTTTCTTTTATGGCAATAAGGGCAAGCTCGGCTATATCCTTATGGATAACAAGACTTTCGCATGCATTGCACACGGAAACCCTTGATGTTTTGGCGTTGTAAATTATTTCGGCGGCTTTGTTTATATCCGCATCCTTATCAACATATATATGACAGTTGCCCTCGCCGGTTCTGATGACGGGAACGGTGGAATTTTCCACAACGCTGTGAATAAGTCCCTTTCCGCCTCTGGGAATGAGAACGTCCACGTAATCGTTTAACCGCATAAGATCCGCAGCAGTCTCCTTGTCCGTCTTCTCTATCAACTGAATGCAGTCCTCGGGGAGTCCCGCTTTTTTTACCGCCTTACGCATAATTTCCGCTATGGATTTGTTGGAATTTATCGCTTCCTTGCCGCCTCTTAAAATGACTGCGTTGCCGGATTTCAGGCAGAGAGAAGCCGCATCCGGAGTGACGTTGGGTCTTGCTTCGTAAATTACGGCAATAACTCCCAGCGGAACAGTCACCTTTGAAATTTTCAAGCCGTTTGCAAGAGTGCTGCCCGAAAGAGTCTTGCCTACAGGGTCGTCAAGAGCGGCAATCTCTTTAACGGAGTCGGCAATTTTGTCAATCCGCTCCTTGTTTAAGGTCAGACGGTCGATCATCGCCTCTCTCATTCCGGACTGCTTGGCGTTTTCAATATCAATTCGGTTTGCTTCGAGGATTTCCTCGGCGGATTGGGAAATCGCAGCCGATATCTCCAAAAGAGCATTATTCTTTAGCTGTGACGATGCACAGGAAAGGATTTTTTCGGCAGCCTTCGCCTGTTCTCCTATTTTGTTAAGATATATATTTTCACCCATTGTTTTCACTCTTCTTCCCTTTAAAATAAGTGCCGATGTGATGACCGTCAAAGAGCTTGTATATCTCCCTCGGGTCGCTTCCGCTCATAATAACCGTGTCAATTCCGGCAGACGTTGCAAGTTCTGCGGCATTGAGCTTTGTTATCATGCCGCCCGTGCCCTGCTTTGATATTGCGCCGCCGGCAAGAGCCTTTACTTCCGGAGTAATCTCATCCACGACGGAAATAAGCCTTGCGTCCGGATCGAGCTGGGGATTTCCGCTGAAAAGTCCCTCTGCGTCCGTTAAAATTATAAGAGCGTCCGCATTTATAAGGCTTGCCACAATTGCGGAAAGGCTGTCGTTGTCACCATATACAATTTCCTCAACCGCCACGGAGTCGTTTTCGTTTACAATGGGAATTGCGCCGAACTTAAACATATTGTTAAAGGCGTTAATAAGGTTGTTCCGTCTCTCATCGTTTTCAACGTCGCTTTTTGTTATCAAAAGCTGTCCTATCGTATGGGAGTATTCCGTGAAAAATTTATCGTACATAAACATAAGCTCGCACTGCCCGATGCATGCGGCAGCCTGTCTGGCGGGCGTCTCTTGGGGGCGTTCCTTTAAGCCCAATTTGCCGGCTCCCACGCTTATGGCTCCCGAGGTTACAAGAACGATCTCACGGCCTTCGTTTTGAAGATCCGAAAGAATTGAAACAAGCTTTGCCAAACGGCGGATGTTTGTTTTTCCCGTGGGGTATGTAAGCGTTGAGGTCCCGACTTTAAATACCACTCTTTTGGCGTTTCTGATACCGGTCATTAAAATAAATCACATCCTGCGAATAAATAATTAAGATATTTAATTAAGATATTCTTAAGTATAACACAAAGATATATGTATTTACAAGTCTAAAAATTTAATCGGGAAAAGTTTGGCTATTTTATATTGCATTGTAAGGTTGCAAATGCGGACGTTAGGTGTTATAATCAATATAGTTGTAGTATTTCTTATTGAGAAATGAGGCGCGGTATGTCGGCAAAAGGGGAAGAGAAAAGAAAAAAAAGTTCAAATTCGGTATTTTTTGAAAACGCCTACCATGACATATACGCCTTGGGGGACGTTTACCGAACTGTTTTCGGCGGAATAGGGAAGAGAATAGGACGGGCTTTTTATACATTTTTCAGATTTATTTTCGTACATATAATATCGGGCTGCAAGGCTTTCGGCAGAACCGTTAAAAGATATTTTTTGAGCGTAGTTTCCGAGGGAAGGCAATTCTTTTCGGGAGTTAAGCGTGCAATGCCTCAGATAAAAGAGGCGTTTAAGAAAAAGCCGGCAAGAGGTGTTTCCGTGTTTTTCAAATACATGGGACACGCCTTTAAGGTATACGAAAAATTTAACAGAGCCGTGTTAAGCACGCTTATTCCCGCTGCTGCCGTAATCGTCCTTTTCCTTACGGCTCGCGCCATGGGCGGGCTTACCTTTGCGGTAACCGTCTATGTAAACGATACGGATGTGGGAACCGTGGCAAATGAGACGGCGTACAAGGAAGCGGAGCAGGAGGCGGAAAAACGCTTTGAAGCCATGGGAAGCGACATTGATATTGCTCTTCCGGTGTATAAAATAGCACTTACCACCACAAACGCCCTTGACGACAAAATGACCGTTTGCAACAACATAATCGGAGCGGTAAGCGAAAGCACGGTGACGGCGTGCGGCGTTTATGTAAACGATGAATTTCTCTGCGCCGTAAATTCAGAGGACACCTTTAACAGGGTAAAAACCGCCGTTTTGTCCGAATACGCCGAGGAAAACGGCTATACGTCCGACGACTGCACGGTGGATTTTTACGATACCGTTACGGTTGAAACGGGACTTTATCCCGACAACGATACAATTTGGACTTCCGACGAGCTTTACGCTTATATGAGCGGGTACAGCGTTGAAAGACGGGAATATCAAACGGAAGAGGACGACACTCTTGAAACAATCCTCCTTAAAACGGGAATAAGCGAGGACCGGCTGTCGGAGCTTAACGAAAACCTTGACGCCGACAACATACCGGAGGGATCCGTTCTGCTTATCGATGAAGGGCAGCGGAACATGAGCATTCGTGTTACCGTTACCTACATAGCCTCCGAAAGCATACCCTACAGCACCGTAAGTCAATACGACAGCTCGATTTATGTGGGCAGCACCTTGACGATTGTGGAGGGTTCCGCCGGTCAGGATGTTGTTACATACACCGACACTTACGTTGACGGAGTGCTTACGGACTCTAAAGCCGAAAAGGTTCGCTACAACGTTAAGGCTGCCGTAAACGAGCTTATAAGAATAGGCACAAAGGGAGTTTCGGACAGTCAGACGGGCGTTTCCGTTTCTCCGAGACTTTTAAGGGATCAGGGCGGCACCTTCCTTTGGCCTGCGCCGGATAACTGCTTTTGGCTGTCTCAGGGATATAATCCCTCCAATTCCCATTACGGTATAGACATATGCTCGTCAAACGGCAGCTCATGCAGAGGACGGCGTATTGTATCCGTAGCCGACGGAGTGGTTGTCCTTGCCACATATCATTACAGCTGGGGATATTACATAAGAGTGGATCACGGCGACGGGGTCGTTACGGGATATGCCCATGCGCTTGAAGGCTCGTTCCTGGTGAACGTTGGCGATTACGTAACCGCAGGACAGCAGCTTTCGTCAATAGGCACAACGGGAAATTCCACAGGCTACCATTTGCATTTTGAGGTTTGGCTTGACGGCACGAGAGTAAATCCTCTGCCTTATGTTTACAGCGAATACACGGGAATTTCGGTTCAATAGAACAAGTAATTTCTGATATTTTTAATAATATACGGGAAATGGGAATATCATGTACTATGTAATAATGGATCTTGAGTGGAACAACTCATACAACAAAAAGCTAAAATGCTTCTTCAACGAGATTATCGAAATCGGAGCCGTTATGGCGGATGAGGATTTGGAGGTTGCGGATACCTTTTCTGTCCTTATCAGGTCGCAGCTTTCAAATAAGCTTAGCGGCAGGGTTAAAAATCTTACCCACATATCAAACGAGGATATGTACGGCGGAGTAAGCTTCGGAAAGGCAATTTCCGACTTTACAAAATGGCTGCGGGGCAGGGACTGTATTTTTATGTCCTGGGGCAACAGCGACCTGCGTGTCCTGTGCGACAATCTTAAATTTTTCAGCGATATTGATACTATTCCCTTTATGTCAAAGTACATGGATTTGCAGAAATATTGCCAAAGCTACCTAAAACTGTCAAACGCTCAGCAAGTAGGACTGTCGGCGGCGGCGTCTCTTTTTGATATTGACGTCAGCGAATACTCCACTCACAGAGCGTTGGACGACAGCCTCCTCAGCTTAAGGTGCCTGAAAAAGTCCTTTGACCCCAATGCGGTGGAGCGTCAGGCTCTTGACTGCGACTCATCATTTTATCAAAGACTGTTTTTTAAGGCGAAAAATATTACGAATATCCACGATGAACGCATAGACAGGGCGAAAATGGTTTGCTATTGCGACGACTGCCACAAAAGAATGAGCAAGGTTTCCGACTGGAAATCGGTCAATCAGTCGTTCAGAGCGTTGTTTTATTGCAAAAACTGCGAGAGCTATGTTATGTTTACCGTAAGATTTAAGGAATACTTTGACCATATTGAGGTTAAATCAAAAAAATGCAAGGTCGTCGGCGATGAAAAACCGGCTGACAACAGCGGGTAAAAGACAGATTTGCATTGTATGAGAAAGAGAAATGATATGAAAAGAAAAAGAACAAAGTCAATTGTAATTGTCTCCGTACTCCTTGTACTTGTGGCAATATTTGCCGCTGTTTTGATATATGACGCCTTTCGGGACGGGAAAACCGAGGATGTGTTTGAAAATGTGACAAGCGTTGAGGATATGCAGACGCTTGCGCAAAGCAATGCGGATACGGCCTTTCTTATGCTGTCGGAGGATGACAACGCCCTGCCGGACGACGTAAGGGGATATTATGTCAACTTTTCGGAGGATATTGATATGACCGGCAGCGAGGAGCAGGCGAGGGAGTCCGTTGAAAATGTTTTTGACGATGCGGACGCCATTTCACCCAACACGGTTATAATTCCCTTCGAGCTGAATACGGATTATACCGTAGGGGACACGGACTGCATGTCGTATCTTGCGGAGTGCGCCGAAAACGAGGGCCTTAAGGTTATTTTTCAGGTTTCTGCGGATACCTTAATCAAAAGCTCCTTTGAAGCCGACTTGTCAAATGCCGAGGAAATTTTAAGCGGATATTCTCCATGCGGCATTATGTTAAGCGGAGTGTTTGACCTTAAAAATGCTGCAAGTGCCGATATTATTTCGGCTGTATCGGAGCTTAAAGAATATTGCGGGGAGTACAATATAAAAATCGGACTTGATGCGGACGAAGCGATTTCGGATATGATAAGCGAGACGGTGTCGTCCTCCGCTGCGGATTTCATTTTTGTGAGAATAAACTCCTCATCCGAGGAAAACGGGGAGAGTATTATACAAAGCTGGGCGTCTCTTGCTCTTACAACACAGTCAAAGGTATGCGCCGTTATAAGGAACGACCTTGTTGCGACCGGTAACGGCTGGACAAAAGCGGACGAAGTGATAACTCAAGTCAAAATGCTTTACAATTACGGCGGATTTTCGGGCTGCGTAATGTATTCGAGAGAAAAGCTCAGCGAAGACGACAACAGCACTGCGTCAAATCTTTATTATTACTATGAATATTTCAACAACATAGATTATACGACAATTGAATTGACCGGCTTTGATATTGCGGACAACGAGACGGTGACAATCACGGGAATGTCTGATTCGGATTATCCCGTATTTGCATATTCCACCTCTTCGGGTCTGTGGCAGACTGTGGATAATTCGGGAGAGGACGGCAGCTTTGCCGTTGAGCTGCAATTAATCGGCGGTGAAAATAAAATTTCAGTCAAGCACAGAAACGCCATGTATACATATTATATAGATAAGGCTGTTGACGTTATGACGGATTATTCCGCCGTTATAAGTGACGGCTGTATTGCGATTACCGTTACAGCCCTGACAAATTCAAATGTTTGGGCGTCTCTTGCCAACACCGTTCTTGTGGAGCTTGAGCCTGTATCGGAGAGCGGGGATTACTCCGTATATACCGCCGAATACGAGCTTTCCGACAGCCTTTCCTGCCTTACGGAAGATTTAGTCTCATATGCAGCCGAGTACAACGGAATTGACGACATTGTTCTCTGTACCGAGGAAGCGGATATAACGCCCTATAACGATCACTCCCTGGGCAATGCAAATATGTGCGTGATTACGGAGGATTATGCGGAAACAACATCTACGGCGGCGGAGGACGACTCCTCCGATCCGACCTGCACGCCGCAGCTTTCGGGATCCTACGGTTATGTTCAATCCTATATGGTCAGTGAAAATTACGTTATATACGTTTTAAGCACGGGAATGAAAATTTACGCAGCCGATTCAAGGCTTATTCTTGACGGCTATGTTCTTCCCGACAACAGCGTAAATCTTGAAAGCGTGGACACCTCGGATGATACGACCGTTACAATTTCCTCCGATTATCCCGTGTTTGTCAAATTCAATCTTGCCCCTCAGGAGTATTATGAGGGCTATTTGCAGAGAATTTACAACGTTGAGGAATTTACCGCCGAATACGTTGATATAATATTTATGGATACGGCGGCCTGCAGCGTTTCGGAGGAGCCTGATTTTTCGGGAAGCTCCGTTATCGCATCGGCTGAATGGTACCAAAATACGGAAGAGAATTTCATCACCTTGCGGCTTTATTTGCGTGAAAGCGGAAGCTTCAGCGGATATTCCTACTCCCGAAACGAAAACGGAGATATGACCGTATCCTTTAAAACCGACAAAACCGAATTGACCGGAGCGGTTATTATGCTTGACCCCGGACACGGCGGCTACGGCAGTCCGGGAACATCGCTGAACAATCAGATTTACGAAAAGGATATTACACTTGCCATAGCTCTGAAAACGGCGGAGATTTTGGAGGAATACGGCGCGCAGGTTATCCTTACGAGAACGGAGGATGAAGCGGTTTCCCTTTCGGAAAGAGTCGAGATGATAAGAACTGTATGCCCCGATGTGTTCGTAAGCATACACTGTGACGGTTCGGAGGATACCTCGCTGCTGGGAACTCATACGTTTTATTACAAGAGCTATTCAATGCCTTTGGCGTATTCAATTCACAGTCAGCTTGTGAACGCTTACAGGAATTATTATTACACCGATACGGAGTCGGAGGAATACTCCGATTTGGATATGGGATATAAATTTTTCCCCTATATGGTCACAAGAGTCGAAGAATGTCCGTCTGTCCTTGTGGAGTGCGGATATCTTACCAACACGCAGGATGCGGCGTTTTTAAGCGATGAAACGGGGCAGGAGATTTTGGCGACGGCAATAGCCCAGGGAATTACCGACTATATAATAAATTATTGAAAACATAAAAAACGCCGGCCGCCGAGAGTTCAGCAGCAGCGCAGCAGCCTTACGGCGTTCCATACAGCGGCTTGGCAGCAAACGGGCAGTTTTTTTGAAAGGCAGCGTACAGCTTTGGGTATTAATCCGCAAAGCGAAGCTGTCTTTCCCATTTCATTATCGCACAAAGCCTTTTTCACAAGGGGGAACGGATAGGTTATAAATGCAAAATTGTTTATACATTTTCCGTCGGGAGTATTTTCCGCCAGCGGAATAAATTCACTTTCAACCCAATAAGGGCAAACGGCGGTGACGGAAATGCCTCTGCTTTTCACCTCATAGGCGAGAGCTTGGGAAAAGTGCAGAACGTAAGCCTTTGAAGCCGAGTAAACCGCAAGATAGGGAAGAACGGGATAAGCCGAAACCGACGCCATATTTATAATTCCCGATCCGTCTGCCATATAGGGCAGGCAAACCTTTGTAACGGCAGTCAGCGCTTTTATATTTACATCCGTCATTGAAATAATATCGGACAGATTTTGACTTTCCACGCTTCCGAATTTTCCCGCTCCGGCTGCGTTTACAAGAATTTTTATCCGAGCTTGGCTTTCAGCAAGACAGGTCTCAAGGCTGCTGTAGGCATCGTCCTTTGAGAGATCCTCTTCTATAATCCTGACCTTTGTTTTCATGGCGTTTTCAAGGTTTTCCAGCCTGTCTCTGCGTCTTGCCGCAATCCATATTTCATCAAGTCCGCCTCTGCCGTCAAGCTGAAGTGCAAATTCTCTGCCGATACCGGAGGATGCGCCGGTTACAATTGCTATATTCATTTTATCTGCCTCTTTCTGCTGTAAGATTATTTTTCGGTAATCGAAAAAATCCGCAAATCGATTTAACAGCAGTATTCCCCGACAAAATAAAAATAAACGACAAAAATAAACGACAAAAATAAACGCCAAAATGCGGCCCGGTTAAGAGCCGCATCTTGACATTTTAAGAGGTAGTGTACTTTATGTGAATGTCCGAAGACAGGAGTGATTTGTCTGTCCTTTTCTTGCACTTTTCATATCTATGGCAACGGTCAGGACAGCTGACCTTTTGTGATGCATCTTACGGTTATAAATATAACGGCGTTCACTTAAAATAAGCTTGAAACAAAAAATAATTTTTTTGCTGCCGAAATTTTTACGGAAACCGGAGAACGGCATTAAATGAGTATTCTGTTTTTGCCGTATTTTTATCGGAAATTCGGAGTTTTTTCCTCTTTAAGCTTTTTTTAAACAAATAGTTTTATTATGTCAATTAACTGATTATGATTAATTCGCCTATATTTAAAAAAAGGGGGAATCCTTCTTGATAGAAGTCAAAAATTTAACAAAACGGTACGGCGCAAACGTTGCGGTATCGGATTTGAGCTTCAAGGTTGAATCCGGTCAGGTTTACGGCTTTTTGGGTCCCAACGGAGCGGGAAAGTCCACCACCATGAATATTATTACCGGATGTCTTGCAGCCACAGACGGACAGGTGATTATTAACGGTCACGACATTTTTGAAGAGCCGGACAAGGCGAAAAGGTGCATAGGCTATTTGCCCGAAATTCCGCCGCTATATCCGGATATGACGCCCTATGAGTATTTGAGCTTTGTGGGAATGGCAAAGGGGCTTAAAGGCGTAAAACTCAAGGACGGCATTGCAAAGGTCAGCGAAATAACGGGTATTACGGATGTTCTGCACAGGCTTATACGCAATCTTTCAAAGGGCTATAAGCAAAGAGTCGGAATTGCTCAGGCGCTTATAGGCGATCCCGAAATAGTTATTCTTGACGAGCCCACCGTGGGATTGGATCCTATCCAAATAATTGAAATAAGGGATCTGATTAAGAATTTGGGCAAAAAACACACCGTTATTCTCAGCAGCCATATTCTTTCGGAGGTCAGCGCAATTTGCGATGAGATACTTATTATATCAAAGGGCAAGCTTGTGGCAAACGACACTACGGAAAATTTAAGCACGCTTTTTGAAACGGACAGCACCTTGGAGCTTCAGGTCAAAGGCTCCGTTGATAAGATTAAGGAAATTCTGGAAGGCATTGAGGGCGTAAAAGACGTAAAAATCACCGATGCAACAGTTGAGGGCGTTATAACTGCGGAGGCTTCGGCGGACAAGGATAAGGATATCAGAGAAGCCGTGTTCTACGCAATGCAAAAGGCGGACTGCCCGCTTTTGTCCATGAACGTTAAAAAGACCTCTCTTGAGGATGCGTTTTTAAATCTTACTGCCGGAGACGCTGCGGAAAAGAACCGCAAAAAAAGCAGAAAAAACAAAAATAAGGAGGATGGAAATCAATGAAAGCCGTATATATTAAAGAGCTCAGATCATATTTTACCAATGTGACGGCTTACGCATGCTTTGCCCTTATCTTCCTTATTACGGGTATATATACATGGGCGTACAATATACAGGGAGAATCGGGAAGCTTTGAGTCAACAATATCCGGAATGGCGTTCTGGGTTTTTGTCCTTCCCATACCTCTGCTTACAATGAGAATTTTTTCCGAGGAGCGTAAGCAGAAAACGGATCAGCTGCTTTATTCGCTGCCTTTGAAAACCACTCAGATTGTTTTCGGAAAATATTTGGCGGCAATAACCGTTTTGCTTATTCCCATTTTGATAATAGGACTTTATCCTCTTTTATTCTCCGCATTCGGAACGGTTAATTTTGCTACGTGCTATTCGACTCTTTTCGGGTTTTACCTTATGGGGGCTGCCTTCACGGCTGTGGGCGTGTTTGTCTCCTCTCTTGTGGAAAATCAAATTGTTTCCGCAGTTATTACGGCTATAATTATATTTTTCAATTATTATATGCCCTATATAGCAAGCTATGTTTCTCAAACTGCTGTAGCTTCAACCGTATTTCTTGTGGTTATCGGAACGGCGTTGGGACTTATAGTTTTCTTTATGACAAAAAATTCCGTGGCGGGACTGCTGACGGCGGCTGTTCTTGACTTCGGAATGATACTGTTCTATTACATCAGTCCCGATACCCTTGAAGGCTTTATGCCTAACTTATTGGGAATGCTTTCCCTGTTTGACGCGCTGGATGTGTTTGCGGGAGGCATTTTCGACCTGACGGGAGTAATTTTCTTCCTCTCCGTAGCGGGCGTATGTATGTTTTTGACAGTTCAATCCCTTGAAAAGAGGAGGTGGGCGTAATGAGCGATAATATCAATAACGGCAATAATAACGTAAATGATGAGGAAAACATCGAGAAAAACGAAAACGCCGCAATATCCGAAGCCGAGGAAAAGGAAGATAAATTATCCGGGCTTGAAGAGTTCTTCGAGGACGATGACGGCGGTGAAGACGAGCCGGAGAACTTGGATGAAGAAGTCAAAGGAAAAAAGGATAAAAAGGGCAAAACCGGCAAGGGCGGCAAAAAGAGCAAAAAGAACAGCTTTAAGACCAAAGCCTTCAGAGCCGGCGGTTACAGTACTTTTGCGGCTGCTATCGTGATTGTTATTGCAATTGTGATAAACCTCATCGTTTCAAACATTTCCACCGCATATACAAACGTGGACACAACCTCTGCAAGACTGTACTCCCTGTCCGACCAGACAAAGGAAATAGTTTCCGCTCTTACGGAGGACGTAACAATATATTATGTTGTAACCTCGGACAATGAGACGGGATATATAAGCAACCTCCTCGATAAATTCAAAGCGGCGGGAAGCCACCTGAAGGTTCAATATATAGATCCCGACGTCAATCCCGACTTTGTATCGCAATATACGGACGATACCGTATCAGACGGAGATTTGCTCGTGGTATGCGGCAGCAAAGCCCAGGTTGTTTACAGCGATGATATGATTGAGTACGAGGCAGGCTCATACGAATACTATGTATATTACCTTCAATATTACAGCCAGCAAACGGCAGTATATTGGAAGGGTGAAATTCAAATTCTCAAGGCAATAGATTACGTTACAAAGACGGAGGATTATAACGTTTATTTCCTTGACGTCAGCGGAAGCACGGATTTTTCCGTTATGACGGAGGCTCTTGAAAACGAGAATATCATAAACGATACCATAGAGGACAGCGAAGATATTGAAATTCCCGATGATGCGGACTGCGTAATTCTGACAAACTTCACTTCGGACATCTCCGATGAGGCGAGAACAGCTCTTGAGGAGTATTTGGCGGACGGCGGAAAGCTGTATATTGCCGCCGATTACAGCAGCGAAAGCATGGATAACCTTACGGGGCTTTTGGCGGAATACGGAATATCCTTTACATCCGCAACTCTCGAAGACGGCGACAGAAGCTACTCCTCATACAGCGAGCTTCTTCCCGAATATACCGGAGAACACGCCATAATATCCCCCTTCACCTCTTCAAATTACGTTTTGTTCCCGGACGCCATGGGTATAATCTCTCAGGATACGGACAATGTAACGGTTACGCCTTTGATTGTAACATCGGAGTCCGCATATCTTTCAACGGACGATTCGGATGATTTGGACTTTAACCAATATGATTTGGGCGTTGTGGTTGACGATGAAAGCACCGGAGCTCAGCTTGTTGTTTTCGGCACGTCGGCATATGCCGTATCGGATTATTTTGACGACAGCTATCTTGTAAACAGCGACTTGTTCGTAAATGCCATAGGCTACCTTTGCGATAAGGACAGCGCAATAGCAATCCACGCCAAAATGATTACGTCCGATTCGACTCTTGATTTTTCAAATACGTCCACAGGCTTTATTACATTTGTAATTGCGGTAGTTCCTGCGTTGGCGGCGATTATTGCGGGCTTTGTAATTTGGTACAAGAGGAGGAACACCTAAATGAGCAGAAGTAAAAAGCTTATTATCCTTGCGGCTGTTTTGGTCGTATGTCTTGCGGGATATCTGATTATTGCGCAGTTCCTGTCGGATGATGAGGACAGCAGTTCCATTGAAATAAGCTCCCTGGAGTCAAGCAGCATTGAGTCCATTAAATGGGTATATTCGGGCAGTGAAATTGAAATCCTGCGTGATGACGACGACGCTTGGTATTATGCGGATGACGCCGAGTTCCCTCTTGATCAGGATATCGCCGAGGATATGGAGTCTGCGGTAAGCAGCATTACGGCGGTTAAAATGGTAGCCGAGGATCCGGAGGATCTGTCCCTTTACGGTATAGACGACCCGACGGTCAGCATTTATGTAACGGTTGACGGCGAGACAATTGAGTATGACATCGGCAGCTACAATGAATCCTCCGGTTACTACTATATGATGTACACAGGCGATTCGGCTCTTTATTACGTTGACAGCACTCTTTACAGTACATTCTGCGCAGAGCTTCTTGATTTGGTTGAATACGAGTACCTTCCGGAAATAGACAGCGAAGATGCAGAGTCGGCAGTCCTTACCTACAACGGCAGCGCTTATAACTTGGAAGTCGTTGTTGACGAGGACGACAATACCGATATCGAGTATTATATTACGGATGAGGACGGAAACGAATATCTTTGCGACAGCACTGCCGCATCAAATATGTTTAACGGCTTCATAAACGTAAGCTGGGCATCCTGCGCAGATTACAACGTATCGGAGGACTCCCTTTCAGAGTACGGTCTGAATGATCCTTATATTCAGTTTGCTTTAACCTACACTTATACCGTTACCGTTGAAAGCGAAACAGCCACAGGCGACGATGACGATGAGACGGAGGAGCAGACGCTTACGGGATACGATACTCTTCTTATCGGAAATACGGCAAACGACGACGGCGACCGCTACGCAATGATAAGCGGCGGGAACAATGTTTATGTTATCAGCGCTGATTACATTGAATACTACGAGATATCCTCTTATGAGGATCTGCTGTCAAAGACGCTGCTGTCTTACTCCGAGGATGAGATAGTCTCCCTGACGGTTACCTACAAGGACACGGATTATGAGATAACTGTTGAAGAGAGCGAGGATGAGGACGGATATACCGTTTACACCTACAGCTGCAACGGTACAGAGATTGACATGGACGATTTTATTTCCTTGACAGAGGATCTCAGTGCTGATATTGCCAAATCCGATGATATAACCGATTACGGTGATTTGCTTATAGCCGTTACGGTTTACCTTGACGATGAAACCGAACAGACGGTTGAAATTTACAACTATGACGATGATTACTGCGCTGTTTCAGTCGGCGGCAGCGTGAAGTATCTGGCGGACGAAAGTCTTTGCGACGATATTTACGATGCATTCAAGGCAGTGGTTAAAACAATGGCTGAGGAGGACTCCACCGCAGAGTAATCCGGATAATTTTTAATATAAAAACGCTTTGCCGTTTTGAGCCCGAAAAGCTCGGCGGCAGAGCGTTTTGTTATAAGCAGTCTTTTTATTTGACAACGGTTTTTGCCGCTGTTCTGATTTCGGCTTCCGTGCTTTCCGTAACGGTGTACAGTATGCAGTCGGAATAGTAATATAAGTTCCATTCACCGTCGGCGGGATATATAAAAATATCCAACCCGTTTTCCGATATTTTTTCGGTGCCGTCGGGAAAAGTTTCGGCTCGATCCTCATAGAGATAGGCGTAGTTGTATTTTATCAGCATAACGCTTCCGTATTCCGTTTCAATAGTTATTTCCGTATATCTTTTTTCGGAGATGATTTTTTCCGAGTATATGTAAATTTCGCTTTCCGTGTATTTTGCGGGAAGCAGCGGATCAAGAATTTCCGATCCCTCCAAAATATCGGAAATATATACGCTGTCCTCGATTTCGAGATATTCCTCCGTTTTGACGTAAGGATTGTCGGAGCGTCCCCTGTAAACGGCAACGGCAAATACAGCTGCTGCAATTAATGCGGCAGCGGTGATGATCACCGCAATGCTTTTATGCTTTTTTAGAATATCGGACAAAAAATCACCTCTTCCTGCTTACGGTGTTTGCCAACCGTTCAATCTTATATATTAAATTTACGCTCTGCGGCTTCAATGGCTTCATCGTAGCCCGTTAAGGCGGCAAAAGGCGAAAACTGAGCCGCCCGATCCTCCATAGGCATTTGGGGTCTTGTTTTTGAGACGTAATGAGGCAGATTGACAATGTCCTCATAGGGAAAATCTCCGTCCGAATTGATTGTATCTGAATTGCCGTTCATTTCTTGTGACCTCCGATTTGCTCGTTCCTGTCTCTTGCGGTTGCTCCCTCTTCCAGGCTCATGCCCTTCAGTATGGCGTTCTTGCCGTATTTTTTTTGTATTTTCAGTATTGCCTCCTGCTGACGCCTTTCCCTTTGGGCTTCCTCTTCCTCAAGGGCTTTTTGAGCTTCCCTTTCGGCGTAATCCGTAAAAAGATTCAGCTGCTCGAATTGGGCGGTTCGGCGGGAGTCCTCCTCGGAAATAACGTTAAGAGCCGTAATATTAAGCCGTCTTATCAGAAGGCTGTCATCGGTAATTTTATCAAAAAGCCTTGACGCCGCTTTTGTGATTTTTTTGGTGGAGGACGTATAACCGCCCAAATCCTCCGTGCCGTGAGCGTGCTTCGGAATTTCTCTGCCGTAGTGATCCGTTTTGATTTCTCCGGCATAATTTAAGCGGCGGCTCGGATCTGATAAATTATCCTTGTCATATCCTACGGTTACGACTATTTTATTCGTTACAAGCCCTTTGTCAACCAAATTCAGTGACAGAGCGTCTGCCATTTCACGGAGCACCAGCCCCGCTTTTTCGGCGGTGTAGGGACTGTGAAGCACTTGTCCCGACCCTAAGCTGTTGGAGTCCGGCTTGTACGCCTTTATTGCCTCAATCGTGGTCGGCTCCCAGCCCCAGGCGTGGTCAATGAGAAGCTCGGCGTTTTTTCCGAAAAGCTTATAGAGAGCGTCTTCATTCTTCAATGAAAACCTTGCCACATCGCCCATGGTGTAAAGCCCTCTTCTTTCAAGCTTCCTTCCGTAGCCCCTGCCCACACGCCAAAAGTCGGTAATCGGACGGTGGGTCCACATGGTTCTGCGGTAGGACATTTCGTCAAGCTCCGCAATCCTGACGCCGTTTTCGTCCGCCGGAATGTGCTTTGCTAATATATCCATCGCAACCTTGCAAAGGTAAAGGTTTGTGCCTATTCCTGCGGTGGCGGTAATTCCGGTTGTTTCTATAACATCCAAAATTATTTTCATCGCCAAATCGTGCGCTGAAAGCTTGTATGTGTCAAGGTATTTGGTAACGTCCATAAATACCTCGTCAATGGAATATACAACCATATCGTCAGGCGATACGTATTTCATATATATGCTGTAAATTTTCGTGCTGTAATCAATGTAGTACGCCATCCTCGGAGGCGCAATAATAAAATCAACCGCCGTTTCCGTATCTTCGGCTGTTTCCGAAAACAGAAAGGATTTATCCCGAAATTCCTTTTTGCCCGAACGCAGAAGTCTTTCGGCGTTAATCTCGGTTACCTTTTGCTTCACCTCAAAAAGCCTGCATCTTCCGGGAATGCCGAAGGATTTAAGAGAAGGCGACACCGCAAGGCAGATTGTTTTGTCCGTTCGGCTTTCGTCCGCAACCACAAGGTTCGTGTTGAGAGGGTCAAGCCCACGCTCCCGACACTCCACAGAGGCGTAAAAGCTCTTTAGGTCAATTGCAATGTATGTGTTTTGCTTCATATGCTCCGCTCCTTTCGGGAAATTTGTCCGGAATTGAGATTTAGGCGTAATATGTATATTGAAACCTTTTTCATTATAACACCGCAGCCTTGCGTTTGCAATCCTTTCCGAAAATATTTTCGATAATGTTCGGAAAATGTATTGTTTAAGGCATTAAGTTCGGGATGTTTGCATTATTCGCTGTAAAAGGTGTAATCATACCTCATTTTTTATTGCAATTTTTGTTAATTGACTGTACATGAAATGGAATTATTTGGGTATGACAGGCTATGCAGATTATCGGAGCAAAAGAAAAAGTCCGGCAAACTGTTGGTTTACCGAACCCTTTGGCGGAGACGGTGGGATTCGAACCCACGGTACCGTAAGGTACAACTGATTTCGAGTCAGTCCCGTTATGACCACTTCGATACGTCTCCATACAGAGCAATCTCAAAGGATTGCGAAGATATTCTATCAAACAATCGGCTGTTTGTCAAGTGGAATTTCGCTTTGAATTTATATGGGTATGGGCAGCAGCTCCAACACAAACACCGCAACGCAGCAGGCGGCGGAGACATAGATAAGCTTTGCGCCGAGAAGGGCGGCGATTATTCCCACTGCAAGGGCAGCGGCTCCGACTATGTAAGACGACGTAGCGTCTATGATTGCCGGAAAGGTCATTACTGCCAGCGTCACATAGGGAACGTAGTACAAAAAGGATCTGAGAAATTTATTTTTAATCTGCTTTCTTATGGCGGTTAAGGGCAGAACCCTTATGAGAAACGATACGCCTGCCATAATCAAAATATATATGTAAGGATTATGAGTCATTTTGCACCTCCGTGTTTTCGTCTTTTACGGGGAACAGAACGGCTGCCGCTCCCGCAATAACGGCGGTTAAAATTACGGTGCGCATACCCTCCGACAGCTCGCTTACGTAGGGGAGTCTTGAAAAGGCAAAGCTTAACCCGAAGCTTACAACCACAAGTCCCGCCACAATTTTATTTTTTCTTGCAGGCGGGATTATAACGGCTATAAACATTCCGTACAGTGCAACGCTCAAAGCGCTTACAATTCTTGCGGGGAGAATGTTTCCGGCTATCACTCCCAGCGCCGTCCCCAACGACCAGCCGGGAATAGCCATTGTCATAGCTCCGTAGTAGTAAAACGGGTGAAGGCAGCCCTTTCGGGAAACCGCAAGCCCGAAAAGCTCGTCCGTTACGTCAAAGCCTATTAAAAGCCTGCGTCCTATGGACAAATCAGGCGAAAGCTTTTGACTTAATGCGCAGCTCATAAGGAGGTACCTTGCATTTGCAACAAGAGTGATAAGCGCAATTTCCCAATACGCCCCGTCTGCGGCAATTATGGTAAATCCGGCGTATTCGCCTGCGGAGGCGTTGTTTAAAAAGCTGACAAGAAAGCCTTGAAATGCGGTAAGCCCTATGTTCTTTGCCGCAATTCCGAGAGAAAATGCCACAGCAAAATAGCCCAAGGCAATGGGCAATCCGTCCCTTAAACCCTCGGCGTATACCTTTCGGCTGCTGTCGGCAGTCGTTGAATTTTTCATAATCTAAACCATCCGTTTAAAATAGCCCGCCGTAGGGGCGGACCCATGTGTCCGCCCGCAAGGGGCGAAGCCCCTTCCGA